>JBKJRX010000273.1:0-25117 GCA_046593155.1 Lacunisphaera sp.
GGTCTCGGGAAAACTGCGGCCCGCGCTGAAGCGTGCGTGGATCTCGCCCGAGGTGATGGGCAGCGACCATTGTCCGGTCGGACTGGAATTGAAGACGTGAAGCGTGCCCAGGGCAGGAGAGGCGGCCGGACGAAATTGCCGGCCACGGTGCGATTGGGCCGGTCGGGCCTGCACGGTCATGGCTTGTTCGCCCGGGACATCCTCTCCAAGGGTGAGCGGATCATCGAGTATGTGGGCGAACGCATCACGAAGGCGGAGGCGGAGCGCCGCGAAGGGCGGCGGCTCGCGCGGCGGGCCGCGGGTGGCGACGGCAGCGTGTATATCTTCGAGCTTAACCAGCGGCACGACATCGACGGTGGGGTGCCGTGGAACCCGGCGCGGCTGATCAATCATTCCTGCGCGCCCAATTGTGAGGTGCAGGTTATCCGCGGCCATATCTGGATCGTGGCGTTCCGCGATCTCGCGCCCGGGGAGGAGCTGACCTACGATTACAGCTTCGATTATACGGAGTGGCGGGATCATCCGTGCCGTTGCGGGGCGAAGGAGTGTGCCGGCTACATCGTCGGCAAGGCCCAACGCTGGCGGGTGCGGCGGATTTTGGCGGGCGGGAGACCGACTGGATCGGGGTAGGCGGCCCGCTGGCGGGCGCGGTTGGGGCGCGAGCAAGCTCGCTGGCCCACCGGGGTTGATCGCGCAAACCAGGCTTTTCTTCGCGACGGATTGGGTCAGTCTGCGCTGATGGATCCCGACGCTGAAATAAAGAAGCTGATGATGCAAAAGCCACGGCTGACGCTGGCGGTGGCGGAGAGCCTGACGTGCGGGCATGTGCAGGCGAGAATCGGTGCGGTCTCGGGGGCGTCGGATTATTTCCTCGGCGGCCTCACGGCTTATTCCCTGGCGCAGAAAGTGAAGTTGCTCGGCGTGAACCGGGCTCATGCCAGGCGCGTGAACTGCGTGTCGCAGGGTGTGGCGGTGGAGATGGCGCAGGGTGCCTGCGAGCTGTTCGGGGCGGACCTCGCGGTGGCGACGACAGGTTACGCCGAGCCCAGCCCGGCCGACGGCGTCAAGGTGCCGGCGGCCTGGTGGGCCTTGTGCCACCGGAAGCGCGGTGGCCGCGCGGTGGTGATTTCGGGTTTGGTGGAAATGCCCGGCGCGACGCGGGTGCAGGTGCAGGCGCGCGTGGCGGCGGAGGTGCTGGAGAGGCTCGTGGCGTATCTGCGGGAAGTGCGGAAATAAGATCAATAATACGGGCCACTGTAGGTTGCGCGCTGGCGTGCAACGTGGCGTGCAACGTGGCGTGCAAGCACGCCACCTACAAATCGGACCACAAAAAACCCGTCTCGCGGGCGCGGGACGGGTTGAGGCGACGAAAAGGAGGGCGCGGTTACTGCGTGAGCCGCGTCACGTAGTCCATGATGAAGCGGGCCTCGGTCGGCGGGGTGACCCAGTCGCTGAAGAGCAGCTCCGGCATGCGGTGGTTGCTGTTGTAGAAGACGCGGTTGGCTTCCTCGCTCGGGGACATGTAGCCGGTCTTGACCGCCGCGCCGGCATAGAAGCCCTCGGTGGTGGAATAGATGAGCACATTGGCGTTGCTCGGCAGGCTCTTGGTGACCGCTTCGCGCTCGGCGGCCCGGATGCCGGCGACGACCTTGACCTCGGCGCCGAGGTTCATGCGGTTCTTCAGCAGGAGCCGGGCGGTGTCGTCGTCCATGAGGACGTAAACCGCATTGATGGACTTGCCGCCGGCCTGGAGACCGAAGCTGAGTTCGCCGGCCTTCAGGAAGGCGGGCACGGACCACTTGCCGTTCGGGCGGCGGACCAGCGCGACCGCGTAGCCGTCCTTGATGCCGAAGATAAAACCGGCCTGGAACTGGTTGACGAGGACGAGGCCCTTGGCGCGCCGGAGGATGTCGGCCGGGATGGCGGTCTTAACGTTACCTTGGATTTCCTGCAGGATGGCCTCGCAGCTATCGAGATGGGAGACCACGGTTTCGCGGGTCAGGCCGGCGGCGGGCAGCATGGCCGCGAGGGCGGTCACGCAGAAAAGGGCGGTGAGGAACTTCTTCATGGTTGAGTGGAGCGGAGAATGGGGCTGCGCCGGCGGAGCGCAAAGCTGTTTTCCAAGACGGGTATATGCAGATTCAGGGGGGGAATGAAAGCCCTACTTCGTCCGCGAGCCAGCCGGGCCGATGGTTGGGACCCCTGGGCGGAAAGAAGGTTGCCCCGTTGTGACCGCGGCGCATCCGGGATTTGGCCGGATTTCCAGCCCGGCAATGCCGCGGTCAAAATCAGGCAAACCCCTAATCGAGGCCCCGCTGCGTGATCTCATCCTCGTCCCAACCGAGGTAATGGCCCAGCTCATGGAGGTAGGTGAGCCGGACTTCATCGCGGTAGATGGCCTCGTCGTCCTCCGCATAATCCCAGATACATTCGAGGAAAAGCAGGATCTGGGGTGGCAGCGGCGAACCTTCGGCGAGTTCATCCCTGTGGGCATGGCCGACAAACAGGCCGAGAATGTCCGGCTCCCAGCCCTCGGCGAGGATCGCGGCATTGGGGCGGGGTTCGTAGCAGACCGGCACGTTGGCCGCCGCCGTGCGCACGGCCGCGGGCAGGCGGCGCCGGGCGGCGGACACGACCTGCTCGGCGATGGCGGAGAGTTGCTGAAAATTCATGACCCGGAAGGAGGCCACCTTGGGTGAAGCCGCGGCGCGAGTAAAGCGGCCCATGGACGATGTTGCGCACAGGAGGTTACATCGCGGGCGAAAATTTTCCGGGCAAATAATGCAACGGGCGGATGGGTCACGGCGTCTATCCGGGTGAAGCTTACTGCTAGGTAGCAGTGTGTGCAAAAGAAGCGCCGTGGCGTGGGGCCACGGCGCTTTTCTTTGGTTAGGCTGAAGTAACCCGTCTGGCGGCCGCCCGTCATTCCTCCGAACCCAAAAAATCCATCATGAAAAACCACCTCAAGTTAATCCCCCTTTGTCTGACGCTGGCGATTGCCGCTGTCCCGATGCTGAAAGCCCAGTCCGCCGAGACCCCGAATCCGCCTCGCGAGCGGGGCCCGGGTGGTCCCGGTGGCCCGAACCTCGAGATGCTCGCCGAGGAACTCGGCCTGACTGCCGAACAGAAGGCGAAGCTCGGGCCCATCCTCAAGCACCAGATGGAGCAAATGCGGGCGATCCGCCAGGATGAGTCGTTTACGCGCGAACAGCGCATGGAAAAAGGCCGGGCCGTCCGCGAGGAAGGCCAGAAGGCCATCACGGCGGTGCTGACGCCCGAACAGGCGAAGAAGTTTTCCGAGATGCGCGCCCGGCGCGGCGGTGGGGATCGTCCGGCGAAGGGCGAGAAGCCGGGCGACAAGTAAGCTTACTGCTATACAAGTAGCAGTGTGCAAAGGAAGCGCCGTGGCGTGGGGCCGCGGCGCTTTTCTTTTTTGCTGGGTTGGAGGCGGGCTATCAGTCCCGCGAGGCAGGCGCGTCCAGGCGGGAATAGGGCGTGTTGCAAAATGTGATTCTGTGCAACCAAGCCACGGTAGGCTGCCTGCTTGCAGGCGCGGATTTGGCGCGAGCAAGCTCGCTGGCCCACGGGAAAACCGGTTTTTGCGGACAGGTCCTGATACTCCTGCCTCCACCGGTTTGACTTGGACAACAGGTGCGACCGCCGCACGCTCGCAGGCCATGGGTAAAAGGCAGGTTATCATCGCAGGCGGCGGGGCGGCGGGTTTTTTCGCAGCCATCGCCTGTGCCGAAGCCGACCCGGAGTGTGCGGTCACGATTTATGAGGCCACGGCGCATCCGCTGGCCAAGGTCAAGGTCTCGGGCGGCGGGCGCTGCAATGTCACCCACGCCTGCTTCGAGCCCCGCGAGCTGGTGAAGCGCTACCCGCGCGGCGGCCGCGAATTGCTCGGCGCCTTCCATCGCTGGCAGCCGCGCGATACCGTCGACTGGTTTGAGGCGCGGGGCGTGACCCTGAAAACCGAGGAAGATGGGCGGATGTTTCCCCTCACCGACAGCTCGCAGACCATCGTGGACTGCCTGCAGGGCGCCGCCGCCAAGGCGGGCGTGCGGGTGGTGTTGCGCACGGGGATCAAAAAGGTGGAGCGCGCTGACCTCAGCGCGCTTCCGGAAAAAGCCAACGCGCTGGGGTCAGCGCGTTCCACCTTTCAAGTCACCCTCACGACCGGCGAGGTCGTGAGCTGTGACCGGCTGATGCTCGCGACCGGGGGCAACCGGTCCAACGCCGGCTTCGAGATCGCCGCGCAGCTGGGTCACATGATCGAGCCGCCGGTGCCCTCGCTCTTCACGTTTCATATCGACGACCCACGACTCAAGGAACTGTCGGGGGTCTCGGTCGAGGAAGCGGTCACGGCGGTGCGTGGCACGGCGCCCATCGACGGGCTCAGGGCCCCGAGCAAGGTCGAGGGGCTGAAAGAGCGCGGTCCGCTGCTTATCACCCACTGGGGGCTGAGCGGCCCGGCGGTGCTGAAGTTGTCGGCGTGGGGGGCGCGTGCGCTGCACGATTGCGGCTACAAGTTCACTTTGCTCGTCAACTGGGCGCCGGCGTTCAACCCCGAGACCCTGCGCGCCGAGCTGGAGCGGGCGCGCGCCGCCAATCCCAAAAAGCAGCTCGGCACCTGGTGCCCGGTCGGACTGCCCCTGCGGCTCTGGGAAAAATTGCTCACGGGCGCGGGGTTGAAGCCGGAGGCGACGTGGGCGACGGTGCCGGGCGCCGCCTTGCGGGCGCTGGCGGCGCAGGTGGGCGAGGGGGAGTTCGCCGTCACTGGAAAAAGCATGTTCAAGGAGGAATTCGTGACCTGCGGTGGCGTGCGGCTGAGCGAGGTGGACTTCAAGACGATGGAAAGCCGGCTCGTGCCCGGGCTGCATTTCGCCGGCGAGGTGATCGACGTTGATGGCCTAACCGGTGGTTTTAATTTCCAGGCGGCTTGGACGGGCGGCTGGCTGGCAGGCCGGGCGATGGCGGGTATGACAGAGAACAGATGACAGATGCTGGTGCATCTGGGTTGGCTTTTCTGTCCTCCGCCCCCTGTGTTCCGTCCGCTGACATGATGTCCTACGGCCAGCTTTTCCTGGTGATCCTGCCGGTCTTCGCGATGATCGCGATCGGGGCGGGGCTGCGCTACAAGCAGTGGATCACCGAGGCGGGGGAAACCAGTCTGTTCAACCTGGTCGTCAAGGTCACCTTCCCGTGTCTCATCTTCGAATCGGTGGCGACCAACCCGGCGTTGCGGGAGCCGGGCAACCTGCTGCTGCCTCCGTTGCTCGGCTTCGGGCTGACGCTGTTGTCGATGGCGCTGGGCTGGTATGTGGCGCGGGCGCTCGGGCTCACCATCGGGCACGGGCTGCGGACATTTGCGCTGGCGGTGGGACTGACGAATTACGGCTACCTGCCCCTGCCGCTGATGGACGCCATGTTTGGTCCGGAAAGCCGCGCGGTGTTGCTCGTGCACAATGTCGGCGTGGAAGCGGCCATCTGGACCGGCGGTGTGCTCGTGGTGACCGGTCTCTCGCCCCTGGCCGGCTGGCGCAAGCTGATCAACGCCCCGGTGATCGCGCTAGGGGTGGCGGTCATTTGCAACCTGACCGGCGTGTCCGCCCATTTGCCGGTGATCGTGGTAAATCTGGTGCATGCCTTTGCGCTGTGTGCCGTGCCGCTCGGGCTGGTTATGACCGGGGTGAGCATCCAGCCGCATCTCGACGACCCGAGGCAGCTCGTGAACCCGCGGGTCACGCTCACGGCGTGGCTGCTGCGATTGGGGGTGCTGCCGTGGGTGTTCCTGCTGGCCGCCCGGTATCTGCCCTGTTCCGTGGAACTCAAGCGGGTGCTGGTGATCCAGGCGGCGATGCCCTCGGCCGTCGTTTCCATCATAGTGGCGCGTATTTATGGCGGGCAACCCCTGGTGGCGGTGCAAATCATCCTCGGCACGACGGCGCTGGCCCTCTTCACCATACCCTTCTGGATCCGGTTCGGGCTGTCGTTTGTGGGCCTGGCGCCGTGATGAAGTGAGAGTGAGAGTTGAAGTGTAGGTCGGGCTTTATGCCCGACATCGAGGGCGGCCTGTCGGGGGTAAACCCCGACCTACAATAACCGGGGAACCGAACGGTCCAGAATCTCGGTCATCCGGCCATTGCGCCGCCCGGCCCGGATGGCTTGCCGGTGGGCGTGACCCCGGGCATGACTTCCGGCACATGACGGCCCGGGATATTTCGGTTAAGCTGGCCGCATGATGAACGAGAATCCGGAAGGCAAATCCCACGCGGAGGCCGTGCGCGGCCGCCGCACGGCGGCGGCGGTGTTGCTGGTCGTCGCCGTCGCCGCCCTGGCGGGTCCGCACCTGCCTTTCAACTGGCGGGACAGCTTTCTGCTGCTGATGGGGGTGGCCTTCCTCGTGTGGGCCGCCCTGGTGCGCTCACCGGGCCTGTTGGTCCCGGGCGGTGTCCTGGTCGGGATCGGCGTGGGCACGCGGTTGCGCGCGGAATATGGCAACGGCGCCTTTTTGCTGTCGATGGCGGGCGGGTTCCTGCTCATTGCGACGCTTTCGCGGATCCTGTTTGGCCGGGAAAAGGCCTGTTGCTGGGCTCTCTGGCCCGCGGCCGGCCTGGCTATTGCCGGCTGCCTGCAGTTCGCCGGGTCGGATGTCCGGCAATCGCTGCGGGCGGTGCAACCGTTCTGGCCGTATGTGCTTATCGCCGTGGCCTTGTTTCTCCTTTTCTCGAAACCGGCTCCCGCCAAATAAGCGGGGGAGGCGGTGGCGCGTGGCGACTGGGTTGAATACCCGGGCGGAATTAGAGGCTTCGCGACGTTGACGGCGGCGCCGGAAACGGCTTTCTGGCTGGATGGACTGGATTACCGACCCCCAGATTTGGATCAGCCTCGTGACGTTGACGGCGCTCGAGATCGTGCTCGGCATCGACAACATCATCTTCATCTCGATTCTCGCCGGCAAGCTGCCGAAGGAGCAGCAGGCCAAAGCCCGGCAAACCGGCCTGATGCTGGCGCTCGTCACGCGGGTTTTGCTGCTGTGCAGCATCTCGTGGGTCATGAGCCTGACCAAGGTGCTCTTTGTTGTGCCCATGGTCAACGTGGACGTGACGGGGAAGAGCCTGATCCTCCTGATCGGCGGACTTTTCCTGATCGGCAAGAGCGTGAACGAAGTCCACGAAAAGCTCGAGGGCGAGGACGGCCATGCGACGGGCGGCCGCAAGGTGGCGTCCTTCAAGGCTGCGATCATCCAGATCCTGATCCTCGACATCGTCTTCTCCCTCGACTCGGTCATCACGGCGGTCGGCATGGTCAAAGAGCTCTGGGTGATGATCGCGGCGGTGGTCATCGCCCTGGGTGTGATGCTCATCTTCGCGGGGAAAATCAGTGATTTTGTGAACCGGCACCCGACGCTCAAGATGCTGGCCCTGAGTTTCCTGATCCTGATCGGCGTGATGCTGGTGGCGGAGTCGCTCAATCACCATATCCCGAAGGGCTACATTTATTTCTCCATGGCCTTCGCCTTCGGGGTCGAGATGCTCAACCTCCGGCTGCGGAAGAAGACGCAGCCGGTCGAGCTGCACCAGCCGTATCGGTGACGGCGGGGTAGGGCGCGGACTCCGTTCCGCGCCGCGGCGGGGAACGGAGTCCGCGCCCTACCTTGTAATCCGCGCCGCTACAAAAACCGCTGGCGTGCCCGGGGCACTTGAGCATCTTGTCCGTCATGAAAAGACTGGCTTGGGTTTTCCTCGCGATGGCCACGGGCCTCCTCCGGGCGGCGGCCCCCGCGGCCGATCCGTTGGAAATGCAGGTCGCCGACCTGGTAGCCGGCCCGCAGGTCACGGTGGTGCACTTCTGGGCGCCGTGGTGCCCAAATTGTCGGGCGGAATTCGATCCCGCGAACGGGTGGGCCAAATTCGTCGCGGCGAATCCGGAAGTGAAGGTGGTCTTCCTCAATATCTGGCACAAGGGTCAGGACCCCCAGCCGCGCCTGGCCGCCGCTGGACTCGGGGCGCAGCCCAACCTGCTGCTGCTCACTCATCCGAATCCCTCGCGACTCGCGGCCGACCGGCTGAATTCCTTCATGGGGCTCCCCGTTACCTGGGTGCCGACGACCTGGGTTTATCGGGAGGGCAAGCTGCGGGTCGCGTTTAATTACGGGGAGATCCGCTTTCCGGTGTTGCAGCAGATGGTGGATGATGCCCGCAACGAGTGGGCGCATTGAGCTGAATTCGAACAATGCGCTTGGCCAAATCCAGTCGCGGTAGGCCGCCTGCTTGCAGGCGCAGCCATGGCGCGAGCAAGCTCGCTGGCCCACAAAAACCTGGGCGGAGCATATCCTGAAAGATGACCACCAAACTCAACTGGGGCATCCTGAGCACCGGGCGCATTGCCCGCACGTTTGCCACGGCGCTGGCGGCGTCGCGCACCGGCCGGCTCGTGGCGGTGGGCAGCCGCACGCCGGAGGGGGCGGGAAAATTCGCAGCGGACTTCGGCGGCATCAAGGCGCACGGGAGCTACGAGGCGTTGCTGGCCGATCCCGCGGTGCAGGTGGTCTACATTGGCACGCCGCACGATTCCCATGTCGACCTGTGCATCCGGGCCGCGCAGGCCGGCAAGCACATCCTTTGTGAGAAACCGCTCGCGCTTAACCGCGCGGATGCCGTCCGGGCGGTGGCGGCGGCCCGGAAGCATGGCGTGTTCCTGATGGAGGCCTTCATGTATCGCTGCCATGCGCAGACCTCGCGATTGGTGGAGTTGGTGCGTGACGGGGTCGTCGGCGAATTGCGGTTGGTGTCGGCGGTTTTTTGTTTCAACCGGCCGGTGAATCCGGCCCTGCGGCTCTACAATCGCGCGTTGGGCGGCGGTGCCATCCTCGATATTGGCTGCTATCCGGTGTCCATCGCGCGGCTGGTGGCCGGTGCGGCCTCGGGCCGGCCGTTTGCCGAGCCGGTCGAAGTTCACGGCACCGGGCGCATCAATCCACTGGCCCAGGTGGACGAACAGGCCGCGGCCACCCTCAAGTTTCCCGGCGGCGGGCTGGCGCAGCTGGTGTGCGGCACCACCACAGCGAAGGAGATTGCGGTGCGCATTTACGGGACCGACGGCATCATTCACGTGGCGGCGCCGTTCCATCCCGGCAATCCGGCGGAAGGGCCGGGCCGGATCATCGTCCAGCGCACCGGGGCGGCGGCCGAGGAGATCCCGTGCGGGCCCATTGGCGACCTCTATGCGATCGAAGCCGACACGGTCGGCGACGCCATCGCCCGCGGCGAAGGGGAGTCGGCGGCCATGAGCCACGCCGATTCGCTCGGCAACATGGCGGTGCTGGACCGCTGGCGGGCCGCGGTGGGGATGAAATACGACGGGGAATGATTGAGGGGGGGGTGCCCATACCCCAACAGCCGAAACCTTGGGAACCACTAATGATTTTCGCCAAAGGCGAAACTTGGTGTGACCCCTCCGACTGATCGTCTCCGGTTCAGGGTTGGGGGTCTGCTAATCGCAGACCGGGGAAAATCCACCGGCGATCAGCCGGCCCCCGAAGCCCCAAGGCGGAGACGATTAGTCGGAGCTCAATTGGAAGGATTCATTCCTTGATGAATCCATTAGTGGTTTCATCACTCCGGGAGGCCGGTCCTCCAAAAATACGCGCCAGATTCCTCGCGGCTTGCCCCGGGCCGGAATCCGCGGCAAACCTCCTTTCCCCCTATGAAAAACCGCACCCGTATCCTGACCGCGTGCGCGGTCGCCGCGCTTGCTGCGTGGTCCCTCCACGCCGCCTCCCCGGTTGAAATCGCCGCCGAGTCCACCAAGGCCAACGCCTTCTTCGAGCGCGTCTTTGACGAAAACGTCGCGCGCAGCCCGATGTTCATGACCCAACTGGGCATGAAGACCGACTACGACAAGTGGGACGACCTCTCCGAGGCCCGCGAATTGGAGGATTTCGAGCTCGGCGTGAAGCAATTCGGCGAGCTGAAGCGGCTCATCAATTTTGACCTGCTCGACGACCAGGCGAAGGTCAGTTACCGGATGTTCGTGCGCGATGCCGAGCGTTCGATCGAGGGCTGGCGCTGGCGTTACCACAGCTACCCGCTCAACCAGATGTCCGGTCTGCACTCTGACGTGCCGGCGTTCCTCATCAACTACCACCGCGTGGACAATGCCGGCGACGCCCGGGCCTATATCGCCCGCCTCCGGGGCATCGGCCCCCTGCTCGACCAGCTCATGGAAAAGGCGGAGGTCCGCGCGGCCAAGGGCATCATGCCGCCGCGCTTCGTTTACGGTCTGGTCACTGATTCCTGCCGCGAGGTGATCAACGGCGCGCCGTTTGGTAACTCGGCCAAGAAGAGCGCACTGCTCGAGGATATCGAGGGCAAGATCGGCGCGCTGAAGGATGCGGACGCCGCCGCCAAAGCGCAGCTGCTCGCTGACGCCACGGCGGCGCTCACCGGCACGGTCAAACCCGCCTACGACAAACTCATCGCCCTGCTGCAGACCCATGAGAAGCGCACCACCACCGAGGACGGCGCGTGGAAGCTGCCCGAGGGGGCCGAATTTTATGCCTACCAGCTGCGCGGCTCGACCACGACCCGCCTGACCGCGGAGGAAATCCACGCGCTCGGCCTGCGCGAGGTGGCCCGCATCCATCAGGGTATGGAGGCGATCATGCAGCAGGTCGGTTTCAAGGGCGATCCTTCGGGAGACTCAGGACAGGCTCTGCAGGCCTTCTTCAAATACATCAAAGAGGATCCCAAGTTCTACTATCCCACCACACCCGAGGGGAAGGCCGCCTACATGAAGCGCGCCACCGAGATCATCGACACGATGCGCGCCCGGCTCGACGAGTTCTTCATCACCAAGCCCAAGGCGCCGCTCGTCGTGAAGCCGGTCGAACCATTCCGCGAGCAGGGCTCGGCGGGTGCCTTCTATGAGCAGCCGGCGCCCGACGGGTCACGGCCCGGGGCGTATTACGTCAACACGATCGACATGCGCGGTGTGCCGATCTTCGAGATGGAGACGCTCGCGCACCACGAGGCCATTCCCGGCCACCACATGCAGATTGCCATCGCGCAGGAGCTCACGGGCATCCCGCGTTTCCGCAAATTCGGCGGCAACACGGCTTATGTCGAGGGCTGGGCCCTTTACGCCGAGTATTTCCCGAAGGAGTTCGGCTTCTATCAGGACCCCATGCAGGACTTCGGCCGGCTCTATGACGAGCTGCTGCGCGCCGTGCGTCTCGTGGTGGACACGGGCCTCCACGCCAAGAAATGGACGCGCGAGCAGACGATGGATTATTTCCGGAAAAACACGCCGAACCCCGAGCGCGACATCTTCACCGAGACGAACCGCTACATCGTCTGGCCCGGCCAGGCCACGGCCTACAAGGTCGGCCAGCTCAAGATCCTGGAATTGCGCGAGCTCGCGAAGAAGGAGCTCGGCGCGAAGTTCGACCTCCGCGAATACCACGACCTCGTGTTGAAGGACGGCGCCGTCCCGATGGATCTGCTCGAGGAGAATGTCCGCGCATGGATCGCACGGAAGAAGGGCTGAGGATTTTCAAGATATGGAGGCGGGCCCTCAGCCCCGTGAGGCATTCCCCTGTTTTAGCCACAAAAGAACGCAAAGATCACAGAGCCTGAGATATGGTTTCTTTGTGTTCTCTGTGTTCTTTTGTGGCTACAGGTTTGATTGAATGGCGCGACAAGGACCCAATCCAAGCCAATGAAAATCCCCTCCATGAAGAGGGGTGCCCGGCAGGGCGGGGTGTGTAGTTTCCACCCCCATAAGATTGGATTGAATCCGCCGCCGGCAATTCCGCCGCTCAAACCATGACTGATTAAACGCGGAGGGCGCAGAGAAAACCGATGCATCCGGCCTCGTCTCCGTGTCCTTCGCGTTCTCCGCGTTAAGATGTCTTGGACCGAGTGGCTGCACCGGCTCGTTCCGGGGATGATTGGAGGTTGATCTGACCGTCGGTCAAAAACTGAATGATTAAACGCGGAGACCGCGGAGGGAGCAGAGAGAACCGATTCACCTGGCCTCGTCTCCGCGCCCTCCGCGTTTAAAATGTCTCGGACTGAGTGGCCGCGCCGGCTTGCTCAAGAGCGATTTGCGGGTTGAACTGATCGCCGGCAAAACTACCGTCCACGCAAAAGTGGCGGATCAGGTTTGGGCCGGACCTGATTTTCGCCAAAGCCTGCGCATGCATGGTGTCCACGCACAATGAGACCACGCCGCGGCCTCGTTCAGGAACTGGGTGCGGTTGGTCGTCGCGGGGTCACCGAACCAATGCACATAAAGAATGGCGGCCTGCGGGCCGGGTTTGGCGGGCGTGACCAGGTAAGCCTTGATGGGATCCTTGACGCCCACGAAGGTGATGTCGCGCACGGTGGCTTCGCCGCGCGTTTCCACGCCGACTTCGCGGATGGCAAGCGGGGCGGTCTTGTCGTAGTCGAACAGGCCGGGTTCGGCGGCGAGGGCGGCGCTCGCGAGCGCGAGGAGAGGAAGGCGACGGAGGATGCTCATGGAATGAGTCAAGGGCGGGCCGACTCGGGAGGCAAACCGGGTGCGGTGAACCGCACTAACTTCACGACAAACGATCAGCCGGCAAAGCGCGGCAGATCCCTGAATTACCGGCAGGGAGTATTTAGCCGCCGTGGGCCAGCCTGCTTGCAGGCGCGGATTTGGCGCGAGCAAGCTCGCTGGCCCACTACCACAAAACGCGTCCGGCTTGTCCGCCCTAGCCTTGGCGACGGCGTAAGGCCGCGTTCCACCTTAAGGCGTCGCTGCCGGCTTGGTCGCGGGCGGGCGACGGCGCTCTGGCGGCAGCAGTTCGATCAGCTCGTTGGCCAAGTTCTCGCGTTTCTTGAGCAGGAAAGCGTCGTAAAGCCGGCCGGTGGCGGTGCGGGCCTCGAAACGCAGCTCGCCGCCGTCGACGGTGATCACCTGGAACAGCTGGGTGTCCTCGGCGGCGCGCACGGCCCAGCTGTCGTTCGAAATGTCATACATCTTCGGACCGCTGACGGACACGACGTAGACGGTGCCAATCGTCGGGTCGTAAACCTGGTTGTAGCCCTTGGGGACATTGGTGGTGCCGCCGCGCGCGCGGCCTGTCGTGTCGCCGCTGCGCGCGTAGGTGTGATCGTGGCCGGTGAGCACGAGGTCGACGCGGAATTCGTCGAACAAGGGCTTCCACAATTCGCGGAGCCGGGCGTTGTCGCGGTTCCGGGCGGGGGAGAAGATCGGGTGGTGAAAGGTGAGAATCGTCCACCGCTGCGGGTTGTTTTGCAGCACCGTGCGCAGCCAGGCGACCTGCTCTTCCTGTTGCTCGTTGGAATTGAGCGCGATGATGCGGGTGCCCTGATAATCGAACCAGTAGCACGTTTCGGCGAGGTCCGCCGGGCCGTTCTCGGGCAGCGTGAACTGCGGGCGCCACTGCTGGCTGAGGAGTCGCGGGGCTTGCTCGTCCTTCGGGTCGAGCTTCGCATATTCGTGGTTGCCGGGCACGGGCACGACGGGGACCGTCGCGTTCACCCAGGCGGGCGCGCCGTGCCACTCGCCCCACTGCGCGTCGCGGTGCGCATGGTTGACGAGATCGCCGGCGTGGAGCGTGAACGCCGCCCGCGGCGCCTCACGAAACGCCTCGCGGAAGACACGCGACCAGTGGGTCTTGATGTCGTTCTGGGCGTCGCCGAAATAGACGAAGGAAAACCGCTGCGCGTCGCGGCTGGCCGTGCGGAAGTGAAACCACTCGCTCCAGTTTACGCCATCACCCACGCGGTAGGCGTAGAGCGTGCCGGGCGCGAGCTGGGTGAACTCGGCCGTGTGATAATGCGCGCCCCCCAGGTCGGTCGTGAGCGGTTCCGTGCGGGCGGTCACCGACGCGCCCTTGAGTTCCCGGCCGTGTTCGTTGGCGATGGCGAACTCGGCGACCGCGTGCGCGATGGTCGGGTCGGTGCGCCAGGTTACGGCCTGGGTCGTCGCCGGATCGCCGCGCCAGGTGAGCACGATGCGGTCGGGCAGCGGTCGCGGTGCATGCGCCAGCTGGTCGGCATAGAGGGGCGGCGGCACGTGCGGGACAGCCTCATGCGCCGCCAGTGGCACCCAGGAAGCGGAAAGCAGCAAAAGTAATGAACGGGTGATGATCATAAAGGGGCGCTCAGCAATAACCTGCGATCACGGGGAGAGGCGGCGCAGGTTGTCGCAGACGATGGCGGCGGCCACGGCCGCGTTGAGCGACTCGGCGCCGCCGTAACGCGGGATGGTTACGCGCTGCGTTACCAAGGCTTGCACGGCGGGCGAGAGACCGCGGCCCTCACTGCCCACGACGATCACGGCGTCGCGCACCGGTTTGAGCGAGTGCACATCATCGCCTGCCAGTTCACAGCCGAGCACGGGAATCGTGAGACCCGCCAGCGCATCGGCCAGCGACGCGGTGTGGACGACCATGCGGGCAAACGAGCCCATGCTGGCGTTGATGACCTTCTGCGAAAACAAGTCGGCGCAATCCGGCGAGAGCACCACGCGATGGAGGGCGAACCAGTCGGCCAGTCGCAGCAGCGTGCCGACGTTGCCGGGATCCTGGATGCCGTCGAGGGCCAGGGTCAGGCCGCGGTTGAGGGCGCCGGCAACCAGGGATGGGCGCGTGATCCGGCCCACCGCCAGCACGGTGGAGGGAGTGGGAAAGTGACTGGCGCGGGCCATTTCCTCGACGGTGACAGTGGTCAACTGGTAGGGCGGGGACTCCGCTCCCCGCTGCGGCGCGGACGGAGTCCCCGCCCTACCCAGCCATTCCTCCGTCGCGTAGATTTCAAGCAGCGGGTATTTTGCCGCGAGCAACTCGCCGATGACCTTCTCGCCCTCGATGACAAAGACGCCCGCAGCTTCGCGGTGCTTTTTGTCCCGCAGGTCGCGCAGGCGGGTGAGCTCGGCTTTCGTCAGGGGCACGGAGTGACATGAGCAAGCCGGGGCGCGATTGGCAAAGCTTTGTGGGCACCCGGAAGTTGAGGTAACCATGAATGAGTTTCGCCAAGGGGCGAAACCTTGGTTGTCCCCTCCGCCTCATCGGCTCCGGATCAAGGTCTGGGAGCCTGCTGATCGCAGGCTGGGGAAAACAAGCCGGCGATCAGCCGGCCCCCGAAGCCCCAAGGCGGAGACGATCAGCCTTCGCCAAGGCTACGGCCGACAGGTTAGTCGGAGCTCAATTGGAAGGATTCATCCCTTGATGAATCCATTAGTGGTTAAACTCTTCCGGGGCTGGTTCGGACCAGAGCCGCCTTTGTGACGGGCCGGTTACGGCCGGGTTAAGAACGCATGATGACACGCTCCTGGTTTGACGGCCGACGGGCGGCCGCCAGAAATCGGGGTTCGTTCTTTAGTTCTGTTGTTCTGTGTGTTGCGGCCCGGCTCTCCGTGAGGAAGCCGGGCCGTAGTTTTTGTGGGCTTTAAAAAACGCCGCAGCGGGGTATGGTAAGCGGCATGAAACGCCCTGTGTTCCTGGTCCTAGCGTTGTGCAGTGCCTTGTTCCTCGCGGCGCCGGCCCTGGCGGCGGCGCCGAAAAAGAATGAAAAGACCCCGGGCCTGGAGCTGGCCACCATGGCCTCCCAAGTGACGGGCATTGCCATCTCGCCCCTGCTGGGCGTCGGCGGCGTCGGGGCCTACCAGTATTTCGCGGCCAGCACACCCGAGGAAAAGGCCCGGCTGCCGTGGTTCGCCCAGGTTTCCTTCTGGCTGCCGGCGCTGCTGCTGGTGGGGGTGTGCGCGTTCAAGGACACGATTGCCGCAGCGCTGCCGCCGGGTATGAAAAAACCGCTGGATATCGCCGAGACGGTGGAAAACAAGGTCAGCGGACTGGTGGCGGCCGGCGCGGTGATTCCCTCGCTGGTGGCCTTGACTTCCAAACTCATCATGAAGTCCACGGCGCTGGAACATGCGCCGGTGCTGGCCGGGGGCTTCGGTATGCTCCCGCTGGCGGCATTCGACCTGTCGTGGCTGCTAACCATCCTGATGGTGCCGCTGTCGGTCGCGGTATTTGCCGTCGTGTGGGTGGTCGGCCATGCCATCAACGTGCTCATTCTGATCAGCCCGTGGGGCGGGTTGGACACGGCCTTGAAGGGCATTCGCACGGGGGTGCTTTCGCTGGTGGCGGGCACGGCCTTCATTGATCCGGTGGTGGGGGCGACGCTATCGGCCGTCATCATCCTGCTCGCCTATTTCCTGGCGGGCTGGGCATTCCGACTGATGATCTTCGGCTCCATTTTCAGCTGGGACTTCTTCACGTTTCGCCGCACCCGTTTCCAGTTGCTGGCGGATGGCAACAAGCTTTTCACGGCGCGACAGATTGCGGAGGCCCCGATCCGGGCCTATGGCCGGCTGCAACAGGACGCGGAAGGCAAATTGCTCTTTAAATTCCGTCCGTGGCTCGTGATGCCGGAGCGTGCGGTCGTGGTGCCCCGTGAGGGGCTCGTGGTCGGCAAGGGCCTGTTCTTTTCCGAAGTCCTCGGTTTCGATCCGGCGGCTGACCAGAACAGCACCCTGTTGCTGCTGCCGCCCCGCTACGTCGGTCACGAGGAGGCGTTCGCCCGGACCTACCATATTTCCGGCACCTGCGACGTCGGCCTGCGCAAGGCCTGGAGCTGGCTCCGCGAGGCACTTGGTTTCGGCACGAAGAAAACGCCGGTCACAGCCTGAGGCCGTGAGCCCGCGGACGCTCTTCCGGTGGCTGCTCGCGGTGTTTTTCATCGGAGCCGGCCTGAATCATTTCCGGGCACCGGAATTTTACCGGGCGATGATGCCGCCGTGGCTGCCAGCGCCTGACCTGCTGATTTATGCAAGTGGCGTCGCGGAGATCCTGGGTGGCCTCGGCGTGTTGATCCCGGCCACCCGGCGTTGGGCCGGGTGGGGGCTGATAGTGCTGCTGATCGCGATTTTTCCCGCCAACCTGCACCTCGCGCTGAATGATGCGCCCTTGCCGGGAGTCAATGTTCCGGCCTGGGTGCTATGGGCCCGGCTGCCGCTGCAGGCGGTGTTGATCGCGTGGGTTTGGTGGACGTCGCTGAGTCCCCGGCCCGATACGCCGCGCCCGTAGCCGGAACTACGCGATTGGAGTTGGAGCGGGTTGACCCCAACACGCTGGTTTGCGAACGGACACTCTGAAAGTGCGCTGGGGTCAGCGCGCTCCACCTTTTCGCTGCTGATGATTATTCCGGAGGTGAAATCCCCGGACCAGCCGCACCCCGCCGGCGGACGACGAGCCAGTTGACCAGGGCAATCAGCCCGACCACGACGATGATGCGGCCGTGGTCGGCGTTGAGGCGGGTCAGCAGCACGGCGCAAAACGTCAAAACGAGTGCAGCGCAGAAATGGCCGGCGGGCAGCCGGAACGTGCCGGTGGCGGGCCGCGAGTGGCGCAGTTTCACGAACGCGCCGCAGACCATGACGTAGGAAATGATCCGGGAGGCCACGGACAGCACGGCGTTCCAGATGAAGCTGCCGGAGAGGGCGAGCACCAGGACCAGCACCCCCCAGAAAAGAATTGAGACGCCCGGTGTGCGATGGCGTTCGTGCACGCGCCCGAAGACGGCGGGAAAATCCCCGCCGATGGCGAGCGCATAGGTGAGGCGGGGCACCGCGACGAGCTGGGCGCAGAGGAAACCGAACGTCGAGACCATCGCACCCAGGGAGACAAACTGGGCGGCACGGTCGCCGAGCAGGGTGCGCGCCGCGTCGGCCAGGGGCCGCGAACTGTTCGCCAGGTCCGGCACCGTCCACATGGCGACAAAATGGAGGAGGGTGTAAGACCCCGCGATCACGATCAGGCCGGTCATCAGCGCAAAGGGCACGTCCCGCGCGGGGTTTTTGGCCTCGGCCAGCGGGATCATCGCGGTCTCAAACCCGCCGTAGGCGAACAGCAGCACGACAAAGGCATTCAGCCAGTTGGTCGCACCCGGTTCGTGGACCAGGGGAGCCGGCGTGATCTTGTGCGCGAAGAGCAGGCCGGTGACAATCAGCAGCACCAAGGGGAGCAGCTTCGCGATCGTGAAAATATTCGAGACCCGGGCGCCGGCCCGCACCCCGCGGTAGTTGAGCAGGGTGAGCCCACCCAGCATGGTGGTGAGCAACAAAGCGCGGGGCCCGGCGGCGGTGGCGCCCGGCCAGAATTCCCCGAGATAAACGACGAAGAGATTGGCGTTGGCCGCGGCGGAGGCGAGGCGGGTCAGCCAGACGAACCAGCCCATCTGAATGCCGGCGTGTCGTCCGAAGGCCTCGCGGGCCCACAGGTAGGAACCGCCTGCTTCGCGGGATTGCGCCCCGAGCTCGGCGTAAATCCCCATCAACGCGCCGACGCCGACGGCCGCGAGCAGGTAGGCCCAGGGGGCCGCGGCACCGATCTCCCGCGCGATGTCGTCGGGCAGGCCGAAGATGCCGCTGCCGATGACCCCGTTGATGACGAGCGCCACCAACGTCCACCGCCCGAGGACGCGGACGAGTTGGGGTGGGGCTGGCGCGGACATGATGACCGGACGGACTCAGTCCTGATTGAACGCGCGCGGTTTCGACGTGATGGGGCCCGGATATTCGACGCCGAAGAGCGCGGGATGGTCCTGCGGACGGGAATCGAGGCCAGGCGCCAGGTGCTTGAACACATCGCTGAAACGGATCGAGCACTGGAGGCGCCGCTGGCCCTGGGCGTCGATCTTGGGATTCACCTGGATGATGGCCTGCGTGAACGGCGGGGAGTTTTTCATCCGGAGGGCGCGCTTGCGGGTTTCCTCGATGGACGGGCCGGTGTCCTTGATGAGCGCGTCGAGGCGAAGCAAGTCGGCGTAGGTAACCGGTCCCCAGAGCTTGCGCCACAGTTCCGGTGAGATTTCCGGTGCGATGATGTTTACCATGCGCTTGACGTCACCGTCCTGCTGCCAGAAGCCGATGATGAGCAGGAAGGGTTCGTCGATCTCATACTGGCGGCGGGCGTCGCCGAGATCCACAGCCGTGCCATGCTTGACGGCCTTGGGGTTGACCGGAATGGCGCCGTGCGCCTTGTTCGCCACCGCGGGGATATCCCAGCGGTGCGTATAGCTGGCTGGAAGGTGGCCGTCGAAAAAGGTGTCGCGCACCCATTTCTCGAAGACCAGTCCATGCTGCTGCACCTCTTGGGCGGAGACAATGGTCAGCGCCGTCGCCAGGACGGCCCAGAGAATGAGGCAGCGTCTCACTTTTCCAAAAAGACCCGCAGAGCCTCGAGTTTTCCGGTCCAGTAGGCCTTCATTTTCTCGGCGGCTTCCGGGGTGGTGAGTTTGCCATGCTGCGGCACCACCGAGCACTTCAACGGACCCTTGGGCCAGAAATTCACGCTCACGCAGGTGGCATCTGACCAGAGGATGCGAATGGATTTGTGGGGAGTGGCCTTGCGGATGGTGAGCGGGGTGCGCGGCAGCCATTGCTCGCGCAAGGTCGGATCCTTCCACGCGGCGAAGGCCCGGTCGACCGGTGCCGCCATGGTGCGGGTGACGCTGATTTCAAAGCCATCGGTTTTCTGGTGCTTCACCCGGAGGCCGCGGGCCTGCTCATAACCGACGGCGACCATCTGCCCCCACCAGTCCGGCAGGCGGAGCTTCCGGTCGAGCAACTGGGCGATTTCCCGGTGGGGAAGTTTGCGGGCGCCCGCCTGGTCGAGCAGGGCCAGCCACTGGGCCCACGTTTTGCCGGTGGCCTTTTTGACCGCGGCGGTGCTGATCCCGCCATAACTGCCCGCGACGCGCTTCATGAATAGGGGGCTATAGGTAAGGGACGGCCGGCCCGGCCACAAGGCTGATGCTGGGGGCCAATCTTTTTGTTTCCGCGGGAGGGCGAAACTGCTAGGCATGGAGCCATGAGCGAAGACAACGCACCCAAGCTCCGTCTGAAACCCAAGCTGGCTGCCGATCCTTCCGCTGCTGCCGAACAGCCGGCCACCCCGGATGCGCCGCCGGTCGCGGCCGCTCCGGCCCCCGCCCAGGAAGAATCATCGGCGCCGGCCGAAGCCGCTCCGGCGATTCGCCTCAAACCGCGTTTGTCCCCGGCGCCGGTCGAGGAAGCGGCGCCCGCCGCCGAGCCCGAACCGGCGGTGGTGTTGCCGCCCCCGGAGCCCGTCGCCGCCCCGCCGGTCACGACCGAGGCGCCGGCGGTGGAAAAACCAAAATTCAGCCTGAAGCCGAAAGCGGCAGTGACCACCCCCGCGCCCGCCGAGGCCGCGGCCACGCCGCCTCCCGCCGTCGAGCCCCCGCCGGTGGAAGCCCCCGCCTTTCCGCCGCCCCCGGCAACCGATCGTGGGGAAAACGGTGAACCAGGTGAAATCACGGCGATGCACCAGGCTTCGGGCGTGCCGTTTCCCCCGCCGCCCGGCAGTGCGCCGTTCCCACCCCCGCCGGGTGGAGCTTTCCCGCCGCCCGCCGGTGGAAAATTCCCTCCAGCGGGCCCGGCCAAAACCAAAGGGGGACTGGGTTCGAAGAAGAAACTTATTTTCATCGGTGGCGGCGCCCTGTTGGTGGCGCTCGTGGTCGTCGGAGGATTTCTTTTCCCGCGTCCGCCGCCGGAAGCGCCGGCGCCTGCACAACCCGCGGTGAAAGCCACGCCGCCGGCGGAAACCCCGGCGGAAACTCCGGCCGGGGCCCCCGCCGAGCCCGCCGCAACGACTCCGGCCGTCGAGACCAAGCCGGTGGAGCCGCCCGCGCCCGTCGTGGTCGCGGCGCCCGTCGTCGTGGCACCGGTCGTGCCGGAACCGGAGCCGCCGCCGCCGCCCAGCGTCCAGTTCAAAGCCGGCGTCGAGGCGCTCAAGATCAGTGGCGTGCGCGGCGGCGCCAATCCCCGGGTGTTCATCGGCGGCACATCCTACCAGATGGGGGATCTCGTGAATCCCCAGCTCGGCATCACCTTCGAGGGCTACAACGCCCAGACCCGCCTCCTCACCTTCAAGGACAAGACCGGCGCGACCGTCGAGCGGCGCAACTGAGCGCCGTCGATAAGTCCGCGATCTCCGGCGTAGCGCCAGCTACGTCAGGAGAGCACCGTCCGCTGTAGCAGCCATCCTGCGCCCGCCAGCGCCACGATGCCGGGCGATGGTGGTGATTTCAAACGGGTCATGGGCGCGGCAGGAAGCGGGGCCAAGCCAGCAGAGCTGCCCCACGCCGATCGGACGGAACCAAGCGTAAAATTGCGCCGCGTTCAGGATGGGCGGCATATTCAGTGGCGAAGGAATGGTTTCAAACGCAAAGAGTCCGGCGTGACCGGAACGCTTTGGGCCCGGGGAAATCGCCTTCAGTGCGCGGCCAGCACAGCTTTGATGCTCCGCAGGAGCTCGGGGCTGGTGGCGATGCCGAGCACGCCGTTCACCACGAACTGCACGCCGATGCACATGATGAGGAAGCCCATGATTTTCGTCATGGCGCTCACGCCCACCGGACCGATGAACCCGACGATGCGGCTGGCGAGCCGCAGCACGACATAGGTGAGCACGGCCACGGTGATGATGCCCGCAATGATGGCGAGGTAGTCGAACCAGCCATCGGCCAGGGAGGTAAAACCCAGGGTTACGGCGATCGAACCGGGGCCGCTCAGCATGGGCATGGCGAGGGGCGAGAAGGAAATGTCGGGTTTCTTCACGGCGGCGGCCCGTTCCTCCTCGTCCTCGGGTTTGGCGGCGGCCTTGCGCGCGAGCAGCATGTCCATGCCGATGCCCGTCATCAGGATGCCGCCCGCTATTCGCAGGCCGGGGATCGAGATGCCGAAGAAACTCATGATGAAAGTGCCCCCGAAGAGGAAGCACACAAGGATGGCCACCATGTAGAGGCACCCTTTGCGGGCCTGTTCGCGGCGGCGCGCCGGGCTGTCACCCTCGGTGATGGCGAGGAAGGTCGGGGCGGCCGCGAGCGGGTTGATGATCGGCAGCAGGCCGATGAAGGTGCCGAGAAAGATTGCCCAGAGGTGTGAGACGTTGGCCATGGTCAGGCGGGCAGGTTGCGCACTTGCGCACAAGGTTGCGAGCAAGCTCGCAACCTCGCGGGCAGATAAATCACCATACATCCACCGGGCCCTTGGGCACCGGGATCGATTCACGCCGCAACAGGGCCGGGTCGTCGGGATCGAGCATAAACGAAGCGACCATGGCGGCGGGCCGGTATTGGGCTTTCAACTCACCGTTTTCGTCGAGGAAAGGCGCGCGCCATTTCTCATAGGCGGTGAGCAGGGCCTCGAATTCCGCGCGCGTCCCGAACTGCGTGATGCCCTTCTTGAATTCCTTCGCCGGACCGAAGCGCTTGGCATACCAGGCGGCGGGTTTGCGGAAGAGCCGGCAGCCGAAATCCTCGCCGTAGAATTCGATCATCAGTTCCAAATGCCGGCGCATCACGGTGGCGCGTTCGGCGTAGCCGGCTTCCGGGCGGAGTTCGCCGGTCTTCAGGTAATGCTGCGTGTCGCGGAAAATCCACGGATTGTAGAACGCGCCGCGGCCGATGCTCACGCCGGCACAGCCGGTTTCGTCCAGCATGTGCTTCGCGGCCTCGGAAGTGGTCACATCGCCGTTGCCGATGATCGGAATGTTTTTCACGGCCTGCACGACGGCCCGGATGCCGGCAAGGTTGACGGTGCCGCTGAAGCCTTGGGCGCGCGTGCGGCCGTGGACGAAGATGGCGGCGACGCCGGCATCCTCGAGCACCCGGGCGAGGTCGGGGGCGGTGAGGTTGTTTTCGTCCCAGCCGAGCCGCATCTTAGCGGTGATCGGGATCTTCACGGCGGCCACCATGCCGCGCACCAAGGCCGCGGTCTTGTTCAGCTCGGTCATCATGGCGGAGCCTCCGCCAATGCCGGTGACCTTCTTGACCGGACAGCCCATGTTGATGTCCACCGAAGCGATGCCCAGGGACTCGACCATCGCGGCGGCGTCGCGCATTTCCTCGGGCACGGCGCCGAAGAGCTGGACGGCGAGCCGTTTTTCAGCCGGACAGGTGCTGACCATCTGCAGGGCGCGTTTGTTTTTCTCCAGCAGCGAGCGGGCGTTGACGAGATCGGTCGTGGTCCAGTCCACGCCGCCGATTTCGCGCACGACGAGCCGGAAGGGCAGGTTGGTGTAGCCCGCCAGCGGGGACAGGAAGAGGTTCGAATTAAGCTCGTAGGGCCCGATGCGCATGGGCGGGAGGAGATCAGCGCGCAGCCACGGCGCGCTTCATCCGGGCCAAGGCCTCGGTGAGCGTGGCGCGGGGGCAGCCGAAGTTCAGACGGACGTGTGAGCCGCGCGGCACGCCGAAGAAGGTGCCATCGCTCAGGCCCACCCCGTGGGACTCGAAGTGGGCGATGGGGTCGGGAAGATGAAGGGCGGAGACATTGAGCCAGGCGAGGTAGGTGGCCTCGATCGGCGCCTCAATGCTCACGCCCGGCAGTTCACGGGCGACGTAATCCAGGAGGAAGTCGCGGTTGCCACGCAGGGTTTGCAGCAGCGCCTGCCGCCACGGCTCGCAGTCGCGATAGGCCACCTCGCAGGCGACGTAGCCGAGGCCGGTGACCTCGGCCATGACGCCGGCCGCGACGCGGACAAACTGCGCGCGCAGCGTGGCATCGGGGATGATGGCGATGGAAGTGCCGAGACCGGGAATGTTGTAAGTCTTGCTCGGCGCCATGAGCGTGATGGTGCGCTGGGCCACCTCTGCGCCCAGCAGCGCCGTGGGAATGTGCGGCCACGAGTCGAGGATGAGATCGCAATGAATCTCATCGGAGCAGAGCACGAGATTGTGGCGCACACAGAATTCGCCGAGCCTGACGAGTTCATCACGCCGCCAGACACGGCCGACGGGATTGTGAGGATTGCACAGGAAAAACAGCCTGGTCTTTGGCGTAACGGCTTTCTCCAAGGTCTCCCAGTCGATCTCCCAGCGGCGGTTGGCGGTATCGAGACGATAGGGAACCTGGGTGGAAACACGGGCGCTGTTCTTCGGTGCGCTCATGAACGGCGGATAGACCGGCGTGAGCGTGAGGATTTCCTCGCCGGGCTGGGCAAAGGCCTGGGCGGTGAGGTTGAGTCCGACGACCAAGCCCGGCAGCCAGACCAGCCAGGCGGGATCGATTTTCCAACCATAGCGCTGCTCGAGGGCGTCTACGAAGGCATCAACCGACGACTTCACGGGCCGCGCATAGCCGAACAGGCCGGTGGCCACGCGCTCCTGCAAGGCGGAGATGATGGCAGGGGGCGACTTGAAATCCATGTCCGCCACCCACAGAGGCAGGATGTCGCGGCCGGCATATTTCTGCCATTTCTGCGAATCGGTGCCGCGGCGCTCGATGACGGTGTTAAAGTCGAAGGTCATTGGGTGACGGGCAATAGAAGCCACGGGCCACCCCGAAGCCATGGAAAAAAGCCACCGGGACGGACTTTCCCGTTCGGCCGTCACACTGCGGGGCAAGATTGCACGGCAGGTGTGCCGGGCTGCGGGCTAAGTCGCGATTTTGCGGCGCCTTGCGTCACGCCGAGTTCTGGCACGCGCGGTGCACCAGGGTGGCACGCAGTTCAAAAACTTAACCAACAACCAATCCATACCATGTATAGCCTGTTCCGCTACAGCCAGCCACTCGCCACCAGTGCCTATCGTTCGCCCTGGACCGGCTTTGACCGTGAAATCAATTCCCTCTTTGCCTCCGCGTTGGCCGACTACGCGCCGAATGCGACACGATCCATTCCCGTGAGCGTGCATGAGGACAAGGACAACCTGCAGGTCAGCGCCGAGCTGCCGGGCGTCGATCGGGCTGATATCAACATCGAGCTCCTCGAAGACACGATCAGCCTCAGCGCCACGCGCAAACAGGGTGAACAGACCCTCTCCTTTGAGCGCAGCTTCAGCCTGCCCTATGCAGTGCAGACCGACAAAGTGGCCGCGACCTATGAGAACGGGATTCTCCGGCTCACGCTGCCCAAGGCCGAGGCCGCCAAGCCGCGCAAGATCGCGATCACCTAAGGTTTTTTTTGAGTAAAACTCCCCGCCTGATCGTGGGGGAAAAATGTGTGGGTGTAACCGCCGGGCGTGTTCATCGCCCGGCGGTCTTATTTTCTTTGGGTGCAATACCCTGGAGCTTCAGCCGTCGCCGGGCCTAT
>JBKJRX010000335.1:0-6695 GCA_046593155.1 Lacunisphaera sp.
TGGGGTTGCGGAACCTGACCTGCGTGGTGAGGAAGCGCGCTTCCAGCGAGAGCAGGGAGCCGAGGTAGGAATCATAGCCGGCGAGGTTCACGTAGCCTTCTCCGCTATAGGCCAGCGTGTAGCCGGCGTGAAAGGTGCCGATGGCACCGGAGCGGAACTTCAGGGTGAGCGCGGCCGTGTCCTCGACATCGATCGCCTCGCCCGACCGCGTGGCCAGCAGCGCGCCCACGGCCGTGATTTCGTCGTCCGGGACATATTGCAACAGGTCCAGGCAGTGGCAGCCGAGCCAGAGCAGGATGCCGCCGCCGGACTGCCCGCGCCGGAACAGCCACGAAGTGGGGTTGCGGAACCTGACCTGCGTGGTGAGGAAGCGCGCTTCCAGCGAGAGCAGGGAGCCGAGGGCGCCGGACTGGGCGAGCCGCCGCGCCGCAACGACGCACGGATGGGTGCGCCGCGCATAGAGGACGCTCGCCACCACACCCGCGCGAGCGACGGCTGAGTGCAGGTCGATGATTTCCGCCGAGGTGAGGCCGACCGGTTTTTCCGCGAGCAGGTGTTTGCCCGCGGCGATCACTCGCCGCGATACGGCGGCCGCCTGGTCGTTGCGCAGGCAGACGATGGCGAAGGCGAGGTCAGGTTGCGCCAGCACGGCGTCAAGATCAGTGGTGGCGGGCAGGGTTTTGCGGCTGGCGGGCAGAGCTGGTGTTGCGGCCACGGCCGAGTCCGCATCCCAGAGGCACACACTCGTGATCTCCGGGAGATTCTCCAGTGTGGTTAGGAGGATGCCCGAGTGCGGATGGGTGAGGCCCAGGAGCGCGGCTTTCATGCGGCGGCGGGAGTCAGACGGATTCCAATTCGGCGAAAAGCGCGGGCTCGTTGAAGGCCAGGGCGGCAAAGCCTTGGTCCAGATGCGCGGGGGTGCGGCCGCCGATCAGCACGGAGGTGACCCCGGGCCGGTGCATCGCCCAGGCCAGCGCGAGGTGTGCCATCGGATGGCCCGTGCGGGCGGAAACCGCGGCGAGCCGGGCCAGGCGCTTCTCCGGTCCGGGCTGAAAATAGATAGCCTGGTGGCCGGGAGCGACATCGAAGCGCGAACCGGGCTGCACCCCACCGCGGTGTTTGCCGGTGAGGAAGCCGGCACCCAGTGGGCTGTAAGTGATGATCGCGATTCCCTGCGCGGTGCAGAGAGCCCCGAGCGCTGCGTCGACGTCACTCACGGCAAGGTTGTTGACGTTCTGGATTGCGCGGAAGGGCGCGAGGCCGAGATCGGTCTGAAGCTTGAACACGTTCTGCAACTGGGAAGGGGTGAAATTGCTCACGCCGAGTGCGCGCACCCGGCCGGAGCGGACGAGCTGGTCGAGTGCGGCCAGGGCTGCGGGTGTGGCGGCGGCGGCATCCCACTTGTGCAGGTAAAGCAGGTCGATCGTTTCCACGCCGAGCCGGGCGGCGCTGGTGGCCACGGCCTGATCGATGGCCTCGGGGGTGAAGGGCGGATAGATCTTCGTCGCCACCGTCAGCGTGCCGGCCGCCGGCCGGCGTGAGGCGAGCCAGGCGCCGACAATTTGCTCGGAGGCTCCCGCGGTGTAGGTGGCCGCGGTATCGAAGAGCGTGATGCCGCGCGCCACGGCGTGATCCATCAGCGCAAAGGCCGCGGTCTGGTCGATTTCTCGGCCAAAGGTGGAACCACCGAGACTGAGCGGGCTCACCGACGGGGTGGCAGGATGCAGGATGAAGGGTTTCATGAAAATCAGCGGGCGGTGTAGCCGCCGTCGACGGGCAGGTTGACTCCGGTGACATAGCGGGCGGCGTCTCCGAGCAGGAAGATGACCGGTCCGCCGAGATCGTTTTCGTCGGCCATGCGGCGGAGGAAGGTGGCCTTGGCGTAGCGTTCGACGAAGGTGGGATGCTGGCCGTTGAAAAAGCCGCCAGGCGACAGGCAGTTCACGCGCACGCCGCGCGGCCCGTAGAGTGCTGCGAAGTAGCGGCTGAGGTTCACCATGCCAGCCTTGTGGAAGAAATAGTCGGGGATGGCGTGCATATCGAGTCCCTCATAAAGCGAGTAGTCCGGCCCCACCACGCCCTGGATGGAGCCGATGTTGACGATGCTGCCGCTGCCGCGCGCGGCCATGGTCTCGCCAAAGGCGCGGGTGATGGCAAAGAGGCCGGTCGCGTTGGTCTTCATCGACGCCTCCCAGTCGGCCAGCGGGGCATCGGCGGTCTTCATCGGGCGGGCAACGGCGTTGTTGACGAGCCCGTCGACTCGGCCGAATTCGGCCAGCACGCGGTCGCGGAGCCGGAGGATCGACGATTCCTCGGCCTGGTCGAGGGCGCGGGCATGCACCGTGCGGCCCAAGGCGCGTTCCTCGGCGGCGACTTTCTCCAGGGCGGCGACGTTGCGGGAGGCGAGGATGAGGGTGGCGCCCGATTCCGCGAGCTGTGAGGCCAGGCCGCGGCCGTAAAGTCCGGCTCCACCGGTGAGCAGGACAATCTTGCCGGTAAGGGAGAAGCCGGGCGCGGAACTGGCAGGGGGAGTCTTCATGGATTGACGGGGCGGTTCTCGTTCCACGACCGGAGCGCGGCGAGGTTGAAGCGGAGGGTCTGGATGCCCTCCTCGAGGGTGCAAAGCAGATTAGGTTTTCCCTGGGTGCCATCGAGGAAGGCGGCCGCCTGGGCGGCGTAAATCTGGTCGCGCTCCGCGCTGGGCGCGGCGTGCCACCGCCACTCCGTCTCGCCCCGGGCGAGCACGCCCCAGCGCTGGGCGTTCAACTCGACGCGCACTGAGCCGGTCTCGGCATGAAAATCCCAGCGGGTGTCGTTGGCCGCCTGGAACTGGGTGAGGGCGTAGCTGACGAGCGCGCCGCCGTTGCGGGCCGTGGCGTTGACGGTGTCCTCGACCGTCACCCCTTCTAGGACTTGGTGGGCGGCATCGCAAAAGACCCGGGTGGTCGGGCCGACGACCCATTCGACGGCGTTGGCCATGTGGGTGAGAGCATCCTGGATGGCGCCGCCACCCTGGGCGCGGTCGCGGTAATATATCTCGCGATAGGCCGGGCGGAAAAATGGAAAATGCTGGCCGGTGTTGACCGCGACATGCCGGACCGGGCCAAAGGAGCCGGCCTGGATGAATTGCCGGGCCGCCTGCAGGGCGGGCGCAAAGCGCAGCACGTAGGCCACGCCCGCGAACCGGCCGGCGCGGGCACGGGCGGCGAGCAGCAAATCTGTGTCGGCGAGGCTGAGAGACAGGGGTTTTTCTATCAGCACATGCCGCCGGGTCTCGAGGCAGCGGATGGCGATCTCCACATGGCAGGGTGCCGGCGTGGCGATGACGACGCCGGTGACCGCCGGATTGTCCAGCACGGGGAGCCAGTCGGGAACCGTCGTCACTTGGTAGCGCGAAACCATGTCCTGCCGGATGGTCGGGTGATTGTCGCAGGCGATGACCCCAACCCGGCCGGTAGCGAGGAAGGTGCGCACATGGCGTTCCCCGATGGAGCCGCAACCAATGACGAGCATGAGAGGGCGAAGGGTGGACATGGCTAAGATTTCAAGGCGGAGGGGGAGGCCCGGTTGGCCGGATGGCGGATGATAGCGGGAAAGGCTAGTTAACAATAAAATAGGTTGTGGCTTCGCGATGCGCGGGCGAGGAAACGCCACTGGTAACAAGATGTGTCCCGAATCCATTCAGGTGCCCAAGGTCAGGCAAGGTATTCCGCCAGTCGGTTGTTTCCGACCCCAATCCGCTGACGGACTGGTGTCGCCTTGGTCATCTGGCCGTAGGCGATGCCTGTTCCTGACTCTTCCAGGATGATTTCAGCAAATACCCGGCAACAACCCAGTCCTCAGCCAATCTCACCAAAAAGTCCGAGTTGGTAATTCTCGAACGTCTTTCGGAGCTCGGCCGGCGGCCTGCCGCAGGAAAACCAGCCCGAAAGCCGAGGGAGATTTTATCGCCGCGGCCAGCCGGACGATGTCGGATCTGCTTCGTGTTTAATTCAGCTGAAGCTATGCGGGGGGCGCGCCATTCTTTGCCGTGCGGGCTACTAAACATGTATATCGTTGATCAAAACACTTCAACTCCAGCTACATAATAGTGAAGTGATCTTTCCGGAGCGGCTGCGCGCAATACTAAATCTTCATATTACTGACTAGGCTGGCAGTGCTTTGGGGTTTCATCAGGAAAATCGAGTTAACCCCGTGCGCAGTAAAAGTAGACCTAGGGTCAAAAAAATTAGCACTAGCTTTTCGTGTATACAAACGTATTACTGAGCCAAGATGAAAAGTGTCAATACGGATGTGGCCTATGATTACATTCGGAAGAAAATCCTCGGTGGCGAGTATGCGCCGGGGAAGTCCTTGCTGACAGAGGTGCTGGCCAAGGAGATCAAGGTGAGCCGGACGCCGGTGCGTGATGCGCTTCGCAAGCTTGAGACCGATGGCCTGGTGACCATTCGAGCCCATTTGGGCGCCAGTGTTAAGCAGGTTCGCATGAAGGAATTCCGGGAGCTGTGCGACATGCGGTTGGCCTTGGAGAGCCATGCTGCGGGCTTAGCGGCGATCAACCACACCGACAGTGATCTGCGCGAAATCCAGTATGCCCTGGAGGCTATGCGGCGTCTCACCGACCAAATTATCAGAGCTCCACAGGAGCAACCGGTGTTAGGGGAATTGGCACGCGAGGATGCGAGGTTTCATATCGCGATCATGTCGGCCGCCAAAAATGAGCTGATGAAGAAAGAAATCCTGAGGCTACACCTTATCAATCGCGTGTTGACGGCGCCTGCGGCGCCTGGTCATGCGGCGCTGCCCAAGGCCAGTTCCGACAAGCGCCGCCGGGCGGTCATGACCATGCACGATGACATCTATGCCGCAATCGCCGGCTCCGATGCGACCGCAGCCAAGCAGAAAATGGAATTCCATCTGCAGGAATTGATCGACCACAATATCCTGACCATGTCTCGGGCCGAGACCGGGGCCTTGGCACGTGATCTCACCTTGGACGAATTGGCCTATAACAGCTAGCTTCCGCCCATGCTTTGCGAGGGCTGTTCGCAATTTGTTTTCACCGCCGCTGCGGATAAAAAAATATAATGTATACTAAGTAGTTTCGCGGACACGCGCCCGCGTCAAGAGGGTCCGCTGACCCCTTGCCTCAGTTCGGTCAGAGTCTGAATAGGAAAAAAATTGACAATACGTGCAGGGGTATGACTCTGTATACAGTGTTCACCAAATCCCAACCCCGCCCCCATATGATCACCCCAAGTTGTTTTGCTCAGTGTTCGCGAAGCTTTTTGTTCGCGATTGCCGCGTGTTTGTCCGCCGTGGTTCCCTCCTCTGCCCAAGTAAAGCCAACCGCCGCAGAGGCGGCGCAGGCGGACAATAAAGAGGCCGTTGAGTTGTCGGTCTACACAGTGACCTCAACTCAGGAATCTGGCTACGTCGCGAAGAGTGCGACACCGTTCAAGACCCGCCAGAACTTGGTGGACATCCCGCAGTCGATCACATTGCTCACGCGGGATCTGATTGACGATATCGGTGAATTCGATCTGGCCAAGACGCTGGTTTACGTGGGCGGGGTGCCGAAATTTGGTGGCGAAATCTTCCAATTGCGCGGCAGCAACGCCTCTGCGGCCTACCCGGTCGTGGATGGTCAGATCAGCCGCACGGTCTACATGGACAATCTGTTCATTGATTCGATCGAGATCATCCGCGGGCCGGCCGCCTTGCTCTATCCGAATTCCCAACTCACCGGCGTCATCAACAAAACCACCCGGCGCCCCCAGGCCAAGCCCATGAGCTCGATCAAGACCAGCATTACGGATTACGGCCTCTACCGGGTGGTGGGCGACACGACCGGCCCGATCGGAAAAATCGGCGAAGGCCAGCTCAACTACCGCTTGCTCGGCGGGCTCTCCCGAGGGGATGCTTATTTCACCAACACGGTTGAAGATCGGACGATGTTCCACCCCTCCTTGCAGTGGGATTATGAAAGGACCAGTGTTATGATGGCTTACGACTACCAGAAAATTACCCGGCCCTCGAATCCCACTGGCGTGCTGCAACCCAATGGCAGGATGTTCACCGGGGGCGGGCGGGAGAACAGTGTCCTCCTGCCTCCGGGCGCGGCCGAGACCCATGAGCATCGCGGTTTTCGCGGCAATGTGGTGCACCAGTATTCCCGCAACTGGGAGAGCAGGCTGGGCTTGGACTGGAACAACATGCACCGCACCGGCAGCGTGGTGCTTCCCCTTAACGTCGATTGGGACGCCCGCACGGTCAGTTTCTTCAACCGGCGCAATGACCTGAAGCTCGAGAACGCCTCCTTTTCCTACGACACCAACGGGACCTATGAGCTGGGTGGCATGAAGCACCAGAGCACTTTCGGGCTTACGATCGCAGTGCAGAAAGCGGTCACCAAGCTTTATACGAACACCGATTTCGGCGGGCCGGGCGTCACCCGAAATGTGCGCCCCATCGACAACCCTAGCGTGAACACCCTGCCGGTCCGGCCCTTCGGCTCCTACGTGGTGCCGGCCAATCCTGGAAGCCGCGTCCGCAGCGAATACTCGAACTTCTACTTCCAACAGAATGTCGACGTCATCAAGGATCGCCTGATCCTCGTCGCTGGTGTATCCAAATTCAAGGAAGAGACCACCAACATCCTGAACATCACCTCCACCGCCGCCACGTCGATCGCG
>JBKJRX010000231.1:0-3330 GCA_046593155.1 Lacunisphaera sp.
CCCGAAGCTTGCTTCGGCTTGGTTGGTCGAGAGTGGTTGAGCGTGGATTGCATGACTGGCGGATGAGGTTGCGGTGGTCTTGTCAAATGCCCCGGGGCTTGCCCCGGGGATCTTTACGGAGGGGGTTAGGCTCAGAAGCTCCGTTGCGAACAACGGAGAGAGGAGAGGACAACAATTTAGCTAACGGGTGTTTTGCGTCGTTCAACACCATAGATGAACTTGTGTTTCACTAATGAAATAAGCTGCTGATCCCCGCTGAGTGACGTTCAGGCCTACCTGGTGAAAAAAAGCCAGAGGAGGTGCGGGGGAGGCTCTGCCATAGTCGTGCTGAAAATGGCCTCCCGAGATCAAGCCCGCTCCAACGGGCGGGTGGAGTGGGCGCGCTGACGAGCAAGTTCGCCGCCTACAGTTTGGCCGCCGCATGCCGGATGGCGCGCTGGTAGGCGGTCAGGCCGGGGTCGTCGGTCGTTTCGCAGAGGGTGTCGAGCGCGAGGCGCAAGGCATCGGCAGACTTGCCCTGCTGGTGCAGGGTCAGGCTGAGGAAGACGGCGAACTCGGGATTGTCGGGAAATTGCACCTGACCGGAGCGCAACACCTCGGCGGAACGTTCGAGTTGACCGAGCACACGCAGGGTCGACCCGAGCCCGATCAACGCGCCGGAGAGTTCGTTGGGTGGCAGGCCGAGAGCGACAGCTTTCTCGTAGTAAGGCAGGGCGTCCGCTGCGCGGTCGAGCACAACGCAGGTCCACGCGAGCTGGTAGTTGATCTCGGCGACGTTCGGGTGGCTGGTATCGAGCTGCTGCAGCCGCGGAAAGATCTCCTCGGTCTGACCGTGGGCGCGGGCGCCGACGATGGCATCAAGTTCTTCTTTCCAGACAGGAATCTCGGACTCAGCGCTCATCTATTTTTGAACCACAGAGGCACGAGGACACAAAGGAGGAGCCTAGATATGCTCTTTGTGCCTCTGTGTCTTTGTGGTGAACCTTTAGTTCGCCTTGGGCACGGGGGCGGCCGCCACGACTTTCTTCTCCGGCAGGGCGCGGGTGGCGACTTCGCGGGTGAAGCGGGCAAGGAGGTCGGCGACCGGGTGGACGCCCTCGTCGCCCTTGGCGCGGGAGCGGACCGAGGCACTGAAGGCCTCCGCCTCCTTCTGGCCGAGCACGAGCACGTAGGGCACCTTCTCCAGCTCGGCGCGGCGGATCTTGGCGCCGAGCTTGTCCGAGTGGCTGTCGAGCGTCACGCGGAGGTCCGCCACGAGGAACTGGTCGAAGATGGTCTTCGCGTAATCCATGACCTTGTCGGAAATGGGCAGGAGGCGGACCTGCTCGGGCGCGAGCCACAGCGGGAAGTCACCGCCGAAATGCTCGATGAGCACGCCGCAGAAACGCTCCATCGAGCCGAAGGGCGCGCGGTGGATCATCACGGGACGGTGCGCGGCGTTGTCGGCGCCGATGTAGGTGAGGTCGAAGCGGACGGGGAGCACGTAGTCCACCTGCACGGTGCCGAGCTGCCACTCGCGGCCGATGACGTCCTTGATGACGAAGTCGATCTTCGGGCCGTAGAAGGCGGCCTCGCCGGGCTCCTCGGTGAAAGGCACGCCCAGGGTCTTGGCCGCCTCGCGGCAGGCGGCCTCGGCGACGTCCCATTTCGCGGGATCGCCGGTGAACTTGGTGTTGTCCGGGTCGCGGGTGCCGACGCGCACGCGGTAGTCCTGCATGCCGAGCGTGGTGAGGACGGTTTTCACGAGCGAGAGGCAGCCGATCATTTCCTTCGCGACCTGTTCCTCGGTGCAGAAGAGATGGGCGTCGTCCTGCGTGAAGCCGCGGACGCGGGTCATGCCGTTGAGCTCGCCGGACTGTTCCCAGCGATACACGGTGCCGAATTCGGCGAGACGCACGGGCAGGTCGCGGTAGGAATGCGGCTGCGAGGCGAAGATCTTGATGTGGTGCGGGCAGTTCATCGGCTTCAGCAGGAAGCCGTCGATGAGCTGGTCGTCGGGCAGGACGCGATCCTTGGTGATCGTCTCCTTGCCGGTGAGCTTGTTGACCTTCTCGGCGAGGTGGGTGGAGACGGCGTCGATGCGGTTCGACATCTCGGCGCAGGAGCAGCCGGAGGAGACGAGCTGGTCGAGGTAGTCGCGCTCGACGACAGGCGGGAACTGCGAGTCCTTATAGTAGGGGAAGTGGCCGGAGGTCTTGTAGAGCGAGAGGCGGCCGATGTGCGGCGTGAATACCTGCGAGTAGCCCTGCTTGCGGAGCTCGCCGGCGATGAAGGTCTGCAGTTCCTGGCGCAGGATGGAGCCGTTGGGCGTCCAGAGGATGAGGCCCTGGCCGACGTCCTCGTCGATGTGGAACAGTTTGAGTTCCCGGCCGAGTTTGCGGTGGTCGCGGAGCTTGGCTTGCTCGAGCTGCACGAGGTAGTTGGCGAGTTCCTCCTTGGTTGGGAAAGCGGTGCCGTAAATGCGTTGGAGCTGTTTGTTCGTCTCGTCACCGCGGTGGTAGGCGCCGGCGATGGAGAGGAGTTTGAAGGCCTTTAGCTTGGCCGTGTAGCGGATGTGCGTGCCGGCACAGAGGTCGGCGAACTCGCCGTTGGTGTAGAAGGAGATCTTTTCGCCCTCGGGAATGTCGGCGAGGCGGCCGAGCTTGAAGCGTTCCTGGCCGCGGGACTTGATGATCTCGACGGCCTCCTCGCGCGAGACCTCCTTGCGGTCGAAGCGCTGGTTCTCGTCGGCGATCTTCTTCATCTCGGCCTCGAGTTTCACGAGGTCCTCCATGGTCAGCTTGTGATCGAGGTCGATATCGTAGTAGAAACCGGCGTCCGTGGGTGGACCGATGTCGAGTTTGGCGTCCGGAAACAGCCGGAGGACGGCGGTTGCCAGCACGTGCGAGGCCGAGTGGCGGAGTTCTTCGAGCGGAGACATCGACATGGTAAATGTGGGTTTGGTCCTGCCTACGATTGCAGGGGCCGAACGCGCAGATTGGCGGGGAGTTTCGGCGGGTGTCAATGCCGACTTCCCGGCTGAGATTTAACCACTAACTGGTTTCGCCAAAGGGCGAAACTTTGGGAAACCCCTCCGCCTGATCGGCTCCGGTATTGGTTATGGGGGCTGCTGATCGCAGCCCGGAAAATGCCTGCGATCAGCAGGCCCCAAGACCAACTTGCGGCGGCGATTAGCCGCCGCACATCTTTAAGGATTCATCGTTGATGAATCCCATTATACCAATCGCCCTTAGCTATTACACTTTAGGGTAGCGCGCCACAGTTTGCTTTATCCTTGAGCCAGTCGTGCATGAGCGCAGCCACTGCAGCGGGCGTAGACCAAGGTCGGGT
>JBKJRX010000298.1:0-6765 GCA_046593155.1 Lacunisphaera sp.
CTTTTTGCTCGGCCATGTGGGCGATGAGCCGGTCGTTGAAGGTCTTGGCGGGGTCGTGCCCCATGTTCTTCAGGGCCTGCACGAGTGCGGCGACTTCGACGAGGCGCGCGATGTCGCGGCCGGGGCGGACGTAGAATTCGATGTGCGGCACCCGGACGCCGAGGATGTCGTAGAAATTTTCCTCCAGCCCGGTGCGCTCCTCAATGACATCGGGCGACCACTCGCGCAACGAGACGACGAGGTCGATGCGCTTTTCGAGGCGGACGCTCTTCACGCCGAACATCTCAGCAATGTTGATGATGCCGATGCCGCGACACTCCATGTAGCCGCGGTTGAGCGGGCGGGAGCTGGCGGAGAGTTCGCGTTCGTCGAGCAGCTTGATGCAGGTGAGATCGTCGGCCACGAGCGAGTGTCCGCGCTCGATCAGGGCCAGCGCGCACTCGGACTTGCCGATGCCGCTGTCGCCGCGGATCATCACGCCGATGCCCTTGATATCGAGGGTGGTGGCGTGCTCGGTGCTGGAAGGGGCAAACTCGTTGTCGATGCAGAGGGTGGCGAGATTCACGAAATTCATCGTGATCATCGGTGTGCGGAAGATGGGCAGGTTCATCTCCTGCGAGACGGCGAGCAGCGGGTGGGTCGCGACGTAGTTGCGGGTCAGGACGATGGCCGGGATGCCGCGCTTCACCATCTCGGAGAAAATCTCGATCTGCTGGCGCTGGGAAAGGGTCTTGAGGTAGGTCATCTCGGCGGCGCCGAAGACCTGGATGCGCTTGTTCGCGAAATATTTGAAGAAGCCCGTCAGCGCGAGTGACGGGCGGTTGATCGAGCCCTCGCGGATCAGGCGGTGCAGGCCGGCGTCGCCGGTGATGAGTTCAAGCTGCAGCTTCTCGCGGTAGGTCTCGAAGAAATGCGCGACGGTGATGCCGTGGATGGCTTTGGTGGGCATGGGGCTCGGAAGTAGCGAGAAGTGAGTAGCGGCTAGTCAGTAGGGGAAGAAACCACCGGCAACAAGCTTCTACTCGCCGGGCAATCCCCGCTTCCTTTCATTCTGAGCGCAGTGAAGAATCCAGAATAATATGCGCTGGCGGTCGTGCGGTTGGATTCTTCACTGCGTTCAGAATGACAGAGAGGAATACCTACATATTAAAATCATGACCGAGGTAGAGTTCGCGGGCCTGGGCATCGTTGATGAGGAAGTCACCGGTGCCCTCGGTCATGACCTTGCCCTTGTGGATGATGTAGCCACGGTCGACGATGCGCAGCGTCTCGCGGACGTTGTGGTCGGTGATCAGCACGCCGATGCCGCGGTGTTTCAACTGCAGGATGATTCGCTGCACCTCGGCCACGGAGATGGGGTCGACGCCGGCAAAGGGCTCGTCCATCAGCAGGAACTTGGGACGGGTGACGAGGGCGCGGGCGATCTCGAGGCGGCGGCGTTCGCCGCCGGAGAGGGTGTAGGCCTTCTGCTTGGCCAGATGGCCGAGGCTGAGCTCGTCCAGGTGGTGTTTGACGAGGGCAGGGCGGTCGACCGACTTCACCGGCAGGGTCTCGACGATGGCGAGAACGTTTTCCTCGACGGTGAGTTTGCGGAAGACGGAGGGCTCCTGCGGCAGGTAACCGACGCCGAGTCGCGCGCGGCGGTGCATGCGGAGGTGCGTGGCGTCCTGATCGTTGATGAAAACACTGCCCGAGGTGGCGGGCACCAGGCCGACCACCATGTAGAAGGTCGTGGTCTTGCCCGCCCCGTTGGGGCCGAGGAGTCCGACGACCTCGCCGGCCTGCACGTGGACGTTGACCCCGTTCACGACGGAGCGCTGGCCGTAAACCTTGACCAACCCCTCGGTGCGAATGGCGGATTTTTGCGGCTCCATGCTCAGGGTTGTTTCGGCGGGGCGGCCGGGGCCGTCGATTTGTCGACGCCGAGATCCTTGATGGGCGGGGCGGTGAGAATGGGCTTCTCGACCTCCACCTTGCGTTGGCCCCGGAGCATGGTGATCTTCTCACCGGCGATGCGGGTGTTCTGGTCGTGGTCGACGACCACCGGGTTGCCGGAAAGCACGACCTTCTCCTCCTCGGGCTGGACCTCGGCGCGGCCGCAGGCCGCTTCCCGGTCACCTTGAATCATCCGCACGTTGCCGGTGGCGAGCATGGAGCGGAATTTGTCGAGTTTGCCGAGAGTGGCGGACTTGTCCCCGGTGCGCACCACAATGACCTCGAGATAGTCGCAGGTCAGCTTCATGTTGGTGCCCGTGACGCGCACGTTGTCGCGGAAGGTGATGGTGGTCTCCGTGTCGGTGCTGATCATCTCGCCGCGGCCATCGCTTTCGATGACGGTGGACTGGAGCGCGACACTCTGGGCCAGCGCGAGGGCGGGCAGCAGGCTGGTGAGGGCAAAGGCGGACAGGTGACGGCACAGGTTCATTTCAGGAAATCCTTGAATTCGGCGCGGAAAGTTACGCGGACGTTTTTGGCGATGGAAACTTTTTTCTCCTTCTGGGCGTAGCGCCAGTCGAGGCCGCTGGCTTCGAACTGGTCGCTGATGACGCGGATGGTGTCCGGGCCCGTGATGACCGCCTCCGCCGGGTGCACCACCGCAATGGGGCTGAGGATCAGCGTGTCCACCTTCTCATCGGCCCGGCCGGAGAAGATCGACAGGGTGAGTTCCTTGATGCCGATCTGTTTGTCGCCGGCGTAACGCGCTTCCGAGCCGCGCACCAGCCACGCGCGGTGGCCCTCGGGGGTGAAGGAGGGCAGCCGGAAATTGACGATCGGCCGGTCCGTGGAAATCTGCGTGTTCGCGGCCAGCGCGGTCGCGGCGGGCACCAGCCAGAGGAGGAGTTTTTGGGCGAGAGCGGACACGGGGAGCTTACTGACCGCGACTGGCCAGGATATGTTCACATACTTCGCGCACGGCGCCGCGGCCGGCGGACCGGGCCGGCACGTAGCGGGCGGCCTTGAGTGCGGAGGGCATGGAGCCGAGCGGGGCCACCCCGAGGCCGGCCCAGGCGATGGCGGGGGCGTCGATGTCGTCATCCCCCATGTAGCAGACCTGGGCGGGCGCGAGCCGGAGCTGGCTGGCCAGTTCCTGCAAGGCCATGAGCTTGTCGGTGCGGCCTTGGACGACGTGCGGCACGCGGAGTTCGGCGGCCCGCACGCTCGTGGCGCCGGAGGCGCGGCCGGAGATCCAGGCGACCGCGACCCCGGCCTTGTGCAGCCGCACAAGGCCCATGCCGTCGAGGATGGAGAATTGCTTGGTTTCCGTGCCGTCGCTGGCGATGGCCACGGTGCCATCGGTCAGCACGCCGTCCACGTCCATGGCGAACAGCCGGATGGCGGCCCATGCCGAATTGCGGATGGTGGATTTTCGATTACCGATTTTAGGCTGGGATTTGGCCACGTGCGCAGAGCTTGGGTCGGCGATCCGCAATCGCCAACCCGAAATCCGCAATTCTTCAGCCCAGCCACGCCGCGATGGCGTCGACGATCTTGTCCTTGCTGGGGCGATAGACCGCCTCGAGCTCGGGGGCGAAGGGGACCGGCAGATCGAGCGCGGCGATGCGCAAGGGCGCGGCCTTCAGCGAACCGAAGTGCTCCTCGGTCAGGCGGGCGACGAGTTCAGCGCCGAAGCCGTGGGTGCGGCGGCCCTCGTGGATGACCACGAGCCGGCCGGTGCGGACCAGCGAGGCCTTGATGGCGTCGAGCTTCAGCGGCGCGAGGGCCCGGAGATCGAAGAGGTCGAAGGTTTTTTCGTATTCGCCGGCGAGGTAGTCGCAGGCTTCGCCGGCCAGCAGCACCATCTCGCCGTAGGTGACGATGGTGGCATGCTCGCCGGTGCGAAGCTTGGCGGGCTCCCAGATGGCGCGGTAGTGGGGATCCCACTTCACGGGGTGCTTGCCGCGCCGGTAGAGACCCTTGTGTTCAAAGAGAATGACCGGGTTGTCGTCCTCATAGGCCGCGAGCAGGGCGTTAAAGGCGTCCTGCGGAGTGGACGGGTAAAGGGCCTTGAGACCGGGAAAAGACAGGAAGGCCGACTCGAGTTCCTGGGAGTGGAACGAACCGAAGGTCAGGCCACCGCCACAGGGGAAGCGGAACACCACGGGACATTTCTGGCCGGCGCGGAAATGGTAGGTGGCCGCGTTGAGCACGATCTGCGTCGTGGCATCGGTGGAGAAATCGGCGAACTGGAACTCCTCGACCGGGCGGTGGCCATTGGTGGCGAGACCCAGCGCGTAGCCGGTGCTGGCAGATTCGCAGAGCGGCGTGCTGAGGACACGCGGCCGGCCGAAATCCTCGACGAGGCCTTCGGTGACCTTGAACGCGCCGCCATAGGCGCCGATATCCTGCCCGAGCACCAGGGATTCGGCGCGTTCGGCCAGGATTTTGCGCAGGCCCACGTTGAGGGCCTGCGCCATGGTGATGTTTTCGGGGGCCGCCGGGGTGGGCTGCCAGGGAATGGGCGGAGCCGGCGGGGCGAAAACTTCGTCGAGCATGCCTGCCGGGCTGACGGGCGGGAGGGCCAGCGAGGCTTTGATGGTGGCCTCGACAAAGCTGCCAACCTCGGTGTCGATGGCGTCGAGCTGGGCGCCGTGGCCGGCCGCGGCGAGTTTCGCGCGGAATTTTGGCAGCGGATCCTGCGTGAGGATGGCCTCGGCCTCGCCCGGCTTCATGTAGTCGCAGGTGTCGTAGGCCGCGTGACCGCGAAGCCGGAAGGTGTGCGCCTCGATCAGCAGGGGCCGTCCGGTCGAACGGGCGCGTTCGATGGCGGTGCTGAGCACCGCCAGCACATTCGCCGGATCGCTGCAGTCCATCGCAAAGCCCTCGAGGCCGTAGCCCTTGGCGCGCTCGAAGAGATTGGCCGAAATGAACTGTTCGCTGATCGGCGTCGAGTAGGCGTATTGGTTGTTCTCGATCACGAAGACCACCGGCACGGAAAGCACGGCCGCCAGGTTGAGCGATTCGTGGATGTCACCGGTGCTGGACGAGCCGTCGCCGAAAAACGCGAAGCCGACGGCCGGCCGGCCAAGGCGGCGCTGGGAGTCGGTGCCGCCGATGACGTTCGAGAGCATGATGCCGAGATGGGAGATCATCGGCAGGCTGCGGTTGACGGGATCGCCGTGGTGGATGTTGCCTTCGCGGCCCTTGGTCGGACTGCCGCTGTTGGCGAAATATTGGCAAAGGTGGTCGCCGAGATGGTCGCTCCAGACCAGGTGGCCGCCCAGGCCGCGGTGCGAAAATGACACTACGTCGACGGTCTTGTCGGCCAGCAGGGCCAGCGGGACGATCAGGGCCTCGTTGCCTTGGCCGCCCGTGACGGTGCCGCGGATCAGGCCCTGCCGGAAAAGGTCAAGGATCCGGTTGTCGGCGGTCCGGGCCAGCTGCATCCACGCATAGGTGCGCAGCAGGCTGTCGGGCTGGCCCAGTTCGGTGGACCGGATGTCACGGCGCCCGAACAAACCCGGGGTAGGAGGAAACTTCATTCAGGCCGAAACTTGCCGGCCGGCAGGGGCGGCATCGAGGAAAAAGTTTGGCCGCCCGCCGGCCAGCGCCGCGATTAATGCCTTTGGACTAGCGAACCAATCAGGGGAGGAATCGCCCGCTGGCCTGGCGAATGCGTGCAGGAAATCCGCGCAGTTCGCAGGCATCGGGTGGAACGCGGCCTCCGGACGCGGTTTTCTCCATTCGCATATCCTGAAAACGCGTCCGGAGGCCGCCTTCCACCTTCAGCGGGCGAGGAAGTCGCGCGCCCCGGAGAAATCGGCCGGCACCAGTCCGTGGCTGGCCGCGTGGGTCTGCAGGGTGACATCGGCCCCGGCGCGGCGCAGCAGATTGGCCAGACGCGGCGGGTGGTCGTTGGGCACGATGGGGTCGACGGTGCCGGCGGACAGGAACAGGCGCTTGCCTTTCAAGTCGGGCAGTTGCTTCGGCTCGAGCACGACCATGGGGCGCAAGAGGATGGCCGCGCCCAGGGTTTCGGGGCGCAACAGCAGCAGGGTCGCGGCGATATTGGCACCGTTGGAGAAGCCGACGGCGGTGAGTTTGCCGGTGTCGAGGTGGTAATGTTTCGCAGCGGCCATGATGAAGTCCGCGAGCGCATGGGTGCGCCGCGTGACCTCGCCCGGGTCGAAGACGCCCTCAGCGAGCCGGGCAAAAAAGCGCCGCGCGCCGTGTTCGCTCACGTCCCCGCGGGGGCTCAGCAAGGCCGAGCCCGGTGAGAGCTTCTGACCGAGCGGGATGAGGTCGTTCTCATCGCCGCCCGTGCCGTGGAGCAGGAGCAGCGGTGGGGCGGACGGATCCGTGCCGGCTTCGAAGCGGTGGAGATAGGAGAGGGTGGACATGGTGGTGGCTTTTGTGGGCAGCCAGCTCGCTGGCGCTGCTTGGCGCGAGCGAGCTCGCTGGCCCACGGATGCTTCAGTTTAGTTTGGGCAGCGCGGCCTCGATCTCGGCGCGATGCAGTTCAAGGTGCGGCGGCAGCCCGAGCTTGGTGCCGAGCTGGTCGAGCGGCTCGTCGATGGCAAAGCCCGGGCCGTCGGTCGCGATCTCGAAGAGGATACCGGCCGGCTCACGATAATAGATGGATTTGAAATAGGCGCGATCGATGACCGGGCTGACCTGCAGTCCGTCCTTGAGCAGGATGTCGCGGGCGACGACCTCGGTGGCGTCGTCCGTGACGCGGAAGGCGACGTGATGGATCGTGCCGGCGCCGTTGAGGCCGCGCGGGAGCGCGGGATCGGTCAGCAGGTCCACGTAGGTGCCCGGGCCGCC
>JBKJRX010000334.1:0-3407 GCA_046593155.1 Lacunisphaera sp.
AGGGTCGCCGCTTGTCGGCGGACCGTCTTGCGCCGCCACCGCGGCCCGCCGACAAGCGGCGGCCCTACATGAAAAATCTCATCCCTTGCCCGCGTCCCCCAGCTGCCTCAGCAGCTCATAGGTGTAGAGCCCGGTGCGGTGGCCGTCGCTGAACTCGAACCGGATGGCGTAGTTGCCGATGCGCTCCCAGCCGGTCACGTCGATGCCGACAAAGTTTTTAGGCACCTCGCCGCCATACTGATGGCCGAAGATGTCGCGCTCACCCTTGACCTCCGCGCTGGGCGAGGCTGCGCGCAGGGTGGCGAACGAGATGAAGTTTTCGTGGCCATCCTCCCAGCGGAGGGCGACTTCGGAGCCGATGAGCTGGATATCCGTGGGCGTGGCCATGCCTAACAAGGAGCCCGCTTTACTCCGGGTGCAAGCCAGCAGCTTGGGGGCGGGGTGCCCTCACCCCGCGCGTGCCTGTGGGCCAGCGAGCTTGCTCGCGCCGTGCGGCAAAAGCGCGAGCAAGCTCGCTGGCCCACTCCGGCCTTGGCTTATCATCCTCATTAGCCCGGCAGGGTGGGCCGGATGGCCCGCGAAATACCGTGTCCGGCGTATTTACTCGGGGTCAGTCATGGTTAGACTTTTCCTGTGATGAACAACCTTGCGCACGGTAATTTGCCTCATGTCGTCGTCCTGGGCGCCGGCTTTGGCGGACTCATGTTTGCGAAGGATTTTCCCTCGCACATGGCGCGCGTCACCGTGGTGGACCGGCAGAACCATCACGTCTTCCAGCCCTTGCTCTACCAGGTGGCGACCGCCGGCCTCGCGGCACCCGACATTGCGCAGCCCATCCGCTCCATCCTGCGCGACAAGCCGAACCTGACCGTGCTGATGGCCGGTGTGCGCAGCATCGACCTCGCGGCGCAACGCGTGGAACTCGACCACGGTGCAATCAACTACGACTATCTCATCATCGCGCTGGGCGGCCAGACGAGTTACTTTGGCCACGCCGACTGGGAGCAATTCGCCCCCGGGCTCAAGACCCTCGACGACGCCGTGCGGTTGCGCCGCAACATGCTGCTCGCCTACGAGCGCGCCGAGGTGGAGACGGATCCGGTCAAACGCGAGGAGCTGATGACCACCATTGTCGTGGGCGGCGGTCCGACCGGCGTGGAGCTGGCGGGCACCTTCGCGGAACTCGCCCGCACGGTGCTTTATCGCGATTTCGACCATATCGATTCGCGACAAGCACGGATTATCCTCGTCGAGAGCGGACCGGGCATCCTCTCCGCTTTTCCTGCGGACTTGTCCGCCCGCGCGCTTCAGCAGCTGATCAAGCTCGGCGTCGAGGTGCGCCTGAACACCAGGGTGACGGCGATCCGGGACCACGAGGACGAGCTGAACGGACAGTCGCTGCGCGCGGGCAACATCGTCTGGGCCGCCGGGGTGGGCGCCAGCCCGGTCACGCGCTCCCTGGGAGTGGAAACGGACCGCGCCGGCCGGATCAAGGTGCGCCCGGACCTGAGTCTGCCCGGGCATTCTCGGGTCTTTGCCGTGGGGGACCTGGCCACGCTGATCGATGCGAAGGGCCAGGTCGTGCCCGGCGTGGCGCAGGGTGCCATGCAGGGTGGGTCGCATGTCGCGAAGCTCGTGGCCTTCGACATCGCGGTGGGCGCTCGGAAACCGGAGGAGCGCGAGGCCTTCGCCTACTGGGACAAGGGCAACATGGCGACGATCGGCCGTTCCAAGGCCATCGCCCAGATCGGACGGCTTCATCTCAGCGGGCGCATGGCCTGGTTGATGTGGCTGGCGCTGCACATCGTGTTTCTGGTCGGCCTGCGTAACCGGATCTCGGTGTTCGTGAACTGGGTGTATTCCTATTTCACCTACAAACGCGGGGCGCGAATCATCATGGGGGACGGGATCACCAAGCGGTAGGGCGGTCACTCCGCTGACCGCCTTGGCGCGGACGGAGTCCGCGCCCTACCAGGCTTCCGGCTCCGCCGCCGGCGGTTGCTTCGGCTTCTTGAGCCGGCCCTCGTAGCTGCGGTCGATCTCCTCGATCTCGGGCTCGGGGATGCGGGTGAAGGCGATGCGCATCGGCGCATCCTGTGTGGCACCGTGCGCGCCCCCGAGATAGACGGTGTTTTTGCCGAGAACCTTGTTCAGGTGGTCGACGGCCTCGAAGAGTTTGCCGCGGACCTTTTCCGTGTTCTCCTCGAACAGGTCGGGCGTGTGCATCTTCAGGTCGATCAGGCGGGTGAGGTGGACGCCGATGCGCAGCGGGGTGCGCCGGGAAAATCTCTCCGGCCGCTTGCGCCAGAGGTCGTTCACGGCGTGCGTGAGTCGCAGGGTGTCCTGGGTTTCCGTCAGCTGCAGCTCGTCGGACCAGTGGGTTTCGTCGGTATAATCCACCGAGATCTGCAGCGCGCCGGCGTAGAGCCGGGAATGGCGCAGGCGCATCGCGGCCTTCTGGAGCAGGCGGTGCAGCACGGCGAGCGCATCGGGGTGGTTGCGTTTTGTCGGCGGCAGCACGTGGCCATGACCGATGGTCTGGCCGGTTTTTTGCTCGAAATAATCCAGGTCCTCGCCGTGCAGCAGGCGCCACATCTGCTCGCCGCGGACGCTTTTCCAGATGCCGCGAAACTCGGCCATCGTGGCGACGTAAAGCTGCGCCATGGTCGTGATGCCGTGCGCCTTCAGCCGTTCCTGCATGTTGGGACCGATGCCGGCGATGTCGCCGGGGGCGAGGTGCAGGATTTTTCCGGGAAGGTCGTCGTCGTCGAGGATGACGAGCCCGTCGGGCTTTTGCATGTCCGAGGCGACCTTTGCCAGCAGCCAGGTGGGGGCGATGCCGATGGAACTGCGGAGCAGGGGACCGACCTCGCGGGTGATCCTGGCCTTGATCTGTCTCGCCAATTTTTCGGCCTGGACGGGCGACATGAGGAACGAATGCAGCCGGCACGTCACCTCGTCGATCGACTGCACTTCGGTTTCCGGCACACAGGATCGGATCACCCCGACCAGTTGGCGGTGATAATTGATGTAAGTCTCCGGTCGTGCCTCGACGATGACGATGCCGGGACACAGCCGGCGGGCGTCGGCCACGCGGGCGTTGCGGGTCAGGCCCATTTTCTTCGCCTCAAGGCTGACCGCGACGCAGCCGGTGGTCTCGGCCATCACCGGAACGATCCCGACCGGTTTGCCGCGCAACTCCGGCCGTTCCTGCTGCTCGACCGAGGCGAAGAACGAGTTGAAGTCGATGGTGAGGTAGCGCAGCGGCATGTCATAAAAATTGCCCGGAAAAGCCGGGAGGCAAGGCGCTTGTCGGCGGCGGGCGGCGGCGGGCCAAGTATTTGAGTTGCGGGCCGGTGAAACGTGGCCAATCAGTTCCGGGTCTGGCGCGAACCCGCTCGCGACCG
>JBKJRX010000160.1:0-12423 GCA_046593155.1 Lacunisphaera sp.
GCGGGCGACCGGCTCCACGGCCGCGGCACCTGCGACACGAAGGGCACCGGCGCCTCGATGCTTTGGGCATTGCAGGAATATGCGCGCCAACCCCATCGCCCGCGCAACGCCGGCATCGTCTTCGCGGTGGACGAGGAAGCCCAGATGCTCGGGGCACAGGCCTTCGCCGCCGGCGAGGTCGCGAAATTCAAAAGACTTCGCGGCATCGTGGTGGGCGAGCCCACCAAGCTCCGGCCCGTCGTGGCGCACAACGGCGCGCTCCGCTGGCGCACCATCACGCGCGGCGTCGCCGCCCACTCCGCCGACCCCAGCAAGGGCCGCTCGGCCATCCGCGCAATGCTGCGGGTCGTCGAGGCGCTTGAGGCGAGGTTCCTGCCCCACGCCAACCGCGAGTTCCCGCTGACCGGCCGCGCTGCGGCCAGCATCAATGTCATCCGCGGTGGCTCGGCCGTGAACATCATCCCCGATTACTGCGAGATCATCTGCGACCGCCGCCTCGTGCCGGGCGAAACCGCGGCGCAGGTGCTGGCCGAGCGCGACGCCGCCCTCGCCGGCCTGACCGTCGAGCACGACGGTCAATACCTCGCCCCGCCGCTGCCACCGGAAAGTTCCGCCGCGTTGCATGCCTGGGCGGCCCCCGCGCTCACCGCCTGCGGTCTCGACGCCACCGCCATCGGCGCCCCCTACGCCACTGACGCCAGCCACTACGCCGCCGCCGGCGCGCAGGTCATGGTGCTCGGGCCCGGGGAACTCGCGCAGGCGCACACCAAGGACGAGTGGCTCGACCGCCGCGAACTCGCCAAGGCGGTGACCGTCTACGGCGCCCTGCTCCGCCTGCCGACCTAATTCAAAGCAACCTGTCTTCCCGGAGTCTCTTCCTTCAACCCAGTTACTGTGGGCCGCCAGCTTGCTGGCGCGGTTATGGCGCGAGCAAGCTCGCTGGCCCACAAATTCAATCACCCATGAAACTCTTCTTGATCTGCCTCACGCTGGCCGTCGTCACGTCACTGCCCGCCGTCCCGCCCCTGTCCACCCTGCCGGCCGACCTGATCGAACTCGCCGTGCGCACCAAGGCCCCGCGCTGGAAATTCGTGGAGATGACGCGCATCCGCGAAATGCGCGAGACCTTCGCTCTCCAGGTCGTCGCCGCGGCCGCCTTCCAGACTCCCGAGGCCGTCGTTGACGACAAGACCCTCGCCACCCACGCCGCCGAAAAACTCCGCTTCTTCCTGGTCACCGCAACGCCCTACCCTGACGGCAGCACCCGCGAGCCTGAGGCGCAGGGCGGCATCGGCGGCTGGACCCACCATGTGCCTGCGCACGCCTTGCTCCTCGCCAAGCGCACGCCCGCGGTCTGGGCGCAACTCAACGCCGACGAAATGGCCCGCGCCGACCTGCTGATGCAGGCGCTCGCCCTCGCCGCCCACTTTTGCCTCGACGACGACAACGACTATTACCTGCTGCTCGACGGCTACTCGCTCTTCCACAAGAGCTGGAACCCCAACCACGTCGAGGGCTACGTCGGCGCCATCATCTCGGCCTCGCTCTACTTCGGACCCGAAAAACTTAATGCGTTTTTCAAAACCTTCGACTTCGACAAGTTTATCGCCCGGCTCGACGCGGCGAATTTCCAAAACATCAAACGCTGCTGGACTTGGAACCCGGCCATCCGCGGCCTGATGATGAACGGCGGCCCGGTCGCCGTCCCGGCGAAACAGGTGCTCGCCCAAGGTGTCGTGACCCGGGGTGCCGGGGTGCGCAATGACTTCACGCTCAACGGCGACACGTTGCACCAGCCGTGGTTGCTGCACCGCGCGCAGGCCGTGCGGCTTTTCTCCAAAGCCGTGCGCACCCGCGTCACCGCCAATTCGGAATTCACCTCCAGCCTGATGAACCGCGCCTCCGCTGCCACCGAGTCGCCTTGGGAAGGCCAGATGGGCATGCTGCACGAGTTCGAGAGCACCGACTGGGACGGACTGCGCACCAGCCTCGGTTACGCCTACGAGGGCGTGATGATCGACATTCCCACGGCGGTCACGCTCAAGCTCGTCGGCGAATGGCGCGCCGCCGAGGGGGGCGACCTGCTCGAGCGACGCATGGGTGTCGGCATGGGCGACCTGCTTTTCAAGGCCCGGGAGGGTTACCGCAGCTTCTCGCAGGCCAAGCCGCGCGAGTATAATTGGGAGGATACGCTCCTGCCCATGGGCTCCGATTTCATCGTCGGTCTCTGGCAGACCTATTTCGCCCCGCCACCCCCACCCTCGAAATAATCACCCACGCTTTCAACGCAAAGACGCCAAGACGCCAAGGACTGCGCGTTTCACTTCAAGTCCTCCGCGCCTTTGCGCCCTGGCGTTAATTCCCAAAGCTTTTCTTCCGGTCTCAGGTTTCAGGTTTCTCCTTATCCCCATGCCTCGTCTTCCCCTCGTTTCCACCGTGGAAATGCGCGCCGGTCGCCCGACGCTGTTGCTCAACGGCATCGCCCACACCCCGCTCATCTATGCGCTCAGCGACTGCCCGGGCGCCCGCTGGTCGTGGGAGGAAGTGCCGGCGCGCAACATCGGCCTCTTCGCCGCGCAGGGCGTCCGCCTTTTCCAGGTCGATATCTGGTTCGACCAGATGCTCAGCGAGGACAACGTCCTCGACATCACGCTCGCCCGGAAACAGATCGCCGGCGTGCTCGCCCCGTGCCCGGACGCCGCCGTAATGTTGCGCCTGCACGTCAACGCCCCGGCCTGGTGGTGCGCCCGTCAACCGGACGAATGCGTGGGCTACGCCGATGTCCCGGCGCACGAGCCGCCGGGCTGGGGCCTGCGCCGGCCGCTGGGCACGGATGGCGACCAGCCGGTGCGCGCCAGTTTCGCCTCCCGCCCTTGGTATGACTGGGCGACGGCCCATCTCCGCGATTTCTGCATTCAACTGACCGCGACGCCCGAGGGCGGCGGCGTGTTTTGCATTCAACTCGCCAATGGCCTCTACGGCGAGTGGCACCAGTTCGGTTTCCTCCACCACGATCCCGACACGGGCGTCGCTGCCACGCGCTCTTACCGCGCCTGGCTGCAGCAGCGCCACGGCGACGACGACGGCCTGGCCCGGGCGTGGCACCGGCCGGGCGCCCGGATCGCCGAGGTCGTCCCGCCGGACTCCCCCGCCCGCGAGCACGCAGACCTTGGGCCGCTGCGCGACCCGCGGCAGCAGCAGGACATCATCGACTATTTCACCTGGCTGCACGGCACGATGGCGGACGCCTTGCTCGGCCTGGCCGCGACCGTGAAACAATCCTGGCCGCGCCCGATCGTTACCGCCGCCTTCCAGGGCTATTTCTACGGCCAGTTCGGCCGCAACGCCGCCGGCAGTCACCTCGCACACGACAAGGTGCTTGCCTCGCCGCACCTCGACTGCCTTTGCTCGCCCGCCTCCTACACCGAGGCGGTCCGCGCCCTGGGCGGCTCCGGCCACGGCCGTGGCATCACCGGCGCCGTGCGTCGCGCCGGCAAACTCTGGCTCGACGAGAACGACCACGGGACCTTCCTCGTCGGCTGCCCGTGGGACAAGACCTTCAAGACGACACCCGCCGACGACATCGCCTGCCTGCGTCGCAACGCCCTGCAACCCGTCCTGCGCGGCGGCGGCCAGTGGTGGTATGACTTCGGCATGGTGGCCGGCACGCCGGCGTTCGCCTCGCATGGCAACGTCGGCTGGTGGGATGACCCGCGACTGGCGACCGAGATCAAGGCGATCCGCCGCGTCGCCCAGGACCGGCATGCCCACCCGTTTATCCGCCCGGCCGATGTGCTCGTCATCCACGATCCGTGGTCCTTCCGCCACACCGTGGCCAAACGCTGGTCGCTCGAGGGCTTCAAGTTCGGCGACCAGCCGCCGGTCGGCCCGAATCCGTTTTCGGGGCGCGGCATGGATGGCGTGCTCGAGGGCCTTTACCGTTCCGGTCTCGTGCCCGATGAGGCGCTCATCGGCGAACTCGCCACGCTCGACCTCTCACCGTTCAAGCTGATCATCTTCGGCTCGACCGTCGTGCTCGACGACGCCCAGCGCCAGGTCATCGCCGCGCGCGTCGCCACCGGCGGCCGGCATGTCGTGCTCACCGGCTATGTCGGTTGGAGCAACGGCTGCGAAATCGGGGCCGCACTCGCCACCGCCGTCAGCGGCATCTCGACCGCCGGCCGCGATGCCACCATCCCCACCTCCGCCCTCGAGCTTGATGGCGCCACCGAGGTGCAGACCCTCGAGGCGCCGAAGCACGTGCCCGTCTACGACGTGCCCGCAGCACAGATCGCCGGCCGCTGGGCCGACGGCAGCATCAGCGCCGCCTGGCGCAAGACGGACGCCGCCACCTGGTGGTCGTTCGGTGTTTGCCCGACCGCCCCCGCCGTCCTCCGCGCCCTCGGCCGTCGGGCGGGCTGTCATATCCTTAACGACCACGACGACGCCACGACCCTCGGCGACGGCCTGCTGATGGTGCACACGCTCACTGGCGGTGCGCGCACCCTGCATCTACCCGGCGGCACGACGCTCTCGGTCACTCTGCCCGCCCGCAGCACGACGGTCTACGACGCGCAGACCGGTGCGGTATTACTGGGGACCTGAGGCTTTGCCTTGAGGCGGAACCCGGCCTCCGGACGGGTTTATCGATGCGCGCATCCTGAAAGCGCGTCCGGAGGCCACGCTCCACCTCGAGACAATCACCCGAAGAACTCTTCCTCCAGCATCAGCGAGAGGCAGTGGTAGATCGGCAGGTGATATTCCTGCGCCCGGTAAGTTTCCCTGGAGGGCGCGCAGATGCACACGTCGCTCAGGCCCTTCAATTTTCCGCCGCTGGCGCCGGTGAGCGCGACGACCTGCATCCCCTTCGCCCGGGCCACCTCGGCGGCAGCGCAAACATTCTTGGCGTTACCGGAAGTGCTGAGCCCGACGAGCACATCGCCGCGCCGGCCCAAGGCTGAGGTCAGTTGCGCGTAGGCCAGAACGGGATCGACATCGTTGCCGAACGCCGTGCTCGCCGCCGGAAAGGAAGTCAGCGGGATGGCCGGCAGTGCGCCTTGCAGCTTCGCGGCAATCGCGGGTCGCAAGCGGCCGCGCTCCTTCCTGGAAAGCGGACGCTCCTGACAGAAACCCTTGAGCAATTCGCCCGCCCAGTGGTCGGCGTCGGCCGCGCTGCCGCCATTGCCACAAAGGAGGACCTTGCCGCCAGACCGGAAGCATTTCCGCAAGACCTCGTAGGCCTGCGTGATTGATTTGCTGGCACCGGCCAGCTCGGGACGGCGTTGCAGGAGGGCGGTCAGGTGGCGCTTCGGCATGGGGTGTGATGGGAAACCTGAAAGCTGAAACTTGAAACCTGAAAAAGGGAAAAGCGGTCGAAATATCTCTCGAAGCTATCGCCACCGGTCATCCTGAGCCGCGCGAAGGATCCATCAGGAATCGCGCACGCCGATGGATTCTTCGCGTTGCTCAGAATGACGCGCATGGAGATGTAATGGAGAAGGATATATCGATCATGTCACTGAACCGGGCAAAGTATCGAGGGCATGCAGCGCGACTGCAACCGCCGCGTTGCTGCCAATCGTCTCGCCCAGCACCGCGGGCAGGATCATGCAGCCTGCGAGCGCGCTGGGCAACGCTTCGGCCGCGAGCGCCCGGTTCATGGCGGGGAGCAGGAGCGCGGAACAGCGCGGGAAATAACCACCGAGCACGATGCGCTCGGGGTTCAAGGTGTCGATGAGCAGCGCCAGGGCCTCGCCCAGACGTTCGCCGGACGTGTCCATGACCTTGAGGGCAAGCGCGTCGCCCTTGCCTGCGGCCTCCGCGATATCCTTGAGGGTGGCCCCGGACTGCTGCCAGCCCATCTCCGTCGCGAGGCGCGCGATGCCGCCACCGCTGCAAAAGCCTTCGAACGAGCCGCGCTTGCCGAAGCCGAGCGGACCGGTCGGACGGAGCCGCAGGTGCCCGACCTCGCCGGCGTCGCCCGTCGCACCTGCATAGAGCCGGCCGTTGAGGATGAGGCCCGCGCCCATGCCGGTGCCGGCGGTAAGAAAGACCATGTGCCGGCACCCCTTCCCCGCCCCGAAATGCCATTCAGCCAGCGCTGAGGCGTTGGCATCATTCATCAGAAAGGCGCGTCCACCAAAGGCGTCCGTGAAGGCCCGGCAAACCGGGATGTCCACCCACCCGGGTAGATTCGGCGGACACAGAATTATGCCGCGCGCCGCGTCGAGCGGACCGCCGCAGGAAATGCCGAAAACCACGTCCGGACCCGGCTTGATCCCTTCGACCGTCTGACGGAACCGGGCGAAGGTCGCCGGGTAGTCCTGCGTCGGAAAGCGGTCCACCTCCTCCACGGAGCCGCCCCGCAGCACGCTGACGGCGCACTTGGTTCCTCCGATGTCGATTCCGATGATCTGCACGGGCTGGGGCTTGGTTGGTTTTAAAGGCAACAGAGTGGTCACCACTAATCCACACTAATGGTTCACTAATCAGGCAGTCATGAAGCACCCGATCAAAACTTTTCATTAGTGAGTCATTAGTGTGGATTAGTGGTGAAAACCTTCCGGCGAATCACCACTTTGTTATCACCGATGCCTTACCGTCGCTCGATCTCCACCCTCGGCTGCCCTGAATATTCATTGGAGCAGGTTCTCGCGTTGGCCGAGCGCCATCAGCTCGATGCCGTGGAAATCCGTGCGCTCTCCAACACCATCGACGTGCCCGCCGTGCTTACGGCCGCCTATGGCACGCCGGCTAGGCTCGCGGAGCGCATGCAATCCGCCCCGGCACCAATCGTGTCGCTCGATACCTCGCTGAAACTGGCCGACAATAAACAGTCCGACCGCGACGACTTCCTTAAATTCATCCCGTGGGCCGAGGCCTGTGGCGTGCCGTGGCTGCGGGCCTTTGACGGCGGCAAGAACGCAGACGCCGCCACGCACCAGACGATGGCCGACACGGTCGCGTGGTGGCGCGCCGAGAAGAAAAAACACGGCTGGAAGGCCGACCTCATGATCGAGACCCACGACGCGTTGTTCACCGCGGCTTCCATCCACCAGTTCCTCGCGCTGGCCCCGGGCACAGCGATCCTCTGGGACACGCAGCACACCTGGCGCAACGGCGGCGAGGAGCCGCTCGCCACCTGGCGGGCGATCAAGCCGCATGTCGTGCATATCCACGTGAAGGACAGCATCAGCAAGCCCAGCGCCAAGCATCCCTTCTCCTACGTGCTGCCCGGCGAAGGCGAATTCGCCATGGCACCGCTGCGCGCGGTCCTGGCAGCGGAGTTTACCGGCTGCGTCAGCCTTGAGTGGGAAAAATTCTGGCACCCCTATCTCGCCCCGCTCGACGACGCGCTAACGGCCGCGGCGAAGCGCAATTGGTGGTAGGGGGCGCTGCCCTCAACAGCCGTTTCGGGCAAGGGCGGTTAGGGGCAACCGCCCCTACCGATTAAGACCGAGGTCCGCCGGCAAGCGGCGACCCTACATTTATTTCGCAAGCAGCCCCTGCTGCTTCAGGAACCCGATCATCAGCTCGCGCGATTTTTCCCGCCACTCGGGCACATCGTTGCCGAAATTGTGGCCGCCGCCGGGGACGATGTGCAGTTCGCAGGAGTTGCCACCGGCGAGAAGTTTGTCGCGCAAGACCGTCGCCTGGCGCAGTGGCACGAGCTTGTCCGCATCGCCATGGAACGCCAGCACCGGCGGCATCCGGGCATCGAGCTGGTGAACGGGTGAAAGCGCCGTGGTGTGTTCACCAAATCGTTTCGGCGTGTAGCCGGTCTCGGCCGAGGTGTCGGAAACCGTGCTGAACAGGATAAGTGCGGCGGGCTTCACGCGTGGCGACTCCTGATCATCAGAGCCCGGTGGCGCGCGAGTGATGGCGGTCCAGAGCGCCACATGCCCACCGGCAGAGTTGCCCCCGACCGCGATGCGGGTGGGATCGAGACCAAGTTCGCCGGCATGGTCCTGCACCCAGCGGAGCGCCGCGCGACTGTCCGCCACCGAGAACAGCGGCGAAACATCGTTCCGCCCCTTCGTGCGGTAGTCCGGCGCGATGCCGACCATGCCGAGGTCGGCGGCGAATTTAGCCCAGAAGATCGCGCTGGCCGGCGTGCCCGTGGTCCAGCCGCCGCCAAAGAAAAACATGAGCACGGGGCGGCGGTCACTGGCTTTCCAGCCGGTCGGTTTCACGACAAAGAGCCGCATCGGCGGCGTGCCCGCCTCGCGATAAAAGAACGTCTCTGCGCCGGGCAATTCGGTGGGCGTTTTTTCTGGCGCGGGTTGGGCGGAGGCGAGCAAACGGGTGCAAAGGAAGAGCAACGCGACAAATCCCGTCTTCTTGTAGGTGGCGTGCTTGCACGTCACGTTGCGCGCGAGCGCGCAACCTACATTCAAACCGCGGGATTGATGGTCCCGCCTCCAACCCAGGCAAAACGCGCGCGCGAACATGTCCTCACCCTTTCCCCGCTTCCTCGTTGCTCACGGGCTTGAAGCTCGGGCGCCCGTAGCGCTGGGTGGGCGGCGTGCCGTAGGGATTGTGTTTAAACTCATCCACGCCGCGGCAGAGGTAGATCTTGAAGTTAGGATTCACCGCCAGGTCGTTCTTCACGTTGGTGCCGGAGTAACGGATGGTCAGCCCGGCGCGGCGGCGGTCCGAGGGATTGGCGGGCGAGCCATGAATGGCGCGGTCGTCGTGCAGCGAGCACTCGCCAGCCTTAAGCCGGAACTGGATCGCGCTGTCGGCCTGAAAATCGCTGCCATCCTCCAGCTCGAGCGTGAGCACGGAACTGGTTTCCTTGGAGCGGCGGTGCTTGATGACGCCGCCCTTGTGCGAGCCAGGCAGCAGTTTCATGCCGCCGTTGACCTCGTCGACTTCGTCGAAGGCCAGCCAGACCGTGACGGAGTTGTGCGGCGCCATCGGCCAGTAATAGGAGTCCTGGTGCCAACCGACGGTCGAGAGCGTGTGCGGGTCCTTGATGAAAAAGTTGCTGGCCCAGCAGTAGAAATTTGGCCCGAGGATGCCTTCGACGAGATCGAGGATCTTTGGGTTCATCGCGATCTCGTAGAGGTAAGTGCTCGTCTCGTGCCACTCGCGGATATCCTTGCTCGTTTCGCCCGGCTGCAGGAGTGCGAGCAGGTGGGGTAGCTCGGCGTTGATCTTCGCCATTTCCTCCCGCGTGTAGATGGCGGGCAGGCCAAGCAGGTAGCCGTTCTCGTCATAGAACTTCTGCTGGGCAGGGGAGAGTTTGTGAGTGCTCATGGGATCAGCGTCCGAGGTATTTGTCGCGACCGCGGACGAGGGCCTCCATCTTCCGGTCGGCGATGGAACGCTTGAGCATCCAGAAACCGCAGTCGGGGTGGACCCAGCGGACACGGCCGGCACCGACCTTCTTCTCGACGGCCTCGATGCGCGCGGCGACCTCGTCGGCCGTCTCGATGTGGTTCACCTTGATGTCGATCACACCGACGCCGAGAGTGATTTTCTTGTCGATGTGCTTGAGGGCCTCCAGGTCGGCCGCCGGACGGTGGGCGAGCTCGAGCACGAGGTGGTCGGTGTGCAGGGCGTTGAGGAAGCCGAGCAGCTTCTGCCAGTTGCCCTTCTGGATCGTCTGGCCGCCATAATTACCGAAACAAAAATGCACGGCGCGTTCGGTGCCCTGGTCGATGCCGTCGAGCACGAGATTCATGGATGCCGCCGCGAGCGGGCCGTCGGCGGGATTGCCGGGGATGTTGGCCTCGTCAACCTGCAGGCAGGCGGCGGGCAGGCCGGGCATCTGGGCCGCGAGGACCTCGCCGAGCGCCATGGTGAGCTTGGGGAAGCTGCGGTAGTGGTGATCGAGCAGCGTGCGCGCGAGCATGTAGGGGCTCGTCACCGTGAACTTGAACGGGCCGCCCGCGACGGCCGCGGCGCGCTGGCAGTCGGCCAGCAGGTTAAGCGAGCCCTCGCCGAGCGCGCCGGTGACGACGCCGGCCGGCTTGCGGCGGAAACCCATCGGCGAGTGGCGCGAGAATTCCTCGGTGATCGAACGTCCGACCACCGACGAAATGCCGGCCATCGGGCGGATGAAATACTCGATCATGCCGTTCGTGTCCGGATGATTGACGTCGAATCGGTAGAGTTCGCCGTCGGTCGGCAAGTCGATGCCCGCCTGGCGCTGGATGTCGAAGACCACCCGCGTGGCATCGATCACCGCCTGCTCGCTCGGCAGCGCGGCCAGCCAGTCCGGCACCGGGTAGGAACCGACCGTGGTTGTGAGGATCCGCGGCGACTTGGGCAGGCGCGGACTGGGCGCGGACTTGACCGAGGCCGGGCGCAGGCCGGCGGCCGCGGCGAGGGCCCGGGATGATTTGGCAGAGCGCGCCGGGGAACCGGCGCTGGGGGGACAGGAGGAGCACATGGGGTATTGAGGGATTATGCATTCACGCCGGCGGTCAGCCAGCGCCGAAATTGTTTCTGGAAGGTGGTGGCGAGAGTGTCACCCGGCATCACCAGCACGCCCCAACCACCGCGGGCGGGGTTGAGCGGCACCTCGCGCGGGATCTGCAGCTCGCACATCTGGCGGTCCTCCTCAAGCACGCGGATGGCAAACTCGATCTGCTGCGCCGGGGGCGGTCCGCGAAAGCCGGGCGAGATGGCGAGCGACCAGAACACCGTGCAGCTCTCGCCCGTGTTGGGCGACGGCACGTGCACGAGCACGCGCTCGTCGCCGTCGGGGAAGGACTGGCGGATGGTGGTGAAATTGGGCAGGTGGCATCGTTGGCGCCGGTGGTGCGCGCTCTGGAGTTTGCCCGGCATCTCGTGGGAGGAGTCCAGCGCAGGAAAAGGCGCATCCATCTGAAACCCATCGGCATGCAGCGCGATGTCCATATCGGGGATGCGCGGGTCAGCCGCCTGGCCGAGCGTCGTGCGGTGCGCGAAGGCGAAGTGCGACATGTCGAGGTAGTTCTCCACCTCGCGGCGCCACCCGGCGGCAAACCTTGTCGGCGGACCCATGACGTAGGTCCACTCCTTGTTCTCAAACTCGGGCACGACCGGCAGCGCGTGCGGACTGGTCACCAGCTTGACCCAGACGAAACCGTAGCGCTCCTGCACCTCGTAGGTATGCAGGTGGGAGAGTGCCAGTTTCTCCGGGTTGGCCTCCACCAGGGAGGGAATGCTCTGGCAGTCGCCGTCGGGGTTGAACCGCCAGCCGTGATAGGGGCACACCAGCTCGCCCTCGCGAATGCAGCCGGCGGAGAGGCGCGCTCCCTTGTGCGGACAGGCCACATCGGCGGCGAGCAACGCACCGTCGGCGAAACGCGCAATGACCAGTTCGGTGTTGAGCAACGTGTAGCCGGCGACGCCGCCGGGCGGCAGGGCGGCGGCATTGGTCACGGGCTGCCAGGTGCGGCGCAACGCGGCCATGGCCAGGTCCTCGGTCAGGAGCGGCAACGCCGACAAGGCAACAGGAGGGATCACGGACGGTGGCAGCGACATGGCAGATGGGGCGAGCAAGCGTAGCAGAAACCCGTGTTCCATACTTGGATTTTCCGGCCAACCGGCTTTGGTAGATCGGGCACTCCATGAAAACCTCCCGTCCCCTGAGCATCACGCTGCCGGCCGTCGGCGTCCTCTCATTTGTAGGAGCCCAGCGAAAGCAGGTCTCGTCCGCATGAAAACCTCCCGGCCGCTAAACATCAGCCTGCCGGCCGCGGGTGTGCTCTTCGCCGAGAGCGCGCATACGGGGGATTTCCACATGGCCCCACGCACCGACCCGTTCCACAAGCTCCTCTATGTGCTGCGCGGCCGGATCGCCTGCCATGAGACGGACCGCGCGCCCGAGAGCGCCACGGCCGGCATGCTCCTCGTCATCCCCGCCGGGACCGACCATCAGCTCAAGGACGAGCAACCCTCCACCCTGCTCCTGCTTTGTCTCAGTCCCGCCTTCCTGCGCAGCGATCCCGAGCTGCCCGGCCTGTGGCGCGAACTGACCGGACGCCCAGAACGCCGGATCGCCCTGAGCCGGCCGACCCAGCACCAGATCGAATCCGCCTGGCGGCGCGCCATGCTTGAGCGCGTCCACCGGCGGCCCGGCAGCCTCACGACCAGCCGCGTCCTCGCCGCGCAGTTGCTGGTCACGCTGGCGCGCCTGCCGGTCCGAAAACCGGCGACCGCCCCCCTCACCCGCGTAGCCGCGGTCGCCCGCGAGATGGAGGTCACCTTCTACGACGCCTGGAACCTCGACCGCGCCGCGACTCGCGCCGGCATGTCGCGCCGACATTTCAGCGTGCTGTTCCGCCAGGTCAGCGGCCGCACCTTCTGGGAACACCTCACCGACCTGCGGCTGACCCACGCCGCCCAGTTGTTACAGCAAGGCGACCACTCCGTCACCGGCGTGGTCTTCTCGTGCGGCTTCGGTGACGTGTCGCAATTCTACCGGCT
>JBKJRX010000306.1:0-34225 GCA_046593155.1 Lacunisphaera sp.
CGGCGGAATTGAGGCCGATGGCGGAGACGGGAAGGCAGTCGCGGATGAATTGTTTTTCGAGACGGATGCCCTCGGCCATGGTAGCGCGGAGGTCCTCGCGGAAGTCTTCGGTCCAGATGTCTGGATTTTCATCGATGAGGTCCATCAGGAGGTTGCGGAAGACTTCGATGTGGTTCGATTCGTCGCGCAGGGTGTAGCGGAACATCTGGCCGATGCCGGGGAATTTGTTCTGGCGGTAGAGGCTGAGGATCATGCCGAAGAGGCCGTAGAACTGGGTGCCTTCCATGACCTGACCGAACATGAAAATGTTCTTGGCGAGGGCCTGCTTGTTAGAGGTGATGGTTAGGTCGATATCACGGCGGAGGGCCTTGCTGTTAGAGCAAACGAAGTTGTTTTTCGCAGTGATGGAAGGGACGTCCTCGAACATGGCCTCGCACTCATGCGGGTTGATGCCGAGGGAGGAGATCATGTAGAGCAGGGAGTCGGCGTGGATGTTCTCCTCATGGGCGTGGCGGCCGAGGACGAGCTTCAGCTCGGGGGCGGTCACGATCTCGCGGACGACGTGCTGGATGTTGTCGCCAACGATGCCCTCGGCGGCGGAGAAGTAGCCGATGCCCATGCGGATGATCCAGCGCTCGATGTCGGACACCGTCTTGGTGTCGCGCCACTGCTCGATGTCCTTGCCCATCGGGACGTCCTCCGGCTCCCAGTGATTGGCCTTCATCGTCTTGTAGAGATCGTAGGCCCACTGGAATTTCAGGGGGAGGATGTTGAAGTAGGGAACCTGGCGACCGTTGATGACTTTTTTGGCGGCGAACGCGGCCTCGGCCTTGTCTTGGTCGAGCACGAAGATTTTGGTGCCGACGGAAAATGATTTATGCATGGCTAACGCAGTGCGGAGTTTGGAGAAAGCGGTGTGTGTCCCGTGGTCTAGAGACGTCAGAAAGCCTCTGGCGACACTAAGTTGCCAAAACTTCCTGACACGTTGTCGACCACCACAGGATGTGGATGCCCGGAACCTTGACCACAACTAATGGGAACCGCCCCAAACCCCGTCAAATAGATTAAAGGCTGAATTTGAAAATTTTCCGTCACTTTTGGGGTGGACAACATTGTGACAACTTCGTGCCGATGATCCGGCGGGGCAAAAAAAACGGCGAAGAGTGATTTCTCCTCTGAAAAACATAAAACGTGCCCGAAGCGCGCGTTGAGCAAATATTTTCTTGACGCGAAAAATTCCGAGTCGTGCGCGATTCTCAGAGGAGGAATATTTTCGCGCGGGAAATAATAAAAACACGCGCGAGTTGGTCGCGCACCCGGTTGCGACGCCGGTTTCCCTCGGAGAATGTCGATTTTCATGGAGGCGGGGTGCCCTCACCCCGCATGCTGGTGAAATGCGGAGTGAGGGCACCCCGCCTCCATGGTTCGAAAAAAATCCAGGCGCTGCTGCCGGAGGTGGAGCGCGTTGACCCCAACGCGCTTTGCGGGCGGCATCGCAAACGAGCGGGTTCTCCGGAAAGCGTCCTGGGGTCAGGCCGCTCCACCCCGTGCCCGGATTCTCACTTTGTGAAATACGGGCACACCGTTGCCTGCTGTTGCAGGCCCGGTGTTCGTCCTCAGTTCTCGCTGCGCGAAACAGGGGCGAATGAAAAAGGCGCCCGGTTTGCACCGGGCGCCTGGGGAAGGAAACGGGATCTTCCGCTTAGAAGATGATCTTCGCACCGACCTGGATGCGCCAGCGGGACATGCCGTTGTCGATGCCGAAACCGGAGGGTGTGCCGGCGAACACCGGCCGGATGCGGCCATCGGGGCCATAGCTGGCCGCGCCGATGGTGCGGCGGCGGAAGACATCGTTCGAAATCAGGCCGACCGTCTCGGTGTAGCCGAAGGTTTTCTCGCTGATGAACGAGCCGAAGTTGATGAAGTCAAAGAAGACCTGCATCCGGGCGTGGCCCCGAATCGGGATTTCCTGGACGAACTTCAGGTCGAGGCGGTTGACCCACGGCTCGTAGGAGGAATTCTTCGGGACGATGCCACCGGCATACTGCGCCAGTCCGCTGGTCTGGAGGAAGGCGAACATGGCATCGCGCTGCGCGGTGGTCATCAGCGAGAAGTCGAAGCGGGCATCGGTCAGCCCGCTCGGCACCGCGATGAGGTCGTTGTTGCCATCGTTGCCGGTGATGCCGTCGCCGTTCAGGTCGCCACTGTAAACCCACGAGTAGGGATTGCCGGTGCGGCCCTCATAATAGAGCGAGGCGGTGGTCCGCCATTTCTTCACAAACTCGAACCGGCGGGTGAGGCTCAACTGGACGCGGTCCCTGATCTCGAAGTCGGCGGTGCCGACCTCGACCGTGTTCTGGTTGAACACCGCGTTGCGGTTGAACTGGCCGCCGGCGGCCGTCTGGCCGTTGGCCTGGGCCTCGGTGGCCCGGCCGCGGGTGTAGGCAAGGTTGAAAGCCCAGTTGTTTTTCATGGGGCGATCCCACGAAACGGTGAAGTAGGTGGACTCGCCGACATCGGTGTTGCTTACCCGGTGGATGAAGGTGTAGGCGGGATAAAGGGCGTTGGCCTGCGTGTTAGGCGTGCCGGCAAAGCGCTGGCGGCCGTCGGCGCCGATGGTGGTGGGGCGCAGGTTCTCGTTGGTGGTGCGGAGCGCCGAGTCGACGATGCTATGCACCAGCTCAACCGTCACCGTGGAGTCCATGAAGGGCAGCTTGCGGTCGACCGCGAGATTGCCGCGCCACACCGAAGGCAGCTTGACGCCGTCGTCGTTGAAGTTGACCTCGCGGCGGAGTGTCGGGTTGTCCGTGCCTTTGCCAATCGGGTTGGCCGGGTCAAAGTGGTCGCGCAAAAAGGCCGTGAAGCTGGAGGGCAGGGGATTCACCAGATCGGCGGAGGAGCGGCTGAACGTGCCGACGCCAGTGCTGCCGAAGGAGTTGGAGAAGAACACCCAGGGCGAGCGGCCGAGGAAATGGCCGAAACCGCCGCGGAGCTGGGTGGTGCGCTGTTCGTCGAGCGACCAGTTGAAGCCGAGGCGGGGCGAGAAAGTCTTCACGCCGTCGAGCGAGCCATCGTTGCGGAAGCCGGTTGCGGTCTGGAAGGCCGCGTTGAGCGTGGGCTTGATCGGGGACGAGGCGAACTCATAGCGGACACCGAAGTTGATGTTCAGGCGCGGGTTCACATCCCATTTGGCCTGGGTGAAGACGCCGGTCGTGGCGAATTCGGAAACATCGGCCAGCGGGCGCACTGAGGGATCGATGTAGTTGCGCTGAATGACGACATTGGTGTCGTTCATGAAATCGGTCAGGTTGCGGAAGCTGACCAAGCCGTAGGAACCCTGGCGGAACAGGTTGAAGAAATCCGACTGCTCGCGCTCGAAGCCGAAGGTGAACACAAAGTTCTTCCAGAAATAGTCACCCAGGGCGCTCATCTGCTGCGACTCGACGTTGATGAGGTTGCCATGGCGGAACTGCTCGGTGCCGACGATGTAGGCGCCGTTGGTGACGGCGGTGTTATCGCGCAGGTCGGTGCCGGAAAGGCCGAAGACGTAGGTCATCGGGCCAACCGTCCGCACCGGAGTCAGCTGGACGTCGGTGGCGGTGGTATACTTGACCTCAGTCTTGAAGTCCGGGGTCCACTGGCTGAACAGTTGGAGGTTGTAGGACTCGCCGACGCGGGTCTGGTCGTAGAAATGGCCGTCGGAAGAGGTGCTGACGCCGCCGCTGACGCCAGCGTTGAAGGAGGAGCCGCCGGCAAAGTTGCCGAACTGGGGCACCAGGCCCTCGGTCTTGGAGTAGCGGGCGCTGAGGCGGTGGTCGCTGTTGATGTTCCAGTCCAGCTTGGCGAGGATTTTCTCGTCGGTCAGGGTGTTGGCGGTGGCACCGGTCACGGGCTGGCCCCAGTCAATGGCCTTGCCGGAAGCCGTGCTGTATTGCTGGAAGCGCGTGAGGATGGCGGCTTCGCTCGGGGTATTTAAACGGATATCGCGGCCGGCACTGATACTCTGGAAGTCCTCGTAATTGAGGAAGAAGAACAGCTTGTTCCTGATGATTGGGCCGCCAAAGGTGGCGCCCCACGAGCGGCGTTCGAGCCTGGGCACGATCTTCGCCCCGGTGAGGGATTTCTCACGTTCGTTGGGACCCTGGAGGTCATGGCCGAAAAGACTGTTGCCGCGGAAGTAATAATAGGCCGAACCGTGGAACTGATTGGTGCCGCTCTTGGTGACGGCGTTGATCGTGGCGCCAGTGAAGCCGGACAGGCGGACATCGTAGGGAGAGATCTGCACCGAGAGCTGCTCGATGGTGTCGACGGAAAGCGGGTTGAAGAATGCCGCCAAGCCGGTGCCGTTCAGGCCGAACACGTCGTTGGTCCGTGAACCGTCGATCATGATCGAGTTGAAACGGTTGTTCTGGCCGACGGCGGTGATCTGGGATTCCTCGCGATCACCGAAGGTGGAGCGGAGGGTCACCATCGGGGTGGCGCTGACCAGGTCGGCAAAGGAGCGCTCGGAGCTCGGCTTGGCGGCGAGACGGTCGCTGTCAAGGGTGGTGCCGGCGCCCGAGGCGGAACCGTCCAGTGAGCTGCGGTCACCGCCGACGACGAATTTTTCGAGTTGGAGAACCTCGGACTTGAGCGTCAGGTTGACCTCCACGTCGTTGCCCAGTTCGGCAATGATGTCATTGGCCGAGATCTCACCATAACCCTCTGACTTGGCCGAGACGGTGTAGGGGCCGCCGACGGGTAGGCCGCGGAAGTTGAAGCGGCCCGCGGAATTGCTGGTGGCGGTGAAGGTCGCGTTGGTGGGCGTGTGAATGGCCGTGACGGCGACGCCCGGGAGGGCCGTGCCATCCGAGCCGCGCACGGTGCCGGTCATGCCGGAAGACACGAGCTGGGCCAGCGCGCTGGGCGAAAGTGTCAGGGCGAGGGCCGTGACGACTGCGAGAACGAACGATCTAAGGAACGATTTGTGCATGGTGTAAATGCAGTTGGTGTTAGTTTCAGGGTGGTAGCCTGAGGGAAGGAATGGCGGAGCGAACGCCTGTCATAAGGTCGAGTCAAGCCTGCAACCCCCGGGTGTTCCTTGCAAACAGGGAAGTTTCATGCCTGTAACTTTCGACTTCTGGCCAGGGGTAAAAGCTTAAGCACGGCCCAAGCGGCGGGCTCGATTTTTGGCGCGGACGGCTGGCCGAAAATACAGTTTCCTTCCCGGAAAATCCCCCTTCCTATCGCGGCTTGTGAACGCAGCCCCACCGACCCATGCCACCTCCCGTCGGGCGCTCTGGCTGGCTGGGGGCGGGCTGGTTTTGGCGACGGTGGCGGCCTACTACAACAGCTTCGCCGGGCCGTTCGTCTTTGATGACATCCCGGCGATCACCGAGAACGCATCAATCCGCCGTTTGTGGCCACTGGGCCCGGTATTGGCGCCCGAAATCGATGGCGGTCTGACCGTCAGCGGCCGGCCGTTGGTCAACCTCAGTCTCGCGATCAACCATGCGCTGGGGGGCGGAGCCGTGGCGGGTTACCACCTGGTTAACCTGCTCATCCATGTGCTGGCGGGTTTGACGCTGTTTGGCGTCGTGCGGCGGACGTTGATCGAAACTGTAGGGCGGGGTCACCGCACCCCGCCAAGTTCGTCCGGGAGGCGGGATCAGGCGATCCCGCCCTGCAGGACGGATGCCGATGCTCTGGCGTTCTCCACGGTCTTGCTTTGGCTGCTGCATCCCCTGCAGACGGAATCAGTCACCTATGTGGTGCAGCGGGCGGAATCGTTGATGGCCCTGTGTTATCTGGTAACGCTCTATGGATTCATCCGCTCGGTGGAAACACAGGCTGTAGGGCGGGATCGCCTGATCCCGCCCCCCGACGCACTTAGGCGGGATCAGCGATCCCGCCCTACAGTATTCGCGTGGCAAGCTCTCTCGTTTACGGCCTGCCTGTGCGGCATGGCCAGCAAGGAAGTCATGGTGTCGGCCCCGCTGATGGTGCTCCTCTACGACCGCACCTTTGTGGCGGGCAGCTTTCGGGAGGCCTGGCGGCGCAGCTGGCGCTATTACTCCGGCTTGGCCGCGACGTGGCTGTTGCTGGCCTGGTTGGTGGCCGGCACCACGGGACGGGGCGGCACGGCGGGCTTCAGCACTACCGTCGGCCCGTGGCATTACCTGCTGACCCAGTGCCAGGCGATCGTGCATTACCTCCGGCTCGTCGTGTGGCCGGATCCGCTGGTGTTTGATTACGGCACGGCGACCGTCGGCCGCTTGGGCGAAGTCTGGCCGCAGGCGCTGCTTTTGATCGTGCTGGCGGCGGGCACCCTTGTCGCGCTGGTGCGCCGGCCGGCGTGGGGTTTTGCGGGTGTCTGGTTCTTCGTGATTCTGGCGCCGAGCTCAAGTGTGGTGCCCGTGGCCTCGCAAACCATGGCGGAGCACCGGATGTATCTGCCGCTGGCCGTGGTGGTGGTTCTGGCGGTCGCCGGGCTGCAGGCGTGGCTGGGACGTCGCAGCCTGTTCGTGTGCGGCCTGCTGGCGGTGATTTTTGGCGGACTCACGATGCGGCGCAATGCCGACTATCGCAGCGATCAGGTGTTGTGGGCCGATACCGTCGCCAAGCAGCCGGCGAATGGCCGCGCTCACAACAATCTGGGCAAAGCCGTCTTCGCCGCCGGCCTGCCGGCCGACGCTGTGCTCCATTATGAGGAAGCCATCCGGTTGCAGCCGACAGTGCCGGAACCTTATTACAACCTCGGATTGGCCCTGGCCCGGCTGGATCGTCCGGCGGAGGCCATTCGCCGCTATGAGGAAGCCTTGCGCCTGCAGCCCGACTATCCCGAGGCGCATAACAATCTGGGCAACGTGTTGCTCGCGGCAGGCGGACTGGACCGGGCGGGTGGCCATTATGAAGAAGCGGTGCGGCTCAAGCCGGGTTTCGCCGAGGCCCACAGCAACTTGGCGAACGTCCGGCTGGAGCAGGGCCGGGCCGCCGAGGCCATCAAGCATGGCGAAGAAGCGGTGCGTCTTGATCCCCGTTACGCCGAGGCCCGCTACAATCTGGGCAATGCTCTCGCCCAAGCCCGACAACTGCCGGCCGCGCTGGCGCATTACGAGGAAGCCCTGCGCCTGCAGCCCGATTATGCCGACGTGGCCAACAATCTCGGCAACGTTCTGGTGGAACTCGACCGCCTGCCCGAGGCCATCGCCGCCTACGAGCGGGCGTTGCAGCTCTCGCCAGGCTACCCCGAGGCGCGGCGCAACGCGGTGCAAATAATGATCCACCTTGGCCGGTTGCCCGACGCGATCGCCCTTTACCAGCGGCTGGCGCTGGCCCGACCCGACGACACCGCGCTCCGGGCCGAACTGGCCCAACTGCAGGCGCTCGCGCGCTGACGACCATGCCTTCTGCCTACACTGAGCGCGAGGAGCTCGCCAACAGCGTGACGCACGCGATGGGTGCCGTGCTGAGTGTGGTGGGACTGGTGTTGCTGGTGGTTTATGCCGGGCAATACGGCGATGCATGGCATCTCGTGAGCACGGCCATTTTCGGCATCACCCTGGTGCTGCTCTACACGACCTCGACGCTTTACCACAGCTTCCGCGGAGAGCGGCCCAAGCAGGTCCTGCAAAAATTTGACCATGCCGCCATCTTCCTGCTCATCGCCGGCTCCTACACGCCGTTCGCGCTCGTCACGCTGCGCGGGCCGTGGGGCTGGAGTTTGTTCGGAGTGGTGTGGGGCCTGGCGGTGGCGGGTGTGACCATCAAATTCTGGCTGGCCGGGCGCTTCCGGGTGGTTTCAACGCTGATCTATGTTGCGATGGGCTGGCTGGTGTTGGTGGCGATCAAGCCGCTGGTCGCGGTGCTGCCGGTGGGTGGGATGAAATTACTGGTGGCCGGCGGCCTGTGCTACACGGGCGGCGCCGCCTTTTATCTCTGGAAGCGGCTGCCGTATCACCACGCCATCTGGCACCTGTGGGTGCTCGCGGGCTCCGCGTGCCACTGGGCCGCGGTGTTTATCTACGTGGTGCCCGGAGGACGCTGAGGCTCAGGCGCCGGCCAGTGCTTTCAGCACATCCAGTCGGGCGGCCCGGCGAGCCGGGATGAAACTGGCCACTTGGGTCAACCCCAGCACGAGGCCCGCGATGTTCGCGGCGGCGAGGATGCTGCCGTCGGCGGCGCCACTTTTTACCAAGGTTTCTGCGCCGACCCGCACGGAGTTGTTGCCCAAAGCCTTGGAAGCGTCAATCTGACCGCCGTATGAAAATCGCGATCATCGGGGCGGGCAATGTCGGTGGTGCCCTCGGCAAGGCCTGGGCCAAGGCCGGGCACTACATCATCTTCGGCGTGCGCAATCCCGGGCAGGGCAAGACCCAGCCCCCGCTCGAGGAAATCGGGGTCGCGGCCAGCGCCGTGGCCGTGCCCGATGCGGCGCGCAGCGCGGACATCATCGTGCTCGCCACGCCGTGGCCGGCGGTGGCGGATGCCATCAAGGCGATGGGCGACATCAAGGGCAAGGTGCTGATCGACTGCACCAATCCCCTTTCCCTCAATGGCGACGGCAGCCTCAGCCTCTCGCTCGGCTCCACGACCTCCGGGGCGGAGGAAGTCGAGAAACTCGGCGCCGGCGCGCAGGTGGTGAAGGCGTTCAACACCTACGGGTGGGAGAATTTTGCCAACGCGGCCTACCCGAACGCGGCCGGGTTGAAGCCCGTGATGTTTTATTGCGGTGACCACGACGCCGCGAAGGAAACGGTGCACAAGCTGGCGGCCGACCTCGGCTTCGATCCCGTGGACACGGGTGGCCTGGGCATGGCTCGCAGCCTGGAACCGCTCGCGCTGCTCTGGATCCGCCTGAGCATTCGCGACGGCCGCAACCCGAACTTCACCTGGGCGCGGCTGACGCGCTGAGGTCTGGGGTAGGGCGCGGACTCCGTCCGCGCCGCGGCGGGCCACGGAGTGCCCGCCCTACCGTTGATGCCTCATGCTCCTCGTCCTGCACAAACCCTACGGGGTGCTCTCGCAGTTCACGCCCGAGGCGGGCTCGCGCTGGCGGACGCTCGCGGATTTCAAGCTGCCACCCAACACCTACGCGCTCGGCCGGCTCGATGCCGATTCGGAAGGGTTGCTGCTCCTGTCCGATGAGCCGGGCTTGAACTCCCGCCTGCTCGACCCCGTCGCGGCGCACCCGCGGGAATACTGGGTGCAGGTCGAACGCATTCCCACGGACGCAGCGCTGGCCCGGCTGGCGCGTGGCGTGAAGATCGCCGATTACACGACGCAGCCCTGCAAGGTGCGCCGGCTCGAACCCGCTCCATCCGTGCCGCCCCGTGATCCGCCCATCCGGGCGAGGCAATCGGTGCCGGACTGCTGGCTTTCACTCGAACTGACCGAGGGCAAGAACCGGCAGGTTCGACGGATGACAGCCGCCATCGGCCACCCGACATTGCGGTTGCTGCGCGTGCGCATCGGCCGGTTCGAATTGGACGAACTGACGCCGGGCAAGTGGCGCGCGCTGACCGCTGCCGAGCGCGCGGCGGTTTTTGGCTGAAGGTGTCTCCTTGTAGGTGGCGTGCTTGCGCGCCACGTTGCGCGCAAGCGCGCAACCTACACCAATGCGACGTGATTGCTCGCGGGACTGACTTGTCAGCCGTAGCCTTGGCGAAGGTTGATGGTCCCGCCTCCAGCCTAGACAGCATACAGTCCGGATTATTTCCCGAGCAGGGTCCCGACGAGGCGGTCGACGGTCACCGTGGGCTTCTCGCGCAGCGGCACGCGGGCGTTGAAGGTGACGCTGGCGTAGGCCTGGTCGGCCGACGGGTCGCGGACGGTGATCTTCAGGAAGACGAGATGCTCGCCGAAATCCCACGCCCAGTGGTCCTGAAAGGCGACGACCGCCTGAGCGTCGTCGGGCATCATGGTCAGCGGACCGACCTCGGCGGTGCGACCGCGGGCCTTGAGCGCCAGGGCGATCTGATGGTCGAGGGCGCGGTTGTCGTTGAGGTTGCTCAGCACAAAGAATCGCTGCACGCCCTTCAGGCTGCGTCCGCCCTCGACCGAGGCGTCGGTGGAGGCGCAGCCGCCGTGCAGCAGGGCGAGGCCGGCCAGCAACAGGACGCGGATCAGGAATGGTTTCATGCGGGACGTTCGTGCCAGACTTGGGCGAGGTGGAGGAGGGTTTCAACCGCTTTCGCCATGTCCTGCAGGCTGACCCACTCGCGCGGACTGTGAACCTCGTGCATGCCGCAGAAGAGGTTGGGCGTGGGCAGCCCGCGGGCGGTGAGGTTGGAGCCGTCGGTGCCGCCGCGAATGGCGGAGGACTTGGGAGCGAGCCCGGCGCGGCGGATGGCTTCCTGGGCGAACTCCACCGGCCGCATGTCCTGTTCGAGCCAGTAGCGCATGTTACGGTATTGTTCGGTGAAAGTGAGGGCGAGTCGCGCCCGGGGTTCGCTCATGCGGAGTTCGGCGACGATTTTCTCCAGCAATTCGCGCTTCGTCCTCAATCCGTCGAGCTCGAAGTCGCGCAGGATCAGCCGCACCTTGGCCAGCTCGGCGGTGCCGGTGCACTCGATCGGGTGGATGAAGCCCTCGGGGCCGCTGGTGCGCTCGGGGGACTGCACCGGTGGCAGCGCGGCGAGGAACCGTCCCGCGAGGCGCGCGGCATTGACCATGACGTCCTTCGCCCAGCCGGGATGCGCGGCGACACCGTGGATTTCCAGCACGGCGGCGTCGGCGCTGAAGGTCTCGAAATCAATCTCGCCCGGTGCGGAGCCATCAAGCGTGTAGGCGACGTCGGCGCCAAGCTGCTTCAGGTCGAGTTTGTTCACGCCGCGGGCGATCTCCTCATCGGGGTTGAAGCAGATCCGGATCTTGCCGTGGGGAAGCTCGGGGTGGCGCAGAAGGTGGCGCACCGTGGCCATGATCACCGCCACGCCGGACTTGTCGTCCGAGCCGAGCAGCGTGGTGCCGCTGGCCGTGATGAGGTCGTGCCCGAGGCATTCGCGCAGAAAAGGAATCGTGTCGAGGGTCAGCTTCTGCGTCGGGTCGTCGGGCAGGATGAGGGGCCTGCCGTCGTAGGCGCGGTGCACGAGGGGTTTGGCGGCGCCGGGGAGATTCGTGGCGGTGTCCACGTGCGCGAACCAGGCGAGGACCGGGGTTTTCTTCGCCGAGGTGGCCGGCACGGTCGCCAGCAGGTAGCCGTGCTCCGTCAGGGTGACGCCGACGAGGCCGAGTTCCCGCAGTTCCTTTTCGAGCAACCGGAGCAGGTTCCACTGGCCGGGCGTGCTCGGGGTCGTGGGCGATTGTTCGTCGCTGCGCGTGTCGATCTGCACATAACGCAGGAAGCGGTCGAGGAGATCGGCGGTGTCCAGTTGCACGCCGGGACGGTTGGCCGGTGCAGCCGGCGGGACAACCCGAAATGCCGGGTGCGGCCGCAGGTGCGTGCCAATCACTCCACCCGGAACGCGAGAGAATCCCGTTCATGCTGCCGGCGAGCAGGGTGTTGCCGGCGAGGGTCGGGCCGGTGAGGCGGTCGAGCGCGCTGAGCCCGCCCTGATGGCGCATCTGGTAGGGTTCGTAACCGCCGGCGCTGGCATAGACCCGCGGCCGGGGATTTCCCCGCGTGGCGCACCCCATCGTCTCGGGAAAATCCTTTGCGGGAATCGGTGCCATCGGAGGCGTCGAGATATACCCGGGGGACTGAATAAAACCGCGAATCCTACGCCGAAGCCGGGGCGACTTTCGGGATCGTTATAATCCAGCCAGAGTGAGCGGCGCGGAAATCCCGGGGATTCAGGCGTCCTTATCGACGATTTCCACCGCGCCGCCGGTAACGGCATATTTCATCACATCCGGTGGGGAGTGATTCTCGATCGGTCGCACCCGCTCACGATTCACCACGAAGAGCTGGCCGGCCACATTGTAGGCCTGCGGCACGTAGACGGACACATACTGATCCCCGAGATTGAAATTACCGGCGGTATCGTCGGTCAGGAAACCGACCAGCCATACCTCGTCGGCGTGCACATTGACCAGGACGGCCTGGGTAAACCGCCTTTTCTTGCCCACAAAGGCTTCCAGGAAATCCCGCACCGAGGAATAGATGAAACTCACGCCGGGCATGAGTTCCAAGGCGCGATTAACCACCCGAAAGGTTCGGCGGACAAAGAAGAAAGAACTGATCCAGCCCACCAGCACGATGAACAGGATCAGGACAATAAAGCCCAGGCCCGGCGCTTGGACATAGGAGTCCAGCCAGCCGTCCATCTTGCGGAAAATCCAGTAAATCAGCGTGACGGTAATAAGGACCGGAGCGATAAGCAGGATACCTCGCAGGAAATAGTGCCCGATGTAATGCAGGCGAAATCTCCGGGTATCATGCAGGCGGGGAGCGGGTGGCTTGGGAGGCATGAGGCGGGTGTCCTTCATGGACACCGCAGGCCCGCCGGGGTTACGCAATTTGCTCCGGCGCTCCTCAGTGGATGGGGGTTTCGCGCGCGGGCGTGCCCAAATCGGGTGTGCCGTCGCGGCGCCAGGTTATTGGCTGCACCCGGGTGTGCCGGTTGGGGTCTCGCAACGGGTCGCCGGCGATGTCGCGGTAATTCCGAGCGTGGTAAACGAGCAGGTCGACGCCGTTCTCGGTGGTGAAGCAATTATGGCCGGGTCCGAAGATGCCGTTGGCCTCACTGGTCGTAAAAGCCGGCACCGGCGACTTCGCCCACGATTTGGGGTCAAGCGGGTCCGCGTTCGCATCAGCGGTGAGCAGACCGAGGCAGTATTCCGCGCCGGTGCCAGCGGCGGAGTAGGTGAGAAAAAGCCGACCGTTGCGCTGCAGCACCGTGGGGCCCTCATTCACCCAGTAACGGACCTGTTCCCACGGGAACTCGGGTTTCGACAGGAGCACTGCCGGGCCGGCCAGGCTCCAGGGCGTGTCCATTTTTGCGATGTAGATATTGGTGCCCTTGATGTCGGGATGACGCTGCGTCCAGAGCAGGTAACGCTGGCCGCGCTGCTCGAAAGTGGAGGCGTCGAGCGAGAAGGACTCCCAACCGGTCTTGAGCTGGCCTTTTTCCACCCACTCACCCTCAAGCGGGTTTGGCGAGGAATTCTCCAGGACATAGAGGCGGATCTCCCAGATTTTCTCGGCCGCGCCGGCGGCGAAATACACATACCACTTGCCGTTGATAAAATGGATCTCGGGGGCCCAGATATGAGCGCCCATGATGCCGGACGCGTGTTTAGTCCAGATGACCTTGGCGTCAGCCGCGGCCAGCCCCGCGATGGTTTTCGCGCGGCGCAGCTCGAGCCGGTCGTATTCGGGCACGGTCCCCATGAAATAGTAATAGCCGTCGGTGTGCTGGTGGATCCACGGGTCGGCGCGTTGCGGCACGAGCGGGTTCGGATAGGCGGATGCTTCCGAGGCCGACCCGAGGGCGAGCAGACCGAGAAAGACGATGAGCTGTGCAACGATCCGGGGCAGGAACCTCATTGGGGAAGAGTCGGCGCTGGGCCGCGGACAGGCAAGAACGGGCAGATAGTGACTGTAAGACCGGAATGGATTCGACGCGAACTGCGTTCAGACCAACCTGCGCAACATGTCACGCATCGCACTGGTCGGTCCCGGAGCCGTGGGTGGGGTGATCGCGGCGTGGCTCGGGAAAACCGGCCGGCACCAGGTCACGCTCTGTGCGCGGCGCCCGCTGGGAGAACTGCACGTCGAGACGCCCCACGGCCCCCTCACCGCCCGTCCGCAGGTGCTGACCGAGCCGGCCCAGGCGACGCCGGTGGATTGGGTGCTTGTGGCGACCAAGGCTTACGATGCGGCGGGTGCGGCGGCCTGGTTCAAGGGACTGGCATCGCAAGGCGCGCCGGTGGCGATCTTGCAGAACGGCGTCGAGCATCGTGAGCGTTTCGCGCCCTACCTGCCGACGGAGCAGATCGTGCCGGTCATGGTGGATTGTCCCGCGGAGCGCACTGACCCGACCCACATCCGGCAGCGGGGCACCGCGAAGATGGTGGTGCAGGACGATGCCCACGGGCGGGAATTTGTCGCGCTTTTTGCCGGCACGCCGGTCGAAGTGACGACGACCCCCGACTTGAAAAGCGCGGTCTGGCGGAAGCTCTGCATCAATTCATCCGGCGTCATCAACGCGTTGCTGCTCCAACCGACCGCGTCGCTGCACGACGAAAAACTGGGCGCACTGATGATGACGATGGTGCATGAGTGCATGACAGTGGGCCGGGCCGAGGGCGCAGTATTCGAGGACGGGCTGCCGGAAAAAATCCTGGCGGGCCAGCGCGCCGCCCCGCCGGACTCGGTGAACTCGATCCAAGCCGACCGGGCGGCCGGCCGGCCCATGGAACTCGACGCCCGCAACGGCGTCATCGTGCGGCTCGGGCGCAAGCACGGCATTCCGACGCCCTGCAACGACATGGCCGTCGCGCTGCTTGCGGCGATGGCGGGGCGTTAGCCAAGGTGGAACCCGGCCTCCGGACGGGTTTGTCTGACGGGGATGGGAGAAGCGCGTCCGGAGGCCGCGCTCCACCTAGAGTCAGGTCTTGAGCGTCGCCCAGACGTTGCGCCAGGCTTCGCGGGTCTTGAGCTCGAACGCGGCCTTCTTCCCGAAACCGAAGCGGTTCAGGGCCAGGGCGAAGGCGATGCAGACCCACACCGTCAGGGCCATCGAGTGGAGGAAGTGCCACGGGACGGGCACGCCCGGATTGGCGGCGTGCAGCGCCGGCCACGCGAAGGCGAACAGGGCGTAGAAGGCGGAACCGAAGATGATCGTCGCGATCACGGCGCGGGCGTCCACGTTGCGGAAGAGCAGCCCGATGATGAAGGCCGAGAGGATCGGCATGGAGAACAGGCCGATGAGCGCCTGGATGGTCTGCATGATGCCCTGCGACTGGGCGTAGGCCGGCACCATCGCGATGGAGAACAACGCGAAGCCCATTTGCAGCCAGGTGCTCACGCGCCGGACGTTGACGTCGGGGTTGAAGTATTTCTGGTGGATGTCGCAGACGTAGAGCGCGGCGGAGGAGTTGAGGGTCGCGTTGTAGCTGGTCATCACCGCACCGAACATCGCCGCGGCAAAGGCGCCGAGCAGCCAGTGCGGCAGCAGCTGGGCGACGATGTGACCGTAGGCGCCGTCGTGCGGCAGCGCGCCGTAAAGTTTGTAGGCGCAGAGCCCGGGAATGACGACGATCGGCGGGATGATCAGGAGGCGCACGGCGGCGGCGGCGTAGACGCCTTTCTTCGCCTCGCGGATGGACGGGGCGGCGAGCGCGCGCTGCGTGATCGTCTGGTTGGTGCTCCAGTAGAAGAGCTGGGAGAAGATCATGCCGGTCAGGAGCGTCGGCCACGGGATCGCCGAGTCCGGTCCGCCGAGCAAAGTCATCCGTTCGGGTGGCAGGCCGGAGAGATCCCAGTGCACGGCGTTGAGGGCGAGCACGGTGACGAGCAACGCCATGCCGAGGACGACCACGCCGGTGTAGGTGTCGGAAATGGCCACGGCGCGCAGGCCGCCCCCGATGGCGTAGGCCGCGCCGACAGCGCCGACGGCGGCGGACAGGACGATGATCGGGAGATCCAGGCCGAACATGGTTTTGATCAGCAGCGAGCTCGTGTAGAGCATGATCGGCAGGAAGATCAGGACATCGCCGAGGAGGAAAATGGCCGAGACCGTCGCCCGGATGTGCTGGTTGTTGTAGCGGCGCTCCAGCAGCTCGGTGACGGTCGTGCACTGGTATTTGTAGTAGAGCGGCACGAAGATCTTCGCGAGGAGGAGGAGGCCGACGAAGCCGGAGAGCTCCCAGACCACCATGATGAGGGCCTGCGGGCCGTTCATGCCGACGAACGTGTCGGTGTTGATGTTGGTCAGCGTGATCGAGCCCGCGATGAACGCCCAGTTGAGGCCGCCGCTGGCCAGGAAGTATTCCTTCGCCTCGTTGGCGCTGCGGTCGGCCTTGCGGCAATGCAGCCAGGTGATGACGCCGACGAGCGCATTCAGCGCCAGGAAGACGCCGATTTGAATCAGGGTCGCGGTGGACATCGGGTGGGGCGAAAAGCACCGTCAGCCTGTCCGTCCCCCGCCCGGCGTCGCAAGGGTTAAGCCCGGTTACTTATTCTGACCGTCAGGTGGCCGCCCATGAAACCGGCGGCGGGCGGGCGCGTCATACCGCAGCATCCCCAAACAACCCTCATGAAATCATACTCCAAACTCATCGCGGCGGCCCTGACCGTTTGTTTCATCACCGGGGCCGCCTTCGCGGCCGACCTGTCCGGCACCTGGAAATGGACCCAGCAGGGCCGCCAGGGCGGCCAGGCCTTCGAGGTCACCCTCAAGCTCGAGGTCAAGGAAGGCGCGCTCTCCGGCACCATTCCCGCCATGCAGGGCCCCCAAGGCGAGATTCCCGCGGTCGCAATCAGCGATGCGTCCATCAAGGGCGACGTGGTGAGTTTCAGCGTCACGCGCGAGTTCAACGGCAACAAGCGCACGAGCAAATACGAGGGCAAGCTCGACGGCGACACCATCAAGGGCACGGTCGAGCGCCAAGGTCGTGAGGGCAACACGATGAAGTCCGACTGGACGGCGACCCGCGCAAAATAAACGCATTTTTTGATCCCAACAAAAACCCGCTCCGATCTGGAGCGGGTTTTTATAATGGTTCAGCCCGGTAGGGCGCGGGCTCCGTCCTATCGGTGTCGCCTTGGCGGTGAGCGGAGTCACCGCCCTACCTCACAGGGTCGCGAACAAGGCGCGGAGCTCGGAAGGGAAAACGGGCTTGGGCAGAATAAAGTCCACCTTGTGATGGCGGTAGGTGGCATCGACCTCTTCGCTGAGTTCCGAACTGAAGACGATGATGCGCCCCGGGTAGTTCATCGCCCGTAGTCGCGCCACCAGTTCCAGTCCGCTGACCGTGGGCATGTGATGGTCGGTGATTACGACGTCATAGGCCGACGGGTTCGCGCGGATCAGGTCCAAGGCAAGATTGCCGTCGGGGACCGACTCCACTTTGTGACCATCCCGACCTAGCACTACTTCAAGCAATTGGCGCAATTCCCGCATATCGTCCGCATAAAGCACCCGGAGCGATTTTTTCGGTGCCGGGTTGGCCGCCTGCGATGTGACAGGAGTGCTCATGAGGGATTGCACCTAGCTGTTAGCAGATAAAACATCAGTTGTCTCGTCGGGTTGTTGTGAAAAATTTACGAATTTAACGAGTGTTTACTTGCCGACCCCCAGCTCAAGCCCACGGCGCGCCAACAGCGGCTTAATATCGGGAGCGCTGCCGGTGAAATTGCGAAACAGGTTCATCGCATCATCGCTGCCACCGCGCGAAAGCAGCGTGTTGCGGAAATGATCGCCGTTGGCGCGGGTCAGACCGCCGTTTTTCTTGAGCCATTCGACACTGTGGGCATCGAGCACCTCGCTCCAAAGGTAGGAGTAATAGCCCGCCGAATAGCCGCCGGCGAAAACGTGGGAAAAATACGTCGTGCGGTAGCGCGGCGGCACGGGTGCGAAGTCCACGCCCGCCTTTTTCAGGGTGGCGGCCTCGAAGTCCAGGACGCCGTCGGTGGCGGGCACTTGGTCGGCCGTGAGCTGGTGCCAGGCCTGGTCGAGGATGGTGGCGGCGAGTTGCTCGGTGGTCTTGAAGCCCTGGTTGAACTTGTCGGCGGCCTCGACCTTGGCGAGAAGCTCGGCGGGCATGGCCGCGCCGGTCTGGTGGTGCTTCGCGTAGTTGGAGAAGATCGACGGCCAGGTGGCCCACATCTCGTTCACCTGCGAGGGATACTCGACGAAGTCGCGCGGCACGCTGGTGCCGGCGAAGCGCGGGTATTTCACCTTCGAGAACATGCCGTGCAGCGCGTGTCCGAACTCATGGAACATCGTGTTCACCTCGTCGTGCGTCATCAGCGTGGGCTCGCCCGCGGGCGGCTTCGGGATGTTGAGGTGGTTGCCGATGACGGGCAGGTCGCCGGTCAGGCCGGACTGGGGCACATAGGCGTTGGCCCAGGCACCGCCGCGCTTGTTCGGGCGGGCGTAGAAGTCGCCGAGGAACAGCGCCAGCGGGGAGCCGTCCTCGTTGAACACCTCGAACACATACATGTCAGGGCTGTAGCCTTGCAGGTCGGGGCGCTCCTTGAAGGTGATGCCGTAGAGCTTGGTGGCGGCGTAGAACACACCGTCCACGAGCACGCGGCGGATCTCGTAGTAGGGGCGGAGCTGGGTCTCGTCGAAGGCGTAGCGCTCACGGCGGACCTTCTCGGCGTAGAAGTCCCAGTCGCCGGCGGCGAGCGGGAACCCGCCCTTCTCCGCGTCGATGATGGCCTGCATGTCGGCGGCTTCCTTGCGGGCGTTGGCCACGGCGGCCGGCGCCAGCTGGGCGAGGAGTTTGTTCACGGTGTCGACGCTGCCGGCGGTCTGTTCCTCGAGCTGGAGGGCGGCGTGGGTGGCGTAACCGAGCAGGACGGCGCGCTCGGCGCGGAGTTTCGCGATGCTGGCGACGATGGCGCGGTTGTCGAACTCGCCGCCCTGGCTGCCGCGGGCGAGCGAGGCGGCCATGACGCGCTCGCGCACGGCGCGGTTCTGCAGCGAGTCGAGCGGGGGCTGGCCGGTGGTGTTGGTGAGGCGGAGGGCGAACTTGCCCTCGTGACCGGCGGTCTTGGCCGCGGCCGCGGCTGCAGTGATGGCGGCGTCGGACAGGCCGGCGAGTTCCTCGCGGGTATCAACGATCACGGTCGATGCATTGATTTCCTTGAGAACGTTCTGGCTGAACTGGGTGGAGAGCTTGGCGAGTTCGGCGTTCAGGGCCTTGAGCTTGGTCTTGTCGGTTACGGAGAGTTTGGCGCCGCCGCGGACGAAGTCCTTGTAGTAGCGGTCGAGCAGGCGGGCAGACTCGGCGTCAAGACCGAGGGTGGCGCGGGCTTCGTGGAGGGTGGCCAGGCGCGCGAACAGGGCGGCGTTAAGGCGGATGGCATCGCGATGCGCGGCGGCTTTGGGCGACATCAGGGTCTCCAGCTTCTGCAAGTTGGGGTTGGTGAGCGCGCCGGTGAGGATGCCGAAAGCGCGGGTGGCGCGCCCCAGCGTGTCGCCCGTGCGCTCGAGGGCCACCACGGTATTCTCGAAGGTGGGAGCGGCGGGATTGGTGGCGATGGCCTCAACCTCCTGGAGTTCCTCGGCCATGCCCTGCTCCAAAGCGGGGGCGAAATGTTCGTCCTTGATCTGCGCGAACGGCGGCAGGTGATAGGGCAGGGTGCTCGCGGTGAGCAACGGGTTGGCGGGCATGACCGGCGCGGGAACGGGCACCGTGGCGGGGGCGGCTGCGGCGCTCCCGGCCGGCTGCGTGGTGACAGGCTCGGGGGCGGAGCAACCGACGAGAACGGCCGAGACGAACAGGCTGACCAGCGTGCATAGCGCCGGATTACGGAGGGTGAAATTTTCAGTGGGCATGGGGATAGTTATTTTTATTAGCACATACGTCCGGCCAGCGCTTGGCAAGGCCGCCGGATAGTAATAACCCACGCGGCACCCGTGACAGTCGGTGGCTTATTTCGCTGCGGACGGCACCGGCGCCACGCCTTCAGTCGTCGGCCCGATGCGCGGATGGTGCCATCGGGACGGCAGGGCAGGTAGTCGATGCACCCCGAACGGCGGAAGCGGCCGCCTTGCGGTGTGCCGCCGTTGTGAAAGATGAAGCAGCCGCGTCCCTCTAAACGATGATCTCTTGGTGCAGGGTGTTGCCGTTGCCGGCCAGCTCCCCGAGCAGGCCCCGCGGCGCCCGCGGTCCGGGGATGCTCAGTGCGGAGGCGCAAAACCGGCCTCGCGGATCGGGCAAAGGGGATGCGGGCGCACGACCTCGTTGCCCGCCGGTCGGTTCCTTGTTTTTCGCGGATGCCCTTAAATTTTCCGCGTTACCGAGCGGCCAGGGATGGGGTCTGATCCATTGCCGCGATTTTTCGCGGTGGGCTGTCAGGGCGAGAGCCGGATGCCTCGCCCACCCTCATTCCCAACCCGAATACATCAATGAATAAGCACATTGCCTCCCTCCTCTTCGTCACGCTCGGCACGGCCGCGCTGACCTTCACCGGCTGCAGCAAGTCCGACCGGGCCGACGCCAGCGCCACCGTCAAGGAAGCGGCCCGCGACACCAAGGAAGCCATCGCCGACGGCTGGGGTGAGGTGAAGAACTTCACCTTCGACAAGCGCAACGATTTCAACGCCCGGGCCAAGTCGCTCGGCGCCGAGTTTGACGTGAAGATGAGCGAGCTGCGCGCCAACTATTCCGAGGCGCAGGCCACGGCCAGCCGCCGCGCGGCCATGGACGAGCTGAAGAACTCCGAGGCGGACTATAAGGCCAAGCTTGATGCGCTCGGCACCGCGTCAGCCGACACGTGGGATGCGGCCAAAAACAACGCGATTCTCGCCTGGGACCGGCTGCAGGCCTCCTACCGCAAGGCGCGCGCCAGCTAAGAAGTCCCTTTCTTCAAGTGAGATCCAGGCCGGGATTTTCCCCGGCCTGTTTTTTTGGTCGGCGCCCTAAGGCGCGACGAGGAGAAGTTCGCCCAGGGCCTTGCGAAGAATGGCCGGGCGGACCGGCTTGGGCAGGATGACCTTCACGCCCAGGCAGTGATATTCGCGATGCACCGCCGGATCGAGTTCCGAGCTGAAGACCATGATTTTTCCGTGATAGGACGTCGCACGGAGCTGCCGGACCAATTCGAGGCCGTTCATCACCGGCATGTGATGATCGGTGATCAGCAAATCGTAGGCCGCGAGGTTTTCCTGCAGGCGTTGCAGGGCGGCGGCGCCATCGTTGACGGTTTCGATTTCGTAGCCCTCGGCTTCGAGAATCAGGCACATCACCTGGCGCAGTTCCCGCACGTCCTCGGCATAGAGCACGCGGGCGGGCCGGCCGGGTGCCGGGCGGGCCGGCGGGACAAACGGTTCCTTGGTCGCGGTGGACATGTCTGTATGTAAGACGCTGCCCTACGTCGTTGGTTCTGCGAAAATTCATTGAAAGAATCAGGCCGGCCGCTTGGAGAGTGTTCGGCCTAACTCGGGGATTGCGGCGGGTGGGTTTCCCCTATTGGACAGCAGCTGTTCCGCCTCCACCCCGCGAAAAGCATGAAGCCGTTCCTGTCCCTTTTGATCCTGACCTTGGCGCTCGGCGTGGTCCCGGCCCGCGCCGGACTCATCCACCGCTACAACTTCACGGACGGCGCGAAGGACAGCGTCGGCTCCGTGGACGGCCGCCTGCTGGGCCCCGGGGCGGGTATCGCGGGCGGCGAACTGGTGTTGAAGAACGAGCGGTCGGCCTACGGCGACAAGGTTTCCTGCCTCGAGTTCGCGGGCCCCGTGCTGCCCGCGGGCGGCACCAGCGTGAGCTTCGCGGTCTGGTTCACGGCGAAGAACATCGGCGGGTTCGCCCGCGTGCTGAATTTTGGCGACAGCGAGGGCACCGAGGGCCGGCAGTTCATCTATTTCACGCCGTGCACCGAGGAGGGCGTGGCGCGCGTCGCGATCACCGGGACCGATGTCGGGGCGAAGACCTACATTGATTTCGACGCGCTCGACGACGGCCGGCCGCACCTCGTGGTGCTGGTGATTGATGGCGCGGCGAAAAGCCTGCGCGTGTTCGTGGACGGCAAGGAGCCGCGCCCGGCCCAGCACCTCGGCGACAACACGCTCGACAAGGTCCGGCCGGTGCAGAACTGGCTCGGCCGCTCCTCGTTTGCCGCTGACCCGGGCCTCTCCGCCGTGCTCACCGAGTTCCGGGTCTATGCTCAGCCTTTGACCCTGGAGGATTCGGCGGCGTTGCATCAAGCCGGCCCCGACACGGTCCCGGTGTTGGCCGCCGTCGCGACAGACGTGACAGGCACCTGGGATCTCGCGGTGGAAACGCCCACGGGCCCCGGCCACCCGGTCTTCCGCTTCAAACAAGAAGGAGAAAAGCTCTCGGGCCATTACCGCGGGGCCTTTGGCGAGGCGCCTGTGACCGGCACCCTGCGTGGAGCGGCCATCAATTTTACCGTCAAGGTGAAAGCGGGCAACCAGGACGCCACCCTCGAGTATACCGGCACGGTCGAGGGCCCGACGATGAAGGGCCAGGTCAGGATCGGCACCTTCGCCGAAGGCACCTTCACCGGCACGAAGCAGGCGAAGTAGGCGGGGCGCAGGCTAGCCGGCGGTCCGGATCGCCGGCAGGTTTTTTTCGTAGTCGGACTCGAGTTGCGTGTGGGTCGACCAGAAGGACGGGGGCGGGGTGCCTGCGAGGTTCGCCACGAGGATCGCGACGTGCGTGTGCCAGCCGGCGGCGACACTGGTCAGCATGGCGCGGTCCTCACCAAGTTTCCGATGGATGAGGACCAGCAGCACCTCGCGGCCTTGCACGGTCAGTTCAAAGGTCACTTCGGAGGCCGAGCCGTCGGTCTCGCCCCAGGTGTGGCTCAGCACCCGCGGTGGCTCGCAGCGGGTTATGCGGCCGGTGAAGTTGCAGCCGTCCTGGGAGTCCGATTGATATTTTGCCGGGATGCTGTCGCCCGGAGCGGCGAGCTTGGAGTTATGGAATTCCAAAGTGACACTGCTGCCCAGGTGTGCCTCGAACGGGCCTCGTGCCAGCCAGGTCGCGCGCTTGGTGGGATCGGTAAGGTAGCTCCAGACGCGCTCGATGGGGCCGGGGAGCATCCGCTGGAAGCGGATTTCGCCGGAGGCGGTGAACTTTCCGCGGTCGTCGTTGTTGATTTTCATGGTAGGATGGCGGTGCGCCGGAATTTTGAGACGGTGCGACGGAGAAAGACCGCGGCCGCGCAGCCGGCGCCCAGCGCGGGCAGCCACAGGCGCCAGCGCGCACCATGGTCCGGCGGCGCGCCGCAGATTTCGGGACCGCCCAGTCCCAAGGCGGCGCCGAAGCCGGCATAGGACGCATTTCGGCGCCACGGCAAGCACCGCAGCCGGCAGCGGCGCAGGATTTCAGGCATGCGCCGGCGCATGGTCGTAGCGGTCGTGGTGGCGGAGCCACTCCATGCCGGCCTCGTCGCGACCTTTCGGCACGAGGTCGAGCAGGTTGTAGGTGGCCATGACCGTCTCCACGCCCCGGCTGTAGGTGGAGTAGGTGTGATAGACGGCGCCGTCGGCATCCCGGGTGAAGACGCTGATACCGGGAGCCTCCTCGCTCGGGAATGGTCTCTTGGTGTAGTTGTATTCCACCGGCCCGCCGGCCATTTCCTTTTCCGTGAAAGACACGTGGAAATCAAAATTGAAGTCGGTGCCGTGCGACGAGACCCAGTTGACGGCCCAGCCCATCCGCGCCTTGAAGGGCAGGATTTCGGAAAGCGGGGCATGGGAGACGGCGGCGAAGGACACGTCGCGGGCGTTCAGGTGAACCACGGCCGGGTTGAAATGATCCATCATGAAGGAACAGCTTTTGCAGCCTTCCTCCCAGCCGGGACCGAACATGAAGTGCTGGACGATCAGCTGGCTGCGGCCGGCGAACAGGTCGGCCAGCCTTACCGGGCCCTGGGGCGACGCGAAGCGGTAGTCCTTCTCGATCTTCACCCGGGGCAGTTCGCGGCGGCAGGCGCTAAGCTGGTCGCGCAGGCAGGTGAATTCTTTTTCCTGACGCAGTAACTCGCGGCGGGCGACGAGCCATTGTTCGGGGGTGACGATCTTCGGGGGATTCATGGGGTGGTCGTCATGGTGGGTTGGAGGGAAAATCAGATCTCGCCGGCGCGGAGCTTCGCGTATTCGGCCTTGAGCCGGGCATGCGTCGCCCAGAAAAGCGGCTGAGGCGTGCCTTCCAGCTGGGCGATGAGGATGGTGAGGTGGGTGTGCCAGCCGGAGGCGAAGCCGCCAAGGGACGGCAGGTCGTCGCCGCGGCTGCGATGCGTCAGGATCAGGAGCACCTTGTCGTCCTGCGGGATGAGTTCGAAGGTGACGTCCGAGTTCTCGCCGAACGTATAGCTGAGCACGCGCGGTGGTTCGCACCGGAGGACGGTGCCCGGCATCATCTCGCCGGCATCGTGGTGGCACGCGTGCTCGGCGGGCGGCGTTTCGGTGGGGGAGATGTTCTTGTGCTGGAAGAAAAGCCCCATCTTTCCGCCCGTGCGCAGCTCCATCGGGCCGCCGGCGAACCAGCGGCTGCGTTTCTCCGGGTCGGTCAGATAGGTCCAGATGCGCTCGATGGGGCCCGGCAGCGTGCGCATGATGCGGATTTCGCCGGGGGCCGGGAACTGGGCGTGGTCGTGGTTGTTCTTCATGATTTTTTCTTCCGTTGGCGTTCGTCGTCGGCCTTCAGTTCGCGCTCGAGGGCGTCGAGGCGGCGGGACCAGAAGGCGCGGGTTTTCTCCAGCCAGGCCCCGAGGTCATCCAGGCCGGCGGGATTGAGGGTTTGGATGCGCGACTGACCCTCGGCCCGGGTGGTGACCAGGCCGGCCTCGCGCAGCACATTCAGGTGCTGCGAGATGGCCGGGGCGCTCAGGTCGAACTCGTCCACGATCTCCCCGGCGGTGCGGTCGCGCTGCGCGAGCAGTTCGACGATGCGGCGGCGGGTGGGGTCGGCGAGGGCTTCGAGGCTGCGCATGCCCAGAAGATTAAGCATAAACTTAATTAAGCAAATGCTTAATTAATGTCGGCGCCGGCCGGCGCGTCCCGGCCAGATGGGCGCCTCGGTCGGCAGCTGATCCTTACAGAGCTCGAGGAACTGGATGGTGGTGAGGCCGGTCTGGGCGGCCTCGTTGGTGTTCACCTCGAGCGCTTCCTCGGCGGGGCTCAGCACGTCGGCGCCGGTCAGCAGTTCGGGGCGGGCGCCGCCGCCACCGCGGCTGAGCAGACCCTCGAGCGCTTTCTTGGCGAATGCCGGGCTCCGAGTCTGCGCGTAGGCGTAGGCGGCGAGGCGGGGTCCGCTCTGCTCGCTGAGAATGTAGCGCGCGTCGGCGCCCTCGTTGCCGGTCGTCCGGTCGAGCGTGAGCACGTCCGCCGGGGCGCCGCCGATGCGGCAGTATTGTAGCCACGCGGTGGCAAAGTCTTTCCGGCCGAGCAGCGGCACGAGTTCGAACATGATTTCGCCGCCGCCCATGATGGTCGCGAGGTTGTAGCTGGCCGGCTCCGGCTTCTTGGTCAGCGGGTCGCGGATGGCGGTGAGCTTGCCGGTGGCGAGGTCGTAGCCGACGACCTGCGCGCCGCCACCGCCGCGGAGCGGGCCGATCTTGCCTTCGCCGAGGTCGGGGTTGAGGCCGTTGCGCTGGCCGGTTTGCAGCCAGTAGGGCATCGCCATGATCGAGTCCACGCCAGCGAGGATGCGGTCGCGCCACTTGGTGTCCCCGGTGCGCTCCCATTCGGTCATCCAGTTGCTCGCGAAAGAAAACCAGTCGGGACCGATGCGGATGCGCGCGGCGAACTGGGGCTCGCCGGGGATCTGGGGCGAGGCGATGCGCATCGGGTCAAAGCGACCGGCGGCCGCGTCGGAGTGCAGCGTCGCACGCATGATGTCGCCGATGCGCTCGTCGGTGGTCAGGTAATAATAAGGCCGCCAGTTGACGGCCTGAGTGATGCGGGCCTCCTTGGCGCCGCAGCCCCACTTGACGACGTTGTGGCGCGAACCGAGGCCGGCCATCGGCCCGAGGGAATAGACGTTGGTTTCGCTCGTGTTGCGCGTCAGGGCCTCGGCGAGCTGGAAGTGATCGGCGCGGCCCGTGCGCAGGAAGCTATACCAGAGCCACAGCGGCGTCCCGAGCTCGGTATTGGCCCATGCGTGGCCGCCCCAGTCGTAGTGCCACTTGTGCCGCGGGGCCGAGTAGGAGTGCATGAAGTCGCCGAACTGCCAGTAGCCATACCAGTCCTGCGCATCCACCTGCTTTTTATAGAACGAGTGCACCGCTTGGAGGCCGTCCTCGATGGCCTGCTTGAACGGGGTCGAGCGGTCCGGCAGGCTCCACACGCCGAACACGCCGGTGGAGTGGATGTAGGCTGGCGTCGCGGCGAACAGCGGCAGCACGGTGCCGGTCTGCGCCTGCGCGGCGGTGGCGGCCCTGGTCGGCAGCGTGCCGGCGCCCGGATAGAGGGTCAGCTCGCTGGTGCGGGAAACGCCGTAAGCCGTGCTCATGCCCGGCTGCACGTCCTCGTAGGAAGCGGCGAGGGTGTGGGCCACGAGGTCGTAATGCCGCATGTCCATTTGCGGGCCGTCGGGCGACCACAGCCAGGCGGTGAGCTCCGCCACGGGCTTGCTGGCGCCGCGCACCTCAAGTCCGGCGGGGTAGGATTGCCAGAAATTCTTCACGCTGATTGCGAGTCCGCCACCGAGGTCGCCAACAAAAGCCAGGCCCGCAGCGCGCTGCCCGCCGGCGGAAAACAGCCAGGTGCTTTTCGGGTTGGTGCGCTTGGTGATGGTGAAGCCGTCGGGATTCGGCTGCGCGAGCTTGAAGTCGTCCCAGATGGCGTTGGCGGCGAACGCCTCGCGACCTGTGAACGGCCGGCCGGTCTCCTGTTCGACGCTGCCGCCACCGGGCTGCAGCGGCTCGGACCACAGGCCGCCGTCGGCGCCGGCGAAACGCACGGTGCGGTTCCGCGCCTCCTCGCGCAAGGGCACGCCGAAGCGCACACCGCGGCCACGCACGAAGTCCTTCTCCTGGTCGCCGTCATAGATGATGCTATGCACAAGACGCACCGAGGTTTCGCCGCTGTAGAAATAAAGGCGCACCGTGAACGGCAGCCACTCGCGGCCCGAAGTCGTGCCTTGATGATAACCCTCGAACCGGACGACCGCGCGCACCGGGCCGGATTGTTCGACCGTGACCTGCTTGACGATGCTGAGGTATTCTTCGCGCTTCGGCGTGTCCGTATTCTCGGTGGCCGGGCCGGCCTGCAGGAGACAGACGAGCTGGCCAGCGCGCGCGATCTCGGTGCCGCCGATGCTGAGCGAGTCCACGAGGTTCCGGCCGCCGAGCGGGATGACGGCCATGAGCACGCCGGTGTCGATGACGACCGCCTTGGCGTCCTGCGTGAGCTTTAATATGCCAGCGGCGGAGCAGGGACCGGCTGCGATCGTGAATTCGCCCGACAATCCAGCCGGCGCGACCGTCGCGAGCCCGCTCCACTTCAGAGAGCCGTCGGGCCAGTAAGCCAGCGGCCAGGTCTGGACGGGCAGGGCTTTACCCGCGGCGTCGGTCAGGTTGAAGGTCGCCTCGCGAGGCACGGCGCCCTGCGGCCAAGGCACGCCCCAACTGACGCCAGCGGACACGCCGGGCGCCGGTTGGTTGACCCAGTGCAGCTGCACGGGTGAGGGCGCGGCGAGCGCGATTTGGGCTGACAACAGGACGGTCGCAAGCAGGGGTAGTTGCTTCATGCCCCGATTGCTAGATGACGGAATCTGGAATGGGAACCGCGGACTATTTGGACGGTAAGATACCGGCTGGCGCGGGAGAATTGTTGGTTGGACAGCGCCGCGGCGGGACAATTTAACCGGCCCATGCGTGTGCTCATCATCGGCGGGACAGGTCTCATCTCGACCGGCATCGTGAAGGCCCTCCGCGAGCGTGGCGCCGACCTCACGGTCTTCAATCGCGGGCAGACCGACGACCGCCTCGGCAGCGATGTGCGGCGCCTGGTGGGCGACCGGCAGGATTTCCCGGCGTTTGAACAGGCGGTGGCCGCGGCCGGGCCATGGGACGTGGTGATCGACATGATCTGCTTCCGGCCCGACGAGGCGGCCAGTGGGCTGCGGGCCTGCGCCGGCCGCTGCGGGCATTTCATCTTCTGCAGCACGGTCTGCACCTACGGCAACACGCAGATCATCGTGCCGACAGCGGAGGATACCCCGCAAACACCGCACTCGGAATACGGCCGCCACAAGGTCGCCTGTGAGCAGCTCTTCCTGCAGGCCCACGCCGCAGGGAAGATGCCGGTCACCATCATCCGGCCATCGCACACCTACGGCCCCGGCGGCGGCATCATCAACAACCTGCACGTCGAACCGTCGTTTCTCGCCCGGTTGCGCACGGGCCGGCCCATCATCGTCAGCGGCGACGGACACGGGCTCTGGCAGAGCGCCTACGCCGACGATGTCGGCCGGGGCTTCGCCTACGCGGCGGCCAACCCCCGCTGCTTCGGGCAGGCCTACAACGCCGTGGCCGACGAGGTGGTCACGTGGGACCAATACGTCCTGCGCACCGCGACGGCCATCGGCGCGCCAGCGCCACGGCTTGTGCATCTGCCGACGGACTTCCTGCTGACCGTCGACCCCAAGCGCTTCGTCCTGCTCGACGAAATCTTCCGGTTCCACGGCGTCTACGCCAACGCTAAGCTGAAACGCGACGTGCCCGAGTTCCGCCTCACGATGCCATTCGAGGAAGGCGTCCGCCGGACCGTGGCGTGGATCGACCAGCACAAGCCGGTGCCCGCGTTGCCGGCCGACACGTCCGACGACCGGCTGATCGCGGCGTGGGACGCGTTCGTTGCCACGGCGCCACGGGGCTGAGTTGCTTGAGGTGTAACGCGGCCGCTGGACGCGTTTTTATTCCCATTGGATCTAAGAGGGCGTCTAAAAAGGCCTGTCATTCTGAGTGAAACGAAGAATCCATCAGGAATTGCCCGCCACTTGAGAGGTGTGGAGCCTCAACTGGATTCGCTGCGCTCAGAATGACAAACAAAAGACCTTTTTAGACGCCCTCTAAGAAATCCCGCCCCGCCCGGAACCGCTGCGGTCCGGACCGGGCGGGAAGGGCGCCGTTTTTTTGCGGGCGACGGGGACGTAATGGGGAGATTACGCCGCCAGCTATCCGAACGTCGCGCGCGGCACATCTGGCCGGGCGGCTAGCGGGGGTGGGCCGGCCGGCCCACCAATCTAGAGTCCATGGAGGTGGGACCATTGGTCCCGCAAAGCATACCGCTGAGAGTAAAGAATCCCCGGAGCAAGCTCCGGGGTATTAAACCCAAAGCGAATAAAAAAGGCCGCTCGAAAGCGGCCTGGGGAGTAAGTCGGACGGAACGAGCGCTCAGTTCGTGATGTCGTGCGTGGTGCTCTGCGCGCGAATCGGCGTGTAGAGCTTATACCAGGTTTTCTGAGCCTCGCTGTCGGTGTAATCCGCGAGCGCCTTGGCGTCGGCGAATTCCATCACGATGATGTGGGTGCGCTTGATCGTCGTGCCGGGGGCGTTCTGGACCTTGATGGCCTTGGTCCAGACGCGGGTGATGCCCTTGTAGGCGGCCGGCAGGGCCTGGGCGCCGTCGAGGGCGGCCTGGATCTGCTCGGGGGTGGTGCCTTCCTTCCACGCCACGGTGACGACGTGGATCACGGACTTCGGGGCGGTTTCAGAGGCGGAGGCGGTGGCCAGGCCGAACGACAGGAGAACGGCGGTGAGGAGGAGAGCGGACAGCTTCTTCATGGAGGATCGGGGTTGGAGTTTATCGCGGAGGGGCCGGGCCCTTTCCACGCATACAGAAGGAACAGATTTTGATTTTACTGGCTCCTGTCAATGAAGGAGAGCCGGGGCGCGGGAGCGGGGAAGATTCTGGGTGATTTTGTCGCCAGGCTGCTTACGGTTCTGCTCATGAATCGCGGAGCCGCTTTCCTGTTGGTGACTTTGCTGCTGGGCGCGGCCGGTTGTGCCCCCAAGCCGCCGCCCGCACCTGCCAGGCCGGAGAAAAGCGAGGCGGAACAACGACGTGAACAGTATTTCGGTGCGGAAATCGCGGCGGACAAGGACATCGCCTGGCGCGCGAGCAATCTCGGCATCAGGATTCTCGCGGCGGGGGAGGGGCCGCTGGTGCAGCTGCAGGACCGGGTGCGGGTGCATTACACCGGACGGCTAAAGGATGGCACGGTGTTTGATGATTCGCGGGCTCGCGGCAAACCGTCCGACTTTGCGGTCGACCGGCTCATCACCGGCTGGTCAGCAGCGATGTTGACCCTCAAGCCCGGTGGGAAGGCGATTTTCTACATCCCGCCGCACTTGGGGTATGGCGGCATTCGGTCCGGCAATATTCCACCTTTTTCTGGCCTGATCTTTGAAGTCGAGCTGGTCGCGGTGAACTCCGAGCCGGTGGCCAAGCCCTGAGCCATGGCGAGAAGCGTCGTCCTCGAAACCACTCCGCGCTGCGAACGCTGCCGGTGCACGCCCCGCTGGTGCATCTGCGCGGGCTTTCAGGCGGTAAGCAGTCCGCTGCAGGTGGACGTGCTGATCCACAAGCGGGAATATTGGCGGCCCACCAGCACCGGGCGGCTCATCAGCCGCGTCGTGGAAGGTTCGCGCAGTCACATTTTCTGGCAGGAGAAACCGCCGGCCCGGGAATCGGTGGTGTTGCCGGACCGGGAGCTGTGGATCCTGCATCCCCGCGGCGAGGAACTGCCGGCCGGGGCCGCTCCGGCCAACCTGCAGGTGTTGCTGCTGGATGGCAGCTGGAGTGAAGCCGGGTCGATGCTGGCGGTGGCGGGGCCGTGGGGCCGACGCGTGAGCCTGCCGATGTCCGGCCCGAGCCGTTACTGGCTGCGCAATGCGCCGGGCGCGGGGAAGCATGCGACCGTGGAGGCGTTGCTGTTTCTCTATGCCGCCCTTGGGCTGAGGGAGGCTGAGGCCAGGCTGCGCCTTCAGTTCGAGTTGCATGTCTATGCCGGTCTGCGCACGCGCGGGGCCAAGACGCTGGCGGATGAGTTTCTGGCGGCCTCGCCCTTGCGAGCGGCGATGCCGGAATTGCTGGCCCGGATGGATGAGCGGCGGCGACACGGGTAGCGCCCCGAATTTGTAGGAGCCTGTTTACAGGCGATCACGACGTTGTCTGTTGGCGCGCGCTTTGAATCGCCTGTAAACGGGCTCCTACACCAGCCCTACGATGAGACGGAATGCAGGGTCGCCGCCCCTCGACAAGCTCGGGGCCTTGAGCCTGTCGAAACGGCTCGTCGGCGGACCGTTTCGCGCGCGAACCATGGTCCGGCGGCAAGCGCCGACCCTACATTAAGAACCGCCCTGTGGGGCATCCACGACCACATTTTCCCGCGTAACCCGGAACCAGGCGTCAGTTCCGCTTTCTCTCCTTAGGGCGCATTCGCGCGCCCACTTTTCACCATGTTTTCCGCCGCCAAAGACGCCATGACCGGTGCCGCCGCCCGGAAGTTTATCAACGACCGCATCTCGCGTTACGGTTCCGTCAGCGACTTGCGCCTCGATTCGAAGGCCAAGACGGTCGAGGTCACCTGCAAGTTGGAAGGCGAAGTCTCGCCCGTCACGGTTCGCATCGGGCGCTATGAGATTGAGGAGCGCGGCGGCAAGAAATTTGTCCGCGCCACGAGTTTCACCTGCAGCCGCCCCTGGTTGGAGCGGGCGCTCGAGGATTTCGTCGTGGGACGCCCCTTCGAGGTGCCGGGCTGGGCCAGCGCCGCCTTGTAAGAACGGGGGTGCCGGATTCGCGTCAGCGCACCAAGCCGAGTCGCTTGGGGTCGAATTTCCAGCAGGAGTTCAGGGCTTCTTCTCGAAACTAAATCCCTTTTCCCTGGCCTGGGACTCGAGCACCTCGAAGGCCTCGAGTTCAAGGACGCCGTCCTTGCCCTCAAGGTTCTTGAGTTGCGTGGCGACCGCGGCGTCGCGCTTGGCGACGAGGGCGGCCAGCTCGGTTTGGAGCGCGCGGCGCTCCCCGACTTTTTGCGTGATCAGTTCCTGCCGGGCCGCCGGGGTCATCGCCTGCAATTTCGGGTCGAGCTTCTTCTCGTCGAGTTTGTCGACGCTTTCGCGGCCGTTCATGACCTCGACGACGAGGTCGCCGCGGCCAGACATGACCGCACCGGCCTCGCCTTTGGCGAGATAGGAAGAACGGTCGGCGAGCGCCTCGGACGACATGCTTGCGAGCAACGACTTGTTGGCGGCGGCACCGGCCTGTTCGGCCTTCGAGCCATAAAGGATGATCGTGGTATCGAGCTGCAGGTTGAGCCGGGTGATTTCCTGGTCGTAAGGCGTATCGATCTTGATGGAGCCGCCGTCCTGGAGGATGGCGCCGTAGGTGCCGTTGGTCAGGGAGGCGATTTCTCGCCAGGCCTGTTCGGTGCCACTCAGGCGGCCGCATTGCAGGGTGTTGATCCGGATGCCGCGCTCGTTGGCGAGCCGGCAGGTTTCGGGATATTTGACATCGTCCTGGTAGTCCATGTGCGGGCGGGCATCGCCGACGAGAAAAACCACGCGCAACACTTCCGGGTCGGTGCTCCATTGGAGATCGCGCACCGCCTTGTGCAGCGCCTCGTTGACAGATTCCGGTTCATCACCACCGCCCTGCGCCTCGAAGGCGTGGAGGTTGGTGTAAACCTCATCGAGATTGCCGGTCAGGCCGAACACCTTGGTGATGTAGGCGTCGCGGCGGTCGCGATAGCCGACGAGGCCGAAGCGGATCTCGGGGGTGGGCCGGGCGGATTTCAGCTTGTTGGCGATCGCCCAGATCTTCTGCTGGGCCCCGGCAATCATGCCGCTCATCGAGCCGGTGGTATCGAGGACGAAAACGACCTCCATGCGGGGCCGGGCGGGGCGGTGACCGCGGGGCACGGCGTCATGAGCGGGCAGACTGGGCAGGAAACCGAGGCCAGCCGCGACGAGGGCGGCGAGAAGCATAAATTTGGGGCGCATGGGAGGAAGACGAACCGGGGCGAACATCCTTAGACCCGGCGGCAAAAAAACTGCCATGCGCGCGCTCCTCTGAGTGAAAGCAAGAAGGGCCGCCCTCGCGGGACGGCCCCTCAACTAGCACACACGGGCAATATGCCTGCACGGCGGCCTGCCGGCTATGGGGTATCTACCTATTTCTTTCGCTAGGGGGTGCGGGCTCAGTCCTCGGATGGCGGTGGGCTAACCTTCAGCAGGGCCTCCTCGTGATCGAGGAGTTGTTGCAGGGGGCGGTGAACATCATCCGCGATTTTGCTGCTGCGCCAGAGTTCGTCGATGGCCACGCGTTCGGCCTGCAACGCTGTGGTGCGGTAGTGATGTCCGGCTTTGCGCCGGCGGCGGGCGCTGCGACGGGTCTCCCCCTCGGCCTCGAGCACGGCCAGCCGGTGCTCGTATTCCGCGATCACCTGGCTGAGCGCGGCATTGTGGTCGGGAGCGGTGGCCGCCGGCTCGAGGTTACGCAAGGCCGCGAGCCCGGCTCCGACCGCCGCGGTGCGTGCCAGGCGGTCTTCCTTGGCGCGCGAGCCGTCCTCGCTCAGACCGAGTCGCTTGATCAGTCGTTCCAACGTGGTGCCTTGCACGAGCAGCGTCACGGCAATCACGCCAAAGGCCAGGAAGATGACGATGTCGCGACTGGGGAACGGTGAGCCATCCGGCAGGAAAAAGGGAATGGAGAGCGCGCCCGCCAGCGTCACCGTGCCGCGCATGCCGGCCCAGCCCATCACCAGGCCCGTGACGGGACGAGCGCGCGGGGCGCAAACGCCCGGCAGCAGAAACGGCAGGTAAATCCCTGAAAACACCCAGATCAGGCGGGCGGCGATGGCCGTGCCGGCCACGGCGGCGGTGAAACCAAGGAGCTGGGGGATCGAGTAATGATCGCGCACGGCCGCCAGCAAAGTCGGGAACTGCAGGCCGAGAAGCACGAAGGCTGTGCCGTTGAGCCAGAAAATCAGCAAGCCCCACACGGCAAAGGCACTCTGGCGGGTTTCCACATCCATGCGCACCGGATCCCGCCAGCCCGAGTAGAGGCCGGCCGCGACCACGGCGAGGATGCCCGACACCCCGAGATGCTCGGCTGCGAGATAGGCGGCGAAGGGCGTCATCAGCGACAGCGTGATTTCGATCAACGGATCAGCGGCCTCCAGGCGCTGCAGCAGGTCGCGCAGTTTGCCGATGGTGTAGCCGATGACGAGCCCGAGCGCGAAGCCTCCACCGGCCAGCAGCGAGAACTCAACCGCACTGCGGCTCAGCGAGAACCCGCCCGCGACGGCCGCCGCGAGGGCGAACTTGAAGGCCACGAGGCCAGTGGCGTCATTCATCAGGCTCTCGCCGTTCAGCACGGTCGTAAGCCGCGCCGGCACGCGGAGGCGCTCGGTGATGGCGTTGACGGCCACGGCGTCAGTGGGGGAGACGATGGCGCCCAGCGCGAAAGCCATGGCGAGGGGCAGGCCCGGCACCAGCCACCACGCCACGAGGCCGACGGTCAGGGTGGTGAAGATCACGAGCCCGATGGCGAGGGTGAGGATGGCGCGCCGGGCACGGACGAATTCCCGGAGAGGCATCAGCCAGCCGTCGGCGAAGAGCAGCGGCGGCAGGAAGCAGAGGAAAAAG
>JBKJRX010000357.1:0-10612 GCA_046593155.1 Lacunisphaera sp.
TGCTCGCAGACGATGTTCTCCCGCCGACCCGACGCGTCGGGGAGAAACCGCCAGCCCGCCTCTTCCAGAAGCTTGTTGATCGTGACGCGGGCCTGGGCTTCGGAGGACATGACGGCATCACCCTTCGGTCAGTGGATTCCACACCCGGCGAAAACCCAGGGGCTGAAAGTCCTTCACGTTGATCGTGGCAAATTCCTCCACGCCCTGATGCAGCAGGCTGAAGGCCAGCCGGAGGTCGTAGAGCCGCCGGAAAGCGAGGCCCGGTTCGGCGGCTTTTTTCCAGAGGGCATCGTGCATCCGCCGGCCTTCCGTGGGGAAGCCGATGATGCGCCAGCGCGGGTGCCGGCGATAACCCTCGATGATCCCGGCCGCGGCCGGAGCGGACAGCGGTCGCGGCTGGATGGCGGGATTGCGCAGCAGACCATACACCTCCGCCAGCATCAGTTCCGACAAGGCCACATCACTCCGTCCCCCGAGTGACTCCAGCCAGCTCCGCGCCCGTTCGTGCAGGGGAGCCGCCGGCTGCGAGGCGGGGAAGATGATGTTCGTGTCAATGCTGAGCATGGCGCGGGCCCGGTGCATCCAGTCCGGCGCGATGCAGGAGGATCTTGTCCCGCTCCGCTTCCATCACCTGCTGGATTTCAGCCCAGCTCAGTCCCTTCCAACCCATGTCATGGCGTGCCACGGGCACCCGCCACGGGGCGGTCCGGCGGGGACCGGTCGCGGCGAGTTCGTCGGACAGGGTCTGCGTGACGATATCTTTCAGGGAGCGGCCTTCTTCCACGGCCCGGCGTTTGGCGTGTTTCAGGATATGATCGGGGATTTCCAGGTTGGTGAGCATATCATCCCCGGGGTTTGGTTGCCGGCGCTTTTTTCGGCGTCGGCGCCGTGTAGGTCTCGCCGAAGGCGCGGGCCAGGGCCCGGTTGTAAACGGTTTTCATCGGCACGCCTTCCTGCCGCGCCCGCTGCTTGAGACGCTTGATCAAGGGGGCCGGCAAATCCAGGGTGGTCCGCATGGCCCCACTCAACGCATAATTATGCGTTGAGTCAAGCACCCCACTGGGATGGCGGACATCCCGCTTGATCCGGCTATCCCGCAGAACGACGTTCGGGGCATGGTGACGCGCAAGACGGTCAAGAAGGCTCCCACCGCAGGAGCGGTGCTCGCGGCGCAATACCGCGCCCGGGCCAACGGTCTGTCCAACGAGGAAAGGCAGCGCCACCGCGCCCGCGCCCTGAGCCTCATCTACCGAGCGACGTGAAGGTGATCCCCGTGCGAACGCCGGGGAAGATTGTCCGGCAATTCGGCTAGCCCGCGGCGGTTTCGGCCTAAACAAAAACCCGCCACATTTGAGCATGTTGCCGGAGCGCTCCGGTAACCTCAGCTTGGCGGGTATGCTGGAAGAAAAATTGGGGCCGGCCAGGTGAAGTCAAGCCGGAGGTCTTCCTTCTTGGCATCCGGATAGCCCCCGCCCGGCAGGTTCGCGAACGCGGACAAGTGTTCGGTCAATCGCCTTTTGTCAGGCGACAGCGCGGCCTTCCAATCCAGCTCGTTCAATTCGTGCTGGGGAGGCTCCAGGCTGGCGCGCAGCAATTCCAAGGCTTTGGCCATCCATGGTTTCATGACGTCGTTTTTCTAAGCATATAAGAACTCTCTGCAATTACGTTGTTTATGAACTTTGTCCGTTTGGAATTAATAAAGAATGGCGCCGGGCTTTAGGCAGGTTCAGGTGGCCGTCCCCCAGACGCGGGCGAGGACACGCTGGATCCTGGCTTCGTAGCGGGGGAGGAGCGCGCGCACGGCCTCGATCTGCGCCGCCTCCGCGTCCAGCTCCGCCACGATGCGCTGCTGCTCGGGCAGCGGGGGAAGGGGGATTTGGACGGATTCCAGAATCTCAATGTTGATGTTTTTTTGCGCCATCTGTGGAGCCATCGCATCGAGTTCACCTTTCTTGCCGCGCATGGCCAGTTCCAGATACTTCACTTCGACGCCTTCACCATGAGATCGGTGATGTCGTAGCCGGTGAAGTTGGCGTAGAGGCGCTGGCGCTGCTCGTGGCCGAGCTTGTCGCCGGGAATCGCGGAGCCGCGGGAGGTGTGTTTGTCCAGGATGTGCTTGTAGGCCGAGACGAGGAAGCCGCCGGTGCCGCAGGCGGGGTCGAGGATCTTGTCGGTCCGCTGCGGCTCGAGGCAGGCGACAATCCAGTCGATGATGTGGCGGGGCGTGCGGAACTGGCCGTTCTCGCCCTGCGTGCCCATGCTCTGGAGGAGGAACTCGAAGGCGTTGCCCAGTTCCTCGCTGTGAGAGTAGGCGAAGCCGTTCACCTCGATGAGGAAGAGCGTGAGGATGCGGCCGTCGCGAAATTTGAGGAAGGCGTTGCGAAAGATGTCGCGGAAGAGCGCGGGGAGGTGCGCGCCGGTCTTGGCGTGGCCGATGGCCTCCAGACCCTCGGAGAAGAGGGCGACGCGCTGGTCGCCGGAGACGGTCTGCGGGAGGAGGGCGCGCCAGCGGTATTTGGCGAGCGGGCCGGTGAAGAAGGAACGCTTGCCGCCCATCGCCACGGACTCCTCGTCGAGGTCGTCCATGAACTTGTAGATGAGCGCGAGGGTGATGAGCTCGACCTGGTCGGTGGGGAGAGGGAGTTTGCCGACGAGAACGTCGCGACAGGCCTGGATGCGGTTCTTGGTTTCGGAAGTCAGCACGGGAAAAGCGGAAGGTTAGGCGGGCGCCGGGCCGGCAGGCGAGGGCGATTTGGGGAAAGAGAGGCGAGGGCGGCTGGAAATTGTAGGGCGGGATCGCTGATCCCGCCACGAGTGAGGCCGGGCGCTCGTCCAAACGGGCGGGATCAGCGATGCCGCCCTACAGCGGCGCGGCCGAAGCCGCAGGAGAAAAATTGCGCCGGGCGGAGTGAGCGGTCAAAACCGCGGCATGCTGACGATCCGACCTACCAAAATGCTGGCCCGGCGATTGGGCATCGACGTGCCGGCGGTGCCACCGCCGGTAACCAACCGGGTGGCGGACTGGTGCGCGCATGAGTTTCGGGTGTCGCGGCACCGCTACCTGATTTTCTGCAACACAGCGTCGCTTTATCCCGTGGTGATGATGTCCACCCGGGTGACGGACGGGCCGAAACTGGCCGCGAGATTGATGGGTGGACTGCAAACCTGCCTGCGGGGCGGGGCGCTGGAGGCCCAGTTTCAAACCCGGATTCTTGTTGAAGAGCCGGTTATCCAATGGGCACCGATCCCGGGAAGATCCGTGTTGGGCAGCATCAACGAGCTGGTTTTCGCGGCGAAGATCGGCCTCGAGAGTCGGGACTACGGTCCCGAAGAGCTTTCGCGCTGGCTCGCGAAAACGCCGATGATGGCCTTGGGCGGAAATTCACCGGGCCGGGTGTTTCCAGCTTTGGGCGGGTGAGACGTGATCAACCGGATCCAAGCAGTTGAAACGTAGTGCCCTTGATGGCGGGCGGCCTGAAAGGGGGAGCCCAACCTCCGGGCGGGTTGATGAGGGAGTGTTTGCACAATGTGATTCTGGCCGGCCAAGCCACGGTAGGCTGCCTGCTTGCAGGCGCGGATATGGCGCGAGCAAGCTCGCTGGCCCACGAAAACCTGCCCGGAGGCCAGGTTCCACCTCATTCTTGCGGCAAGGTCAGGCGATGGTTTTGCCGAATCTGCTGGCCCCAGGATTCCGCCACCTGCGCCTGGGTGGCGAACTCCGGCCAGCGCACGACCGCGGCGCGGACTTCCTCGATGATGGTCTCGGCACGGCCGCGTTTCATCAGGGCGGTTTTGGCGCAGGCGGTGAAATCGGCGACGGTGAAGCCATCGCGTTTGCCGTTGAGGGTCATCTGATGCCGGTCAGTCCAGGCGCCGCTTGAGTTGTAGCTGTAACTCACATCGAAGGCGGGCGAGAGGGACCAGCGGCCGGCTTTGTCCATGAGGAAGGCGATGTTCTTCACATGGTCGTCCTGGTTGCGGGCGACGATGTTGAACGCCATCCGTCGGAACTGTTCTTCGACGGCTTCCATCGGGAGACCCAGCTGGCGGATGACCAGAAAGGCCTGCTCGTAGGCATAGGCCCCCGCCTGGTTGAAATCGTAGTGGGCGAGCGCGCAGAGCGACTGCATGTGCAGTTTCTCGCCGCTGTCGAGCCGGTCGAAGCGGCGCGTCATGAAATGGCGGCGTCCATTCTCCTCCAGCAGGCGGCATTCGCTCATCGTCACGCCGGCGGCCCGGGCCATGAGCGAGTAAGCATACTCGATCGCGCCGTAGCTCTTGGGGTCCTCCAGCTCCTTGTCCCGGTTGCCGGTGACCCCGTCGAATTTCAGCAGCCAGTAACCGAAGCCGGGTCCGGCGGCGACCTGGCCGGAACGGACCTCGTTGGTCTGGGCGTTCCAAGCTACGATGGCCTTGGCGCGGGCGCCGCCGGCGGAGGTGCCCACGCGCAGGATGTCGTTCAAGGCATGCTGGCGGTCCGTCCCGGCAAGAGAGGCGGTCAGGGAGGCGCGCCGGGTCAGGATTTCCGAGGCGAGCGAAACGAGGGCGGAGATCTCGATTTTCTGCGCGGTGCGCGCGCGCGGCCCGAGGCCCGGGAAAAATTCCAGCGCGCCCATGCCGCGGGTGCCGGTGTAGCAGAGGCGTTCCACCGCATTGAAGCTGCCCGGCTCGCGTCCTTGCGTCGCCAGCCAGGCATCGATCAGCGCGTTGCCGAATTTATCCGGCAACGAATCCGCCAGCAGCCCCGGCAACCCGTGAAAGGTGCCGGCGGGCAGGGCGGGGAAGGTGTGGACCTGTTCGCCGAGCGGCATCATCAGCGGCGCAACCTCGATGCCGCTGTGCGCGAAGGCCGGGTCGTATTGGAAGACGGCATACGGGGCGCTTTCCGCCAGCGAGACCGCCCCGATGGTGCGGTCCCAGAGTTTGACTTCCGCCAGTGTGCTCACGTGCTGTCACCCCAAGCCCAGGGTCGGGTCGGTGCCGCAGCGGTGTTGCCACCGGAAGCCCGCTGCCTTTGGCGACCGCGGAGTTTGAGTTGGGCAATCGGACTTGGGGTTGGTTCGGGAAGAACGCCTTCCAGCCGCTCAAGAATATCAAGGGTGCGGCAGACCCGGATGAACGCAGAAAGTTGTGGAGCCACCTCTCCAGCCTCTAGACGTCTAATTGTGCGAACTCCCAAGCCGCTTTTATTGGCGAGTTCGGCTTGGGTCATGTTTTTCATGAGTCTCATTTGCGCGAGCCGGCGTCCAATTTCCCCTAAGACGACTCTGTCAGTAAGCTGATTTTTGAAAATAATTATAGGTCATATATGGCCCTTAGTGGCACTAAAGCAATAATAAAGGCCATATCTGGCCTTTAATATACAATGATTTATTGCCCTCTGCTTAGAAACTGAGGGCCATTTAGGACGAAATCGTAGAAGCCTTCTGAGCCGGGGCCCGGCGTCTGCTTCCAGTCGCCCTTTCCCTTACCTGCGGACTTAATTCCAAGGCCGCGAACATCGATTCCAGGTTTAGTGCCCTTAACGCTGCCACCATGTGATGGAAAGTAGCTTGGCCATTATTTTCTATCCGTTCGATCGTGCGCTTACTCAATCCGGCGACCGCAGCCATTTCTGCCTGGGATATATTCATCTCCAAGCGCCTGGCGCGCACCGCGCCGGCGAATGGGAACTCATTTGAGTAGCGGAGAACAAGACTTGCGAGAAGCCAAATCCGGCCTGCAGCATCCGCACTCATGAGTTTCGAGAATTCGTCTTTAACCAAGCCCGCTGAGCCCCGGCCCGGACTTTACCGCCACTACAAGGACAACCCGTATCGCGTGATCGGACTGGCCCTCCACACGGAGATGCGCGAGTGGCTCGTGGTCTACGAGGCGCTGTATGGCGAGGGCGGGCTGTTCGTCCGTCCGGCGGCGATGTTTACCGGGACGGTGGAGGTCGGCGGTAAATGCGTGCCACGGTTCGAGCGGGTGGGGGATTGATTCCCCTTGGGTCTAATACCCTGGAGCTTCAGCCGTCGCCGGGCCTATGGCTGACAGGTGCTCCGGCTTGGATCGATTTGGAGCCGGGGCGCCCTCGCCCCGGTGGCTAAGAAGACCGGCCCGAGGGCGGGCCGGCTCCAGCAGGACGTGCTCGGACCCAGGATGCGAAGAAAATTTACCACAATGGATTCATCAAGGGATGAATTCTTGGAAGTGTGCGGCGACTGATCGTCGCCACGGCTTGGTTTCCGGGCCCGCTAATCGGGGGCATTTCTCCAGTCGCGATTAGCGGACCCTGAATCCTGTTCCTTAGTCGATCAGGCGCAGGGGTGATGCAAAGTTTCGCCTTTGGCGAAACCGATTAGTGGTTGACCAAACTCTCCGAGATCGGGTTGTCGTCTCGCCGGAGTTTCAGGCCGAAATGCCAGGGCGGCAGGTCGAGGCTCCGGCCTTCAATGGTGAGACCGGTCTCGGTGGCCCAAGCGGCGATCTGCTCCGGTCGGGGCCGGATGGCGAGCGAAGGACCGCGCGGCGTGGCGATGTCGCTGCGCCAGTGGATGACGGCGACCAGGCCACCGGGGCGGACCACGTCGCGGGCGGCGCGCAGCAGGGCGACTGGTTCCTCAGCGTGCAGGATGTTGAACAGGAGGGCGGCCTCGCACGAGCCGGCGGGCGGGCCGAAGCCACCGGCCAGCACGTCGCGCATCTCCGCCTTCACGTTGACCAAGCCGGCCTCGGCGGTGCGGGCCGCCGTCAGCGCCACCATCGCGGCATCGATGTCGACCGTATGCACGGTGCCGCCGATGCGCCGGGCCAGCGGCAGCGTGAAGGTGCCGTAGCCGCAGCCCAGCTCGGCCACGTCACCGGTGCCCGGACCGAAGCCGAAGGCATCAAGGATGCGCGGCACATCGAGCAGTGTCTCCCAATAATCCTGCGGTGGCATGCCGCTGTCGCGAATTTTCATGGGCGGGCTGGCCGGGGAGGGATCATCGGCTCACTTGTCCGGGCCGCTCCGCCTGGTTTCCTGCAGGATATCCAGTCCGCCTTTGAAAACGACGGCGGCGATCGCTCCACCCGCGATGAGGTCGGGCCAGCGGGAACCGGTGAACCAGACCAGCCCGCCGGCGAAGATGACGCCGGCGTTGGCGATCACATCGCTGCGCGAGAAAATCCAGCTGGCCCGCATGTGCACCTCGCCATCGCGGTGCTTTTGCAGGAGCGACAGGCAATACGCATTGGCGACCAGCGCCACGGCGGCGATGCCCATCATCAGCAAGGAGTGGGGCGTGCTGCCCTGCACGGCCCGGCGGGCGACATCCACTCCGATGCTGCCAGCCAGGGTGATCTGAAAGACGCCGCTCCACCACGCGGCCCGTTGTTTGATCGAGGCGGCCCGGCCGACGGCATACAGGCCGGTGCCGTAGACGAGTGCGTCCGCCAGCATGTCGAGCGAGTCGGCGATGACCCCCGAGGACTGGGCCAGGATGCCGACGGCGATCTCCACGACGAACATCGTGGCATTGATGGCCAGCAAGGTGCGCAACACCTTCCGTTGGGCGTCACTCTCGGCTTCAAAATGGCAGTCGCAATCAGACACAGTCGAGTGAAGGCAAGCTCAGGCGGCAGAGGGATGCGAGCCTTCATGTGCCCGGGCTTCGATCCGGGAGGTGCCGGCGGGCAAGGGATCCAGAGACACGCGGTAGGTGGCATCGACCTGCCCCCGGTGACGGTAAGGTATCTGGCGTGGCTCAAACTGCTCCACGGTGTGTGCACGCCGGCGAGAATCGCGCCGGATGCACCGAATAACAGCAGGGTTGGGGTTTCATGGGAGGGAGGACTCAGACCTCGACTTCCGTCACGTCGCCGTCGCGGTGGGCCATGCGGTAGAGGGCCGGCAGCACGACGAGGGTGAGCAAGGTGGAACTGATGATGCCGCCGATCACGACGGTCGCGAGGGGACGCTGCACCTCGGCACCGGCACCAGTGGCGATGGCCATTGGCACGAAGCCGAGGCTGGCGACGAGCGCAGTCATGAGCACCGGCCGCAGGCGGGTAAGGCAGCCTTCCTCGACGGCTTCGTCGATGGGTTTGCCCTCGGCGCGCAGGTGGCGGATGTAGGAAATCATGACGAGGCCGTTGAGCACGGCGACGCCGGAGAGCGCGATGAAGCCGATGCCCGCCGAGATCGAGAGTGGGATGTCGCGCAGCCAGAGCGCGGCGACGCCGCCGGTGAGCGCGAGCGGCACGCCGGTGAAGACGAGCAGGGCGTCCTTGGCGTTGCCGAAGCTCATGAAGAGCAGGCCGACAATGAGCACGAGGGCGACGGGCACGACGATTTGCAGGCGCTTGGTGGCGGAGATGAGTTGTTCGAAGGTGCCGCCGTATACGAGCCAGTAGCCGGCGGGCACTTTCACGGCGGTGGTGATGCGCTGTTGCGCGTCGGCGACGAAGCCGCCGAGGTCGCGGCCGCGGACGTTGGCGGTGACGACGACGCGGCGCTTGCCGTTCTCGCGGCTGATTTGATTCGGGCCGGGGGCAATCTCGATCTTCGCCACTTCGCGCAGCGGGATGAACGGCATGGGCGCTTTCATCTCCGGCGGGCTCCCGCCGCGCCGGAGCATGGCGGGCATCACGCGCGCCTCGTCCTCGTCGAGCTTGGGCAGCGGGATGGGGAGACGGCCGAGCGCGGCGAGGTCGGTGCGGAGATTTTCGGGCAGGCGCACGACGAGATCGAAGCGCCGGTCGCCCTCGAAGACCTGGCCGGCGTTCGTCCCACCCATCGCGGTGGAGATGACTTGCTGCACTTCGTCCACGGCGAGGCCGTAGCGGGCGATGGCCTCGCGGTCGAGGTGGACGGTGAGCAGCGGCAGGCCGGTGGTCTGCTCGACCTTCACGTCTGCGGCGCCGGGGATGGTCTTGAGAACCGCCTCGATCTCACCGGCGGTTTTGCTCATCACGTCGAGGTCGTCGCCATAGACTTTCACAGCCACGTCGGAGCGGACGCCGGAGATGAGTTCGTTGAACCGCATCTGGATGGGCTGGGTGAACTCGTAGTTGTTGCCCGGGATTTTTGCCGTCGCCGCTTCCATCGCGGCCACGAGGTCGGCCTTGCTGCGCGTGGGGTTCGGCCACTGCTCGCGCGGTTTCATCATCACGAAGGTGTCGGCGACGCTCGGCGGCATGGGGTCGGTGGCAACGTCGGCCGTTCCCATCTTGGCGAAAACCTTGTCCACCTCGGGAAACGCCTTCACGGCGGCCTCGACGTCGGCCTGCATCTTGATGGCTTGCGTGAGGCTGGTGCCGGGGATGCGGAGCGCGTGCAGGGCAATGTCGCCCTCGTCGAGGCTGGGGATGAACTCCGTGCCCATCTTCGAGGCGGTGAGGGCGGAGAGCGCGATCAGCACGACGGCGGCGACGGCCGCCGCCGGGCGCACCGACATGACAAAGCGGAGGATCGGGCGGTAGAGCAACTTGGCGCCGCGGATCGCGATGTTGTCCTTTTCCGAGACTTTGCCCGTGACGAAAATCGCCACGGCGGCGGGGACGAAGGTGAGCGACAGGATCATCGCGCCAAAGAGCGCGGTCACGACGGTGAACGCCATCGGGTGAAACATTTTTCCCTCCACGCCCGTGAGCGCAAAGATCGGAATGTAAACGACGGTGATGATGAACACGCCGAAGATGGAAGGCTTGATGACTTCCGCCGTGGCCTCCGCGGCGAGGGCGAAGCGCTCGGGCTTGGTGAGCAGCCGGGCGAGGCGATGCTGCTCGTGGCCGAAGCGGCGCAGGCAGTTCTCGATGATGATGACGGCACCGTCCACGATGAGGCCGAAGTCGAGCGCGCCGAGGCTCATGAGGTTGCCGGAGACCTTGTTCGTTACCATGCCGGTGATCGTGAAGAGCATCGCGAGCGGGATGACGGCGGCGGTGATGAGCGCGGCGCGGATGTTGCCGAGGAGAAGGAAGAGAATGACGATCACGAGGATCGCGCCTTCGACCAGGTTCGTTTGCACCGTGGCGATGGTGCGATCCACCAGCGAGGTGCGATCATAGACGGTCTTCGCAATGACGCCCTCGGGGAGGCTGCGGTTGACCTCTTCGAGCTTGGCGGCGACGCGCGTGGAGACCTCGCGGGAGTTTTCTCCGATTAGCATGAAGACGGTGCCGAGCACGACCTCCTGGCCGTTTTCGGTGGCGGCGCCGGTGCGGAGTTCCTCGCCGAGGATCACGTCGGCGACATCGCGCACGCGGACGGGCTGGCCGCCACGGCGGGCGACGACGATGTGCTCGATTTCAGGGATGCCGCTCACCTGGCCGGGCACGCGGATGAGGTATTGTTCGCCGAAGCGCTCGATGTAGCCGGCCCCGACATTGGCGTTGTTGCGCGCGAGGGCGTCCAACACGTCGCGCAGCGTGAGACTGTAGGCAAGGAGCCGGTCGGGGTTCGGCGTGACGTGGAACTGCTTCACGAAGCCGCCGATGGTGTTCACCTCGGTGACGCCTTGCAGGTTGCGGAGCTGCGGGCGCACGACCCAATCCTGCAGCTCGCGCAGATCGGTGGGCGTGTAGGCGGTGCCGTTGGGCTTCTTCGCGCCGGGTTTCGGTTCGACCGTGAACATGAAGATTTCGC
>JBKJRX010000130.1:0-3008 GCA_046593155.1 Lacunisphaera sp.
GCAAGGTTGGCCGCGGACTCTCGGTCGAGATGGCGGTGAAGCACGGCCCGGTCACCTTGCTCTCCCTCATCGAGGCCCCGGGCGGCAAACTCGCCCTGCTCTGCGCCGAAGCCGAATCGGTGCCCGGCCCAATCCTCGAGATCGGTAATACCAACAGCCGCTATCGCTTCGCCTGCGGTGCGCGCGCCTTCGTTAACCGGTGGAACGCCCACGGTCCCGCGCACCACTGCGCCGTTGGCGTCGGTCACATCTCGGATCGCCTCGCTAAACTTGGCGCGCTGCTCGGCCTTGATGTGATTCGCGTCGTGTGATTTTCAACTGAAACCCCATGTGCCCCACCCCACGATTGCGGCTGCTTCGACGCAGCACCAAAACTCCGCTGCTCCTCAGCGTCGCGCTGCTCGCGCTCGTCAGTCCACTCGGCGCCACGCCCGCTGCGACACAACCACCCTCACACGAAGCGGGCTTTGCCGCGCCGCCGCCTGCGGCCCGCTTGCGCGCTTTCTGGTGGTGGCTCAACGGTAACGTGACGAAAGCCTCCATTACCCGCGATCTCGTCGGCATGAGGGAGAAGGGATTCGGCGGCGCCGTCCTTATCGACGCGGGCGGAGCCAAGCAGGCTTACATGGGCAGCAACGATCAGGTGCCGGCAGGCCCGGTGTTCCTCTCGCCGGCATGGCGCGAGCTTTTTCGGCATGCACTGCGGGAAGCGGCCCGCCTCGAACTTGAACTCAGCCTCAACATCCAAAGCGGCTGGAATCTTGGCGGCCCGATGGTGACGGTGGACGATGCGACGAAGAAACTCACCTGGGCGGAAGCCGAAACCCAGGGTCCCGGCCCGGCCAGAATCGCGCTGCCGCTGCCGCCCGTGAACGATGGGGTCTACCGCGACGTGTGCGTGCTGGCCTGGCCGATCAACCCGGCGCAAGCGGCGGACCGCCTGCCGTTGAAAAATCATGCCTCCAAAGCGCTGATCGCCCGCCCGACCTTTCCCGGGCCGATGGGGTGGTTGCGCGCAGTTTCCGCGCTCGATATCGCACCGATCTTCGGCGCCGAAGAACCGGCCCGGCCCGGCGAAGAAGACACCCCTGCGGACGGGGTGGTCGATCTCACGGACCGGCTCGCCGCCGACGGCACTCTCACTTGGACTGTCCCCGCCGGCCGCTGGCGGATTCTTCGCCTCGGCTCGACGCTGAGTGAAGTTCGCCATGTCTCGACCCACAGCGAGGGCTGGAGCGGATACGCGCTCGATGTCTTGGACACCGGGGCTTTCAGGCGTTACTGGGATGCCGTCGTGCTCCCACTCATCGCCGACGCCGGGCCACTGGCCGGCAACACGCTGCGCTACCTCCACACGGACAGCTGGGAAGTCGGCGCCTTCAACTGGACGCCGACTGCGCTCACCGAGTTTCGCGCCCGGCGCGGCTACGACCCGTTGCCCTGGCTCCCCGTGATCGCGGGGCGCATCGTCGGCAGCCGCGAGGCGAGCAATCGCTTCCTGCACGACTATCGCCGCACCCTGGGTGACCTCGCCGCCGACAACCACTACCGGCAGTTCAGCGCACTATCGGCGAGTCACGGACTCAAGATTCACCCCGAGTCGGGCGGGCCGCATTTCACGCCCATCGACGCGTTGCAATGTCTCGCGATCAACGACGTGCCCAAAGGCGAATTCTGGGCCGAAGCCACCACCCATCGCACGACGGACGAGGCCCGCTTCTTCGTCAAGCAACCCGCCAGCGCCGCCCACACCGCCGGCCATCGCCTCGTGGCCGCCGAGGGCTTCACCAACGTCGGTCTGCACTGGCAGGAGCGGCTCTGGGAAAACCTCAAGCCCTCGTTTGACCAGGCGTGCATCGAGGGACTCAACCGCCTGTTCTGGCACGCCTTCACCTCCTCACCTGTCGAGATGGGCATCCCCGGCCAGGAATATTTCGCCGGCACCCACCTCAATCCCAATGTGACGTGGTGGGAAAAGTCCGCGCCGTTTTTCACCTACCTCAACCGCTGCCAGTTTCTGCTGCAACGCGGGCTGCCGGTCGCCGATGTGCTCTACTACTATGGCAATGAAGTCCCCAATTTCACCCAGCGGCGTGAAAGCGATCCGGCCGCCGTGGGCCCGGGTTACGACTTCGATGCGATCGCACTTGAACAACTCCTCTCCCGCGTATCGGTGCGGGACGGACGCCTCGTCCTGCCCGACGGCATGAGCTACCGCTTGCTCGTGCTGCCCGCCCAGACCGCCCTCGCCCTGCCCGCCCTGCAAAAAATCAAGGAGCTCGTCGCCGCCGGCGCGACCGTGCTCGGCCCCTGGCCCGACCGCATTCCCGGTCTTACCAACCAGGCGCAGAGCGACGCCGAGGTCCGCCGGCTGGCGGCCGAAGTGTGGCCCAGCGTGATCGCCGACCGCGCGGCCCGCGCCGTCCTGCTCGAGGCCGGGATCGGCCCGGACTTCGCCTTCGAGGCGGACGACAGCGAGGCGAAGCTCAACTACATCCACCGCCGCGACGGTGACACCGAGATTTATTTTCTCGCCAGTCGCGCCAAGCACGCCGTGTCGGGCCGGGCCACCTTCCGCGTCGCGGGCAAAGTCCCCGAACTCTGGGACGCCGTCACCGGTCGCCGTCGTTTCGCCACCGACTACACGATCGACGGCGGCGTCACGAAGCTGGCCGTGGCGCTCCCGCCGGCGGGCTCGCTGTTCGTCATCTTCCGCACGCCCGCCGCCGCGCATGCCGCCACCGGAGCCCCGAACTTTCCGGCGCTAAGCCCCGTCGCCACGCTCGCTGGTCCCTGGCGGGTGGCCTTCGATCCGCAGTGGGGCGGACCGGCCTCAGCCGAGTTCGCCGCGCTGACAGATTGGACGCTGCACTCCGAGGAAGGTATCCGCCATTACTCGGGCACCGCCACGTATCGACAAACCTTCGTCGCGCCGGCCGGCGCGACGGTGCTCGACCTCGGCGACGTGCGCGAACTCGCCAGCGTCCGCCTCAACGGGCAGCCGCTGG
>JBKJRX010000221.1:0-9500 GCA_046593155.1 Lacunisphaera sp.
TAATTTCTGAAATGATGGGGCACGAGCAGCGTGAGCGGGGCGTCCACGAGGGTGCTTTTCCCGCTGCCATTCAGGCCGGTAAGGCAGGCGCTGGTGCAATCGAGGTTCATGACATAGTGGCAGTCGCCCGTGAATGTGCCCCAATTGCGAAGCTCGACGCGGCGCAGGCGGAAACCGGCGGGTGTTGGATTCATGATCCGTCCTCCTCGCCCTTAGCTTCGGCGGCGGTGCCAGCGGCTTTCTCCAGAACCATCCGCAGTTCGTTAAGAGTTTCGAGATCGAGCTTGGCGCGGACGATGGCGCGGACGACGTAGGCTTCCTCGTCGGATTTGATACGCTTGAGAAACCCATGGGCGATGACCTTGTTGATGGCTTCGCGCCAGCGCTTGTCCTCGCGCTCGACATTCGCGTTGTTCTTGCGAGAAAAGCGGCGGAGCGCCTCGAGCAGGTCGTCGCCCATGAGCGGCGTGTGTTCATCGCCAGGAACCGATTCCCTTTTGAGCAACCATTCGCGAAGAACCAGCAGCACACATGTAACGTCGAAGCTAAATCGGTCGCGGTAAAACAGCCGCGGCCAGTCCGAACCGGGGTCGCCTTCCGGGGCTTGGTCGGCGAAGGCGTAACCATCATGGGTATTCAGGACCAAGCGCGCACCGATTTCGGCGAGGAATCGCTCTACTTCGGTTTGGTGACGCACGAGGGACTCCCAGGCGCCATCCTCGGCATAAATGGGTCCACGTAGGATGTTGATTTTCGCCGGAGCGGAGCCTCGGATGGCGGGCTCGCTACAAAAGGCAATCAGATCGAGCGGTTCGTCGGACGGTGGCGTAAAAGCGGAGGGTGATTCGTTCATTTGTAGAAATAGATTTGGGGGAGTCGATAGCGCGCGCCCTTGCCGGGCGGCTGATATACCCAGGTTTGGTCGTCCTCGATACGGACGGCGTGTTTGCTGGAGCGCATGCGGGCGATTTCCAAGTAGCCAACCACGTCGAGCAGCCAGTTGCCCTCAGTGGGCGGAAACCACTCCAACATCTCCAAGAGGCGAAATGCATTGTCGCCCGCGCTGAACCGCTGTGCCAAATTGCCCTTCAGGCGCTCGATTTCGATTGCGGGCAGTTGCGCCATCATCGCGAGGGCCCGCCGCTTATCTTCCTCGCTGGTTTGGTGGGCTTCCGAATTGCCGACGGCTGTAATCTGCTCCGGTGGACGCCACGGTAGCCGCAACAAATCTTCCGCGCCGTCGATCTCCGCATAGGCACGCGTAATGCCGATCAGGCCTTTTACTGGAGGTTCGTCGGACAAGCGGTAAGCTAGGGCCTTTGTCGCAGCCAGGGCCTCGCGGATCTGCCGACGGGTAGTGATGGCCTCGGAATCGAGCATTTGCCGCAATTCGGCCGACAAACGCCTCGTCTGTGCCACGACCGACTTCGCTTCAGCCAGAAGGCTCGCGGGTAATTTGTAGAGAAACTGAGTCTTCATTTCCTCCAAGCCGATGCCCTCAAGCCGCGTGATTTGATCGATGAGCGCGAAAAGCGCTTTTTGCGATTCCGGCGAATGCAGGAATTCCTGAAAAGCGGCGAAGCTCTGGCCGAGCGGACCTTCGTGCAGTTCGCGATGCACATCCAACGCGTGCGACAGTATGGTGCCGCGGGTGGCCTCGGCAGACGCATGCTCTTCGGCCAATTCCTTCGCCAACGTCAGGAATCGTTGCCGGATTAAGGAGAAATCCGCGAGAAGCTGCCGCGCGACATCGACCGCAAACTGATAACGTTCGATCAATTGCTCCGGCGAATCTGCGACTAAGGCCTCCCCGGCTTTGAGCCGGTTGACCTGCTCCTTCAGATCCGCGATCCTTTCCTCAAGTGCGGCAATACGCTGCTCCCGGTCCGGATTCGCTCGCTCGGCAATCTGCTGCAGCGTCATAGCGATGGCGCGAAGTTTTGATTCGGCACCCGCTGTATTTTTGGAGCGCTCGCCCAATCGGTCGAAAATCAGGAGCGCTTGGTCGGCCTCGGGCGTGAGTTCGTAAATGACTTCGTGCTCCTCATTGTATCGGGTGAACAGCGCGCCGCCAGCGACCCATTGGTCGAGATACTCCTTGGCCGTATTGGTAAACCGCCGCTCATCTTCTGCCTCGTTGATTTCCTCGAGCATCGTTGTGAGTCGGGAGACCATTTCCGATTGGGTCCGCCATACTGCACGATCCACGCGAAAGACGGCGCTGAGAAACCCAAGGCAGAGTGGTGCGTTGATCGCCTTTAAGAGCTTGAACGCGGTCGAACTCTCAAGTCGGAGCTTTGCGTCAGCGTAGTTCATGGCGAGGGGCCGCGGCGGGGTCGAACAATAGTGACCCGGGCGTCATACTCTACGTCCTATCGGTGATAGGGGCCCATCGTAGACTGGCGACTCCGAGACGCCGAAGGATTGATAATGCTGGGAATGTGTCAATGGCTGGCCTTTGCCCGTTTCCCGGCCGCGTGGTAGGGTCGCCATATGGCAAAGATTAAACATGAACGCGGAAACCCCGAGGCCTGGATTTGCAAATGCGGCAATACTCCCTGTGGTGACGGCTTCTATGCTTGTAATGCCGACGGTCGCGAGGTTGAGCCGGTTGAGGGTCAATGGGGGGGCAACCTGTATGTCTGCAACGGCTGTGGATTAATCATCGATTTCAAGACTCTGGAAATTGTAGGTCAGGGGGTTCCGCCTCATCTCTTGGATGAAGCGGCGTAATTCGGCTCACCGCATTTGGCAGCGTGGATAACCACTCGGCTACCCGCCTTGGAGGCGGAAACGGCCTTCCTGCGCATTAACGAGGTCTCGGCAGACCAAGTCATGCGGGATGCCCAGAAACTGCACGAGAAGTGGCCGCAAATGACCCCTGAGAAAAAACGACGGGTCATCGAGTCCATCGTGGAGAAAATCACGATAGGCAAAGACGAGATAAGCGTAACCTATTGCTATCTCCCATCCTCTGAAGAACTGACACTTTCCCAACAGCGCCCACCAGCGCGGTGAGCAGATAGAACTGCCCCGGCTTGAACACGAGCGGCTCCTCGCGCGTGAGCACGTCGCGCAGCAGGCCGCCACCGACGGCGTTGATCACGCCGATGAGCACGGCGGCGGAGGGCGGCAGGCCGGCATTGAGCGCCTTCTGCACCCCGAAGACGGCATAGGCGCCGAGGCCGAGAGCATCGACCCAGGCGATGAGTTGGTGGAAACGGTGGACATGCTGCCGGAAGAAGAGGCTGGCCACCACGGCGGCGGTGACCGTGTAGAGGTAGGCGGGCGTCGTGAGCAGCGGAGTGAGGCTTTGCTGGATGAAGATACCGTCGCGGATCAGGCCGCCACCGATGCCGGACACCAGCGCCAGGGCCAGCACGCCCACGATGTCGTAGTTCCGCTTGATGGCGGCGAGCGCGCCGGTGAGGGCGAAGGCAAACGTCGCCCCGAGATCGAAAAGCACCGGCAGATCAAAGCTTCCCTTCAGCATGGTGGCGTGGGTTTACGGGGGCGGATTTCGGGACGTCTTCAGGTTCCAGGTTTGTCATTCTGAGCCGGGCGAAGAATCCATCGGAAGGCGTGAATCCCGGTGGATCCTTCGCCCGGCTCAGGATGACCGGAGCATAAACAATGAGGCATTTCTGGCATTGAAGCCGTGCATTGGGCAAAAAATCCGCCAAGCCGCGCCGGGTAGCAAGCGCAACCTCGGGCGGGTCACGCGGGATTCCGGTAAAAACCCGCCGTGACATGTGAACTTTGCCCCGCAACGCTGTCCCAGTCATCACACCCCACGCCATGAAGTTCCCCGTTCCGTTCCTCTTCCTCTTGTTCCTGGCCGGCTGCCAGAGCGAGCCTGCCACCTTCAGGCCGGAGGAGAGCGCCAAGTATTCCCTCGAGAACACGGAGAAATTCCTGCTGCAGGACCGTCCCGCGCAGCTCGCCATCACCTGCACCGGCCTGCAGGAAAGGTTCGATGCCGCGGGCTGTCTCGAGGTGGTGGCCAACCTCAAGAACCGCGGCCCGGAGGCCATCGAGATGCAGGTGCGCTGCGTATTCCAGGATGCCGCCAGACTCGGCACCGGCGACGAAACCCCGTGGCTGGCGCTCAACCTTGACGCCGGCGCGACCGAGGCCGTGCATTATTTCGCGACAAACGCGCGGGCGCGGAAGTTCACCATCATGGTGCGCTCGACGCCTGGGGCGGGGAGGTGAGTCCCTTCACCGCCGCTTCGGCGCGGAGCGGAGTCCGCGCCCTATCTTTTCGGTGCCAGCGGGGGTGAGACGGACTGCGCCTCGGCCCGCATCTTCGCCCGGCGGTCGATCACATACCAGAGCACGAAGCCCATCATGCCGACCAGGAGGGCGAGCAAGATGATGATCTCCTTGTTGCGGCGCACGGCCGGAACTTATTCCGGGCTCAACCCAGCGCCAGCGCAATCACACCAGCCACCATGCCACCCGCCGCGAGGAGCCGGCGCTTGGCATCGGCTTCCTTGAGGAGCTTCGCCCCAAAAAATGTCCCGATGAGGATGCTGATCTCACGGGCCGGGGCGATGTAGCTGACGGGGGTGAAGGTCATCGCCGTCAGGATGAGGATGTAGCCGAGCGGGGCCAGCAGGGCCACGGCGAACACCTTCCAGCGGTGGTCGCGCCACGCCGCGGTGGCCTCCGCGCGGCGCGGCCACGCGAAGGGCGCGAGCACGAGGCACATCACGACTTGCGTGCTGCAGTCATAGACCAGCGGCGGCAGGTGCAGGTGCGCGACGGCATGTTTGTCCCAAACGGTCAGCGCCGCGATGCAGCAGCCACAGCTGAACCCATAGAGCAGGCCTTGGCGGAGGTGTGCGCGGTCGGCATGCAGGAGCCTGGTGCCGCCGGTCAGCGAGAAGATGCTCACGATGATGATCGCGCCGCCGGCCAGCGCGAGGGCGGTGGGGCGTTCGTCAAAGATCGCGATGGCCGTGAGCGTGGAGAACAGCGGCCCGGTGCCGCGCGCCAGCGGGTAGACCAGCGAGAAGTCGCCGTGCTTGTAACCGCGCTGCAGCAGGAGCGCGTAAACCATCTTGATCAGGCCGCTGCCGATGACGACGAGCCACGCCCCCGAGGGAATGGCGGGCGACTTCCACAGCATATAGGCGATGGACAGCGGCACATAGAAGCAGAGAGACACGAGGCCGGTCAGCCACACGAAGGGCAGGCCGCCGCCCGAGCGCTTGGCGGCATAGTTCCAGGTCGCGTGGGTGAACGCGGCGACGAGGATGATGCCGAGGGCGAGCGGGGTCATGGGGAATTACGCTCCCAGTGTCATTCTGAACGAAGTGAAGAATCCAGCATGATAATCGCCGGCGCACGTGTTGCTGGATCCTTGCGAGGCTCAGGATGACAGGCTTCGTGTGGCGGCTCGATTTGTAGGGCGGGATCGCTGATCCCGCCTGGTTCATTGGCGGGGTCAGCGATCCCGCCCTACAACATCACAGTTACCCCGCCAACCGGCCGATACATCCCCGCAGGCTTGCGCCGGCCCGACTTCGTGTGCTTCGTGCGCTGCGTGGTTAAATGGACAGATTTTCGCCGCGAGCTGGGACCGACGCTGACGCTGGCCTTCCCGATGGTGGTCGGGCAGGTCAGCCAGATGCTGATCGGGCTCACCGACAACGCCTTCATCGGGCGGGTGGGCACCGTGGAACTGGCGGCGGCGGCGTTCACGCACGGGGTGTTCAACATTTTCTACATCGTGGGGCTCGGGCTGCTGCTCGGCACGGGCGTGTTCGCAGCGCGCGATCACGGGGCGGGTGACGAGGCCGGTTGCGCGGCGTGGCTCCGTCACGGGCGCGCGCTGGCACTGATCGTGGGCGTGCTGGGTTTCGGGTGCATGTTGGTTTTGTCGTGGCAGCTCCACCGTTTTGGCCAGCCGGCGGAGGTCGTGGCCATCGTGCGGCCGTTTTACCTGCTGATCGCGGGCTCGCTCGTATTCGCGCTGTTCTTCCAGGTGCAACGGCAGTTCGCGGAGTCACTCGGGCGGCCGTGGGTGCCGATGGGTATCATGCTCGCCGACATTGGGCTGAATGCGTTTCTCAACTGGGTGTTCGTGTTCGGGCACCTGGGTTTTCCCGCACTGGGCATGGCGGGATCCGGTTGGGCGACCTTGCTCGCGCGGTTTGCCGCGGTGGTTGCCCTGGCGATCTGGTTGCGGACATCGAGGACCTTTGCGCCGGTGCGGGAGGCGCCCTGGAAGGGCTGGGAACGCGGGCGCTTTGTGACGCTGCTGAAGCTGGGCGTGCCGGCCGCGGGGATGCTGTTGTTCGAGGGTGGGGCGTTTGTCGCCACGGCGCTGATGATGGGCTGGCTCGGCACCGTGCCGCTGGCGGCGCACCAGATCGCCATCGGCTGTGCCTCGCTCGCCTTCATGTTCCCGCTCGGGCTTTCGCTGGCCGTGAGCATGCGGATCAGCCGGGCGGGCGGCGAGGGCCGGACGGAGGCCCTGCGACCGATCGGCTTCGGCGCGCTGGCGACGGGCCTGGTCATCATGCTGGGCTTCGCGCTGGCGTTCGCACTCGCGGGACGGGCCATCACGTCGGCCTTCACGCCGGCGCCGGACGTAGCCGCGCTGGCGGCGCAACTGCTCGTGGTCGCGGCATTCTTCCAGTTATTCGACGGTGGCCAGGTGATCAGCGTCGGTGCCCTGCGCGGCCTGCACGACGTGCGCGTGCCGACTGTCATCACCTTCATCGCCTACTGGGTCATTTCACTCCCGCTCGGTTACTGGCTGGCTTTCCACACGTCGCTCGGTGCCGTCGGTTTGTGGACCGGGCTGGCCGTTGGCCTGGGTTGCGCCGCGCTGTTGCTCGGCTGGCGGTTCCACCGGCTGACTGTCTCCAGGTAGGGCGCGGACTCCGTTCCGCGCCAAGGCGGCGAAGGGACTCGCCGCCCTACCTCAGCGCCTCGGCAAGCGCGGTGATGATTTCGTCGACCGGTTCGGTGCCGATGCAGAGGCGGAGCAATTCGGGCGACAGGCCGTGGGCGGCGAGTTCGGCGCGGCCGGCTTCGCTGGTGACGAGGTCGTAGTGCGCGAGGTAGATGAAGGGCGAGATGAGCGTCGTCGTCATGCCGAAGCTCGGGCCCTTGGGCAGGCGGACGGCGTCGTAGAATTTCGCGAGCGGTCCCTTGAGCGTGAAGGAGATCATGCAACCCGGCGACTCGGGCGTGCGGGCGATCTTCAGGTAATTGGTCTTGGTGGCGGGCTGCAGGGCCCACCAGACCTTGGCGACCGCCGGGTGGGATTCGAGGAAGGCCGCGACTTTGAGCGTGCTCGCATTGATTCGAGCCACGACGTCGGCCGTGGCGCCGATCTGTGCGGCCAACCGGGCAAGATCGCGATCGTGCACGGGCTCGAGCTGCGCGGCGACAAGCTGGCGGAGTTCGGCGGTGTCGGGGCGTGAGGCATTGATGACGACGGCGCCGGCAATGACATCTCCCTCGTGGGCGGTGTATTTCGTGAGGCTGGTGGCGACGAGGTCGGCGTGGGGCAGCAGATCGACGTTGAAGGGCGAGCTGACGGCCGGGTCGAGGATGATCTTGGCGCCGTGGCGGCGGGCGAGGGCGGTGACGGCGGCGATGTCGGCCGTCTGGATGAGCGGATTGGTCGGAGCCTCGATGATCAGGCCGGCAATGCGCGGGCCGTGGGTGGCGAAGAGTTTCTCGAGTCCGGCCAGGTCGGTGACGTCACCGTGGCGCAGGTAGTCGCGCGCCGGGTCGGGCGTGAATTTTCTCAGCAGCGCGATGCTGTCGAGGTAGAGCCAGCCGAGTTGGACCCAGGCGGTGCGGCCGGCGCGCGCCTGCACGGTGCTGATAGCGTGGAAGGAGGCGTAGAGGGCGTTCATGCCGCTCGGGGCGAGCAGCAGGTCGGCATCGGCGACGGGGAATGGCCCGCGCAGCCCGCGCTTGATCTCGGCAGTGGCGTCGCCGGCAAACAGTTTTTCCGGCGCGGCGGCCGGCAGCTGGCCGAGACGGACGAGGTGGTCCTCGGCGGCGCGGGAGGACAGGAAGCCGCCGATATTCTGCAGGTAAACTTTGCCGCGTAAATTGAGCTCGGGCGTGTCGGGGTGGGCGACGCCATCAATGCCTTCGACGGAAAAGGGCACGGCGGTGGCCGGGGCGGAGCGACCGAGATAATCGGCCAGGGCGGCGGCCATTTTCGGTGAGGTCACCAACCAGAGGGATTTGCCGGCGAGGCCCGGCTGTCGGCCGAGGTGTTCGCACAGCCGCTTGGCGTGGGTGTGGACGACAAAGCGTGGGTAGCCGGAGGCAATGTGGCGGGTGGTCTCGGGGCGGCCTTCTTCGTAGCCGATGACATCCGCCATGGTCGGCAGGCTGCAGGCGACGGAGTGCGGGCTGCCGGGAATGCGCTGGCCAAGCGGGATGGGCGAAAAGACGGACATAGGGGAGGCGAGGGAGGAAAGTTGGCCGGTGGCCGAGGGGTGGCAACTGTGGTTTGTGTCATTTCCCGGCCAAGGCGGGGGTCACCACTAATGGACACTAACGCCTCACTAATCATGGAATCTGTGCTGAGTCCCCTTGTGGCCAGCTTCTGGCTCCGATAATTAGTGCCCAATCAGTGTGGATTAGTGGTGACCAGGCCTTGGCCTTTTTTTTGGCTGACCAGTCTTGTTCAATCGCACAACAAAACAGGTTGCGGTCGGCATTTGAAACGGTGACTTAGAACCGCATGAAACTGGTTTCCTGGAACGTCAATGGCGTGCGGGCCGCGCTGAAGAAGGGTTTTCTCGATTATATGGCGAAGGTGGATGCCGATGTCATCTGCCTCCAGGAGACCAAGGCGCATCCCGGCGACGTGGCCCACGTGGCGTGGGTGACCGGCTACACGCCGCACTGGTATTCGGCGGTGAAGAAGGGCTACTCGGGCACCGTGATCTTCACGCGCGTGCCGCCGCTCAAGGTGATCAATGGCATCGGCCTGCCGGGCCATGACGACGAGGGGCGCGTCATCACGGCGGAGTTCAAGGATATTTTTCTCGTGAACGTCTATCAGCCCAACTCGCAGCGTGGGTTGACGCGGCTGAAATACCGCACGGAGGAATGGGACCCGGCGTTCCTGGCGTTCCTCAAGAAACTCGAGAAGAAGGGCAAACCGGTGGTGTTCTGCGGCGACCTGAACGTGGCGCACACGGAGATCGACCTCACGAACCCGAAGACCAACCGGCGCAACGCCGGTTTCACGGATGAGGAGCGCACAAATTTCTCCACGCTGTTGGGCAAGGGCTTTGTGGACACGTTCCGCGAATTCGAAAAGGGCCCGGGCCACTACTCCTGGTGGAGCCAGATGATGAACTGCCGCGCCCGGAACATCGGGTGGCGCGTCGATTATTTCGTCGTTTCGGAAAAGCTGAAGCCGGCGCTGAAGCGCGCGTGGATCTCGCCCGAGGTGATGGGCAGCGATCACTGCCCGGTGGGGCTGGAGCTGAAGTGAACTTTGTCCG
>JBKJRX010000352.1:0-2576 GCA_046593155.1 Lacunisphaera sp.
TTCGACGGTTTTGCCGAGGCCGAACTGGCGGTGCGCAAAAAGTTCGCGTATCCGCCTTACCGTCATCTCATCCACCACATCTTTCGCGGGCCGAATCCGGAGAAGATCCTCTTTTTCGCCGGGCATTGGGTCAAACAGGTGGAAAAGACCTTGGGCAATGCCGTCGAGATTCGCGGGCCGGTGCCGTCGCCCATCGAGAAGGTGAAGGACGAGTATCGTTTCCAGGTCTGGTATTTTTGTGCCCGGGCGACGAAAGTGGTTCCCGAACTCGTCAAGCTGCAGGCGACGGTCAAGTGGCCGGACGACGTCACGCAGGTCCTGGATGTGGACCCCATGAGTATGCTCTAATCCCCCGATGCATCGGACCGGAGATTCCCGGCATGTGCGCGTGGTGGTATGAGTGTATAATCCGGCGCTATGGACTCCGCGCCTCCCGCCAACCAACCTTCGGCCCCGGTAAAATGGGTTAATGGCTTCACTGCATTCATCCGGCGGGGCAATGTGGTTGATCTGGCCGTGGGCGTCATGATTGGCGCGGCGTTTGGCAAGGTGGTCACGTCCTTCGTGACGGATATGGTCACCCCACCGCTGGGGCTGGTGCTGGGTAAAGTAAAGTTTTCCGAACTGAAGGCCCATCTCGGTGGTCCGTCGGAGGCGCCGGTGACGATCAACTACGGCAACTTCATCCAGGCGTTGCTGGACTTCCTGCTCGTGGCGCTGGTGCTGTTCATTGTGATTTCCCTGGTAAATCGGTTGCACCGGAAGCCGCCACCACCGGCCGGTGCCTTGTCACTGGACCAGAAACTCCTCACCGAGATCCGCGATGAGCTGCGCCAGCGCACGGCTCCGCCGACACCGGCCGGGAGCGCCTGATCGCCGGCGGGCGGGACCGGTGCCCACCCGGGCCGCCTCGATCCTGCCAGTTTAAACTTTATTTGCCCCGGGCGGCGTTCATTGATGGAGCGCACACATGCGGATCTATTTCATGGGCATTTGCGGCACGGCGATGGGCAACGCTGCGCTTCTGGCGCGCGCCGCCGGCCACGAGGTGCTCGGGGCCGACGCCGGCGTCTATCCGCCCATGAGCACCGTGCTGGCCCAAGCGGGCATCACGCTCCATGAGGGTTACGACCCGGTGCGACTGGAGAAGCTGGCGCCCGAACTCGTGGTCGTCGGCAATGCCCTGTCACGGGGCAATCCCGAGGTCGAGTGGCTGCTCGATACCCGCGCCATCCCCTTTGTCTCGCTCCCCGCGTTCCTCTACGACGCGGTCCTCTCGCTGCGCCGCAACATCGTCATCGCGGGCACGCATGGCAAGACCACCACGACCGCGCTGACGGCGTTCCTCCTGCGGGAGAACGGCCGCGACCCGGGCTTCCTGATCGGCGGCGTGCCGCTGGACCCGCCGGTGGGCAGTCACCTCGGCACGCTGGAGGATCCGTTTGTGATCGAGGGCGACGAATACGACAGCGCGTTCTTCGACAAGCGCAGCAAGTTCATCCATTATGCCCCGCACATCGCGGTGTTGAACAACCTCGAGTTCGACCATGCCGACATCTTCCGTGATGTGGCGGATGTGCAGCGGACTTTCCTCCATCTGACGCGCATCGTGCCCCGCAACGGCTGGATCGTGCTCAACGGCGACGATGCCAATCTCAAGGCGCTGGGTGCGCTGCCCTGGACCCGCGTCCTGCGCGTCGGCACGGGCGAGGGCAATGACCTGCGCATCGCCGGCTTCCATGACTCGCCCTCGGGCGCGTCGTTCCGCCTCGTGTGGCAGGGCAAGCCGTGGGCGGAAGTCAAGTGGACGCAGCCAGGTATCTTCAATGCCCGTAATGCCGCCATGGCCGCGCTTGCGGCGGGGCTGGCGCTGTCTCCCGATAACCCGGCGAAACTGAATCTCGACGCGCTGGCGCGCTTCCGCGGCGTGAAGCGCCGGCAGGAACTGCTGGTCAACACGCCCAAGCTGAAGGTCATCGAGGATTTTGGCCACCACCCGACGGCGCTGGCGGAGACGCTGCAGTCGTTCCGGGCGCGCTTCCCGGGCCACATCATCCACGCGGCCTTCGAGCCCCGCAGCAACACCTCGCGGACGAAGGTCCTGCAGGCCGCCTTCATGCGGGCGCTGGCGCTGGCGGACGAGGTCTACCTCGGCGCCATCGCGCGCCCGGAGAAGTTGAAGCCGGAGGAACGCTTTGATACCGAAGCCGTCATCCAACAGCTGGAGACGCAGGGCGTGGACGCCTACACGGCGCCGACGCACGCGGCCCTGCTGGAGATCATCGCTGAGAACACCGCCGGGGAAACGGAGCGACCGCAGCTCGTGGTCTTCTTCACCAACGGCTCCTTCGACGGGATCATCGGGAAGTTCGTCCAAGCAAACCGGAAACCGGAAACCTGAGACCTGAAAACCGGAACCCGAAACACTCAGGTTTCAGGTCTCAAGTTTCAGGTTTCGTATTTTACTCGTGATGGGTCCAATGCCCCGAAGCTTGCTTCGGCTTGGATGGATGGGAGGGTGAGGGATGGAGAGTCGCTACATTCGCAGGAGCCATAACGTATCGGTGTTGATGTAT
>JBKJRX010000038.1:0-3981 GCA_046593155.1 Lacunisphaera sp.
AGGTGTGTTTGCAAAATGTGATTCGGGACAACCAAGCTACGGTAGGCTGCCTGCTTGCAGGCGCGGATACCGGCGCGAGCAAGCTCGCTGGCCCACGAAAAACTGATTTTGCAAACACACCTTAATCATTCTCCCCGTGCAACGGAACGAGAGAACGCGATCGATTAGGATTACGAGAACGATCATGAACCCAGCTTGGCCTGACGTCCGCGCCGACTTCCCGATCCTGCACCAGCAGGTGAACGGCAAGCCGCTGGTCTATCTCGACAATGGCGCCACCTCGCAGAAGCCGCGCAGCGTAATCGACGCGCTCGTCCGCTATTACGAGCGTGACAACAGCAACGTCCATCGCGGCCTGCACGCGCTCTCCACGCGCGCCACCGACGCCTACGAGGGCGCCCGCGCGCGCATCGCGAAGTTCCTCAACGCCGCCGACCCGGCCGAGATCCTCTTCACGCGCGGCACCACCGAGAGCATCAACCTCGTCGCCCGCAGCTGGGGCCACGCCCATCTGAAGCCCGGCGACATCGTTCTCACGACCGAGTTCGAACACCACTCCAACCTCGTGCCCTGGCAGCAGGCCGCCAAGGCCGCCGGCGCGGCGCTGAAATACGTGCCGCTGCTCGGCGCCGACGGTGAGGGCGGCCTCGACCTCGCCGCGTTGGACAAACTGCTCACGCCACAGGTGAAGCTCTTCGCCTTCACCCATATCTCGAACACGCTCGGCACGATCAATCCCGCGGCCGAGCTCTGCCGTCGCGCCCGCGCGGTCGGTGCCGTCACCGTGATCGACGCCGCGCAATCCGTCGGCCACGCGCCGCTCGACGTGCAGCAGATCGGTTGCGACTTCCTCGCCTTCTCCGGCCACAAGATGTGCGGCCCCACCGGCATCGGTGTCCTCTACGGCCGCCGCGCCCTGCTCGACAAGCTTGCCCCCGACGAAACCGGCGGCGGCATGGTCGTGAGCGTCACCTACGAAAGCGCCACGTGGAAGCCCGCGCCCGAGCGCTTCGAAGCCGGCACGCCCAATGTCGCCGGCGCCATCGGCCTCGGCGCGGCCTGCGATTACCTCGATGCCCTCGGCCGCGACCAAATCGCCGCGCATGACACCGCGTTGATCAAAATCGCGATGGAGAAACTTTCCGCTCTGCCCGGCATTCGCATCATCGGTCCGCGCAAGGGCGCTGAGCGCAGCGGCCTGGTCAGCTTTGCCTTCGAGGGTGTCCACGCCCATGACATCGTGACGTTTGCCGATGAGGATGGCATCGCCCTCCGCGGCGGCCACCACTGCAACCAGCCCCTCATGCGCAAGCTCGGGCTGACCAGCACCACCCGGGCGAGCTTCTACCTCTATAATACCGAGGAGGAGATCGACCGCCTCGTCACGTCTCTCCGCCGCATCCAGAAATTTTTCGCCGGCTGAGATCGCCTAGGCCGGGCTGTGCGGACGGTAGTATCGCTGCTCTATGAACCGGTGGACCGACACCGCCACCGCGAGCGACAGCGTCAGGTTGAGCGCCAGTTGCCAGCCGTAGCTATGGGTGCCGGTGAGGGTGAGCAGGCTCCAGTTGACCAACAGGATCACCGGGGCATGCACCGCGAACAGCGGGTAGCTGATGGCGCCGAACCAGCGCGCCAAGCGCGCCCAGGCGCGATCCTTCCGTGACGCGTGGCGTTTTTCCCAGTCGAGCAACCAGACAAGCACGAGCATGCAGATCACGCCCCACACGGCCTGTTTGAGCATGTTCAGGCCGTAGAAGTGCGGGATTTGCTTGAGGATCAAAAAAAGCAGCCAGCTTCCCGCAATCCACCAGCCGCGCACCTGCCAGCCGCGCTTTACCCGGAGATGCGCCGCGAGTGCGCCGAGATACCAGAAGAGCGCCATCACCAGCACGCTGCCAAACAGCACGATGGGCTCGATGTATGGCCAGAGGAAAAGTGTCAGCACCTGCAGGCCGATCGCCCCGGCCCCGAGCAGCCGCCACCGGCCGGCCGCCGCCGCGAGATAAAACAGCGGGTAAGCCAGGTAGATCAGGATCTCCACCGCCACGCTGCCGAGCGTGACATTGCCCACGTATACTTCCTCCGGCCAGAGGCCGCTGTAACCGCCGAGCCGGGCCGCCACCTGCGCCGGCGTCGCCGCCGTGTGCAGGCCAAGCAAGGGATCGCCGGTCGGCCGCCAGTGCACCGCCGCCACCACCAGCAGGCCAAGCAGGGCCCCGGCCCAGTAGACGGGCATGATACGGAGTGTGCGCCGGACAAAATAATCGCGCCAATTCACGGCCGGACCGGCTTGGGCGAGCCGGCGCGCAAACGGCCCGTGGATGCAAAAACCGCTAAGCACGAAAAAACCGATCACCGCGGGATGCTGCCCGCCGGTCGGCCAGAAAAGCACGATGAAGGTCTCGTAAGCGTGCCGGAGCCACCGGTGCAACCACTCCTCCACCCCGCCGGCCGGCGCCAGATTGGAATAAAGAATCCAGTGGTTCAGGAAAACCGCCAGGGCGCAAACGCCCCGCAGGATGTCGAGCGACCAGTAGCGGGGCTGTCGGTTTGCCGGTGATTCCATCACTTTGCCCAGAACACACCGGGAATCACGACCGCTGACAAGACCGGAGCGCCCGCCCCGCCCTCTGCCGGCCGCCTACCGCTTAGCCGCCACCCACGCCAGTGCCTTCGTCGCCAGCCGGTCGAAGGCCGTCACGCACAGCTCGAGGTGTTCCTCCTTGGTGTCCTCGATCTTGTTATGGCTGATGCCGTGCAGGCTCTGCACGAACATCATCACCGTCGGCACGCCCGCGCCACAGGTCTCGGCGGCGTCGTGCAGCGGGCCGGAGGGCAGCCGGTGCGACTTCGGCACAGTCTCCTTGATGGCCGCGTCGCACATATCGATCAGCTCAGGATGAAAAGGCCGCGGCTCGATCTGCCAGATGCGCTCCCAAGTAACCCGCACATTGCCTTCCTTGGCGAAGCGCTCGCTGGCCTCCTTCGCCTCCTTGAACATCTGCGCGAGCGCCTTGCCGTCGAGATGACGCTGATCGAGCGTGATCCGGCATTCCTCGACCACGCTGGTCACGATGCCCGGCTTAGTCGTGCAGGAGCCGATCGTGCACACGCCGTTGCCGCTCCGCCGGGCGATCTCGTAGATTTCGGCACTCATTTTCGCCGCCGCCAGGAAGGCGTCCTTGCGCCGGTTCATCGGCGTGCTGCCCGAATGCGCCGCCTGGCCGTGAAAGGTGATCGCGTGACGCTCCACGCCGAACGTCCCGAGCACCGCGCCCAGCGGCAGGTCCATATCGAGCAGCACCGGCCCCTGCTCGATGTGCAGCTCGAGGTAGGCGGCGGCATTCTTCAACTCGACGCCGCTGTCCTTCACCTTCTCGAAATCCACGCCCACCGCCTGGAGCGCCGCGGGCAGCGATATGCCCTGCTTGTCCTTCAGCCCGCGCGCCTCGGCCATGTCCAGCTTGCCCGAGCAGGCCGACGAACCAAACAGGCTCTTACCAAATCGCGCGCCCTCCTCATCCGCCCAGTCCACCACGCGCACCGTCACCGGCGGCTTGCCCTTGTATTGCTCGTTGATCCGCCGCAGCACCTCGACCCCCGCCATGACGTTGAGGCAGCCGTCGAGCCAGCCACCGTTCGGCACGGAATCCATGTGTCCGCCCATCAACAACGCCTTCTCCGAGTCCCCGCGCAGCGTCACCCAGAAATTCCCCGCGGCGTCCGTATGCGTCTCGACCGGCAGCCCGGCCAGTTTTTCCTTCAACCACGCGCGGGTCCTGACCCACACCGGCGTGAAGGCCACGCGCTGGGCGCCGTTGTCGTCACCGGTGAGGGCCCGCAGTTCCTTGAGTTCGGCGACGGTGCGTTGGGGATCGAGTGGCATGGCACGGGGGTTTTGCGGCTTGGAAACTAGGAGTCTCCCGCATACATTCAACCTCAACCCTACGGTCGTTTTCGCCCATACCTGCAACGGCT
>JBKJRX010000135.1:0-9258 GCA_046593155.1 Lacunisphaera sp.
CCGGTGCCGTGGCCCCGGCGACCGGCGACGCCCCAAGAGACCGAACTCGCGCGCAAGCTCGTGAAATTTTCCGACGCCGTGCAACTCGCCACCAACACCCTGCGGCCTCATTTCCTCAGCCTCCACCTCTACGAACTCGCCGGCGCCTTCAGCACATTCTACGCCGCTGACAAGGTCATCGTGGACGAGCCGGATGTGCGCGCCCGGCGCCTGCTGCTTTGCCATCGCACGCTCGTCGAGCTCGAGGCCGGCCTGCACCTGCTCGGCCTGCGCACGGATCTCGAGCGAATGTAAGCCACCCACCCGAATTGCCCTCCCCTGTGCCGATCCCGTTGCTTGGGCGCCTCTCGGCGCGCCGAAGCCTCTAAGGCGAAGGCGGCAATTCGCTCTTGCCGCTGCCGGCCGGGCCCGCAACATGACGCCACTATGTCCGGTGGTTCCCCAGATCCCTCCGGCCCGGAATATTACATCCGCGGCCTCAACGACACCGAAGCGCGCGGCCCATTCTCGATGGAGCAGCTCCGTTCGCTCTCCGAAACCAACGATCCGGCCAAGGGGGTGACCCAGGAGACCTATTTCTACGACGCCACCACCGAGCAGTGGTTGCAGATCGGCACCCACGAGCAGATGAAGGCCGCCCTCTGGCCCGAGAAGAAAAAAATGGGGTTCAAGCAGAAGGAATTCAAGGCCGTCAACGAGGAGAAAAGCGACAGCGCCCCCGCCATCACGGTGCAGGATTTCCTCGCCGCCGCCGAGGGCAAGACCGACGAGACCAAGGGCAAGGAGGACAAATCGGGGCAGATGATGAAGGCCGCCGCCTGGGGCACCCGCTCCGCCGCCATCATTTCCCTGCTCAGCGCCGTCGCCCTCATTCTGCCCAGCATCGATGCGCTCATCGCCATGGACTTTGCCAAGCTGGCGGACAAGCCGTTCGTCTATCTCGGCATCGTCGATGCCGTGATCGGACTGCTGCTCCTCCTCGGCGTCATCACCATTTATCCGTTTGTGCGTTTTCGCGCGGTGTTCGGCCTGGGTTTCCTCGGCTTCCTCTTCATGACGCAGGGACAGCTCACGCCGATGATCGCCGTCGCCGCCGGTTCGACCGGATTGTATTTCTGCACGATCTTCCTGAGTTACATCCCGCTCGCCGTCGCGGCACTCGTCGGCCTCGGCGGCATGGCGATGCTCGCCACCCTGGCCTACTCCTGAGCGCGCTCCGGCGCGCCCGGTTCCGCTCATGCCGCTGTCCACGATCCTGTCCCGGCTCCGGCGGCTTTGGACGCACGATATCTGGGCCGCCGGCCTGATCCGCGACCGCTCGCCCAAGAGCCGCGCGCTCGCCCTGCTGCGCGTCATCTCGATCACCCTCTCCGGCTTGAACGAGATGCACGTGGCCATTCGCGCCGCCGCGCTCAGCTTCAGCTCGCTGCTTGCCCTCGGCCCGCTCATCGCCATCGCCGTGCTGATCTCCGGCTTCGCCCTTGGGAACCAGGACCCCGCCTTGGCCGCCCAAGGCCTCAACCGCGTCATCAGCTTCATCGCCCCGCAGGTGGCCCAATACGACCGGGCCACCGAGGATGAACGCGTGCATGAGGCCCAGCAGCCGGCGACCCAGCCGGATCCCGCGGCGGTGACCCTGCCCGCCACGCCCGAAATGGTGAAGATCATCAACACCTTCATCACCAGCTCGCGCTCCGGCACGGCCGGTCTCATCGGCATCCTCACCCTCTTCCTCATCGTCATCGGCCTCTTCACCACGATTGAAAACACCTTCAACGACATCTGGGGCGTCCACCGCGGACGCAGCTGGCTCGCCCGCATCGTCTATTATTGGAGCGTCATCACACTCGGCGCCCTGCTCTTCTTCACTTCCCTCACCCTGCTCTCAGCCGGCGCGTTCCTGAATGTGTTCTTCGAGAAGATTCCCCTCGGCGCGCAGCTCAAGGGTCTCTTTGTCTGGATGCTGCCCTCTGGCTCCGTCCTCCTGCTGGTCTTGCTGCTCGCGCTGTTCTACCGCTTTGTGCCGCACACCCGCGTGCGCTGGACCGCCGCGCTGCTCGGAGCGGTCATCGTCACCGCCCTGCTTTTCCTCAACAACTACCTCGCCTTTCTTTATTTCAAGCGCGTGGTCCTCTCCCGAAGTCTCTACGGATCGGTCAGCATCGTGCCGATTTTGATGATCGGTCTCTACATCTTCTGGTTCTTCGTGCTCGTGGGCGGTCAGATCACCTACGCGGTGCAGAACGTCCGTTATCGCAGCAGCCAGACCGCCTGGCACAGCCTCAACCATGTTACCCGCGAAAGCATGTCCCTCGTGGTGCTGATGCTCATTGCCCGGCGTTTCAAGGTGGCCGGCCCGGCCTACTCCGTCACCCAGCTCTCCGCGCTCATCCGGGTGCCCTCCCAGATCCTCAACGAAAGCCTCAACCGGCTCTACGCCATCAAGCTCATCACCGAGCTGCCGCCCGCCGACGGCGCCGATCCCAACGATCGCCGTTACCAGCCGGCGCGCCCGCTCAACCAGATCACCCTCGAGGAATTCCGTCGCGAGTTCGAAAATTACGGCGAAGCCCCGACCGCCGGCCTGCTCGACAACGTCGATCCGGTCCTGGTCCTTTATCACGAACGCCTGGCCAAGGCCCTCCCCACCGCGCTCGGCGGCCAGACCCTCGACGATCTGATTGACGAACTCCAACCCAGCCACACCTACGCCCCCTTCTCCGTGAAAGGGAAGGCCTGAGCCCAACCGCGGCTGACCGGCCGGTTTCACCCGTAAAATATCTCCTGGAATCCGCTGGATTCCCGCTCTGCTTCGCCTGTTGACAGCGGCACCCCTGTTTCTAGGTTCAGCCGCTTTCCCCCATGATATCCTGGATTCAACGCTACTTTCAGAAGCACTTCCGCCTCGTCTTCCTTGTCATCCTGATCGCCGTGGCCGTGCCCATGGTGTTCATCTACAGCGCCTCCGGCGGCGCGGGCGACGGCCAGGGCACCAGCCGGCTCCTCGAGCGGCCCTTTTTTGGTTACAACCTTGGCAACGCGGAGCAAACCCGCCGCATCATGACGGACGGGACCTGGAGCATCCGCCTCAAGGCAGGCTATGACGCCCTGCAGGGTGAGCAGGTCCAACAATACGCACTCCAGCGGATCGCCGGCCTCGCTCTGTCCGACGAACTCCGTCTCCCTGTCCCGACCGCCGAGCAGGTCGCCAAGACCGTCCCCACCCTCCGGCTCTTCCAAAACGAGCAGGGCCAGTTCGACCAGAGCCGTTACACGCAGTTCGGTGATTCCCTTAAAACCCGCACCGATCTCACCGGCGCCGACATCAACCGTATCCTTCGCGACGACATCCGCCTTGAGACGCTCGCCAAGCTCGTCGGCGGCCCGGGCTACGTCCTGCCCCACGACATCAAACAACAGCTCAGCCTCGCCGACTCCACCTGGACGGTGCAGGTCGCGACGCTCGATTATGCCGCGTTCAACCCCGTGCTCAGCCCGACTGAGGATACGCTGAAAAAAATCCATGAGGAGAACGTCTTCCGCTACGAAGTGCCGGCCCGCCCGCGCCTGAGCCTGGTGGAGTTCAAGGGCACCGAGTTCATCCCGCCCATCGCGCCGACCGAGGCTGAGCTTCGCGCCTTCTACAATGCCAACCCCGCCCGCTTCCCCGTCCCGCCCGAAGCCGACCAGAAAGACGACAAGCCCGCGGCTGTCCCCGCCGCCACCGTCGACAATTTCCCGAAGGTCCGCCCGCAGGTGGAAACCGCGCTCAAACAGGCCGTCGGGGCCCGCGGCGCTTCCAAGGCCGCCAACGACCTCGCCACCGCCCTCTTCGAACGCAAGCTCACCGCCAACTCGGCCGGGCTGACGGCCTTCCTCGCGGAGCAGCGTCGCCCCGCCCAGGCCCTCGCGCCGTTCGCACCCGACCAGCCGCCGGCCGGCATGCCCTGGCTCGCCAACTATGCCGAGCAGATCTCCCGCCTGACGCAGGAGCGCCACTTCTCCGACCCCCTGCCCACGACGGACAGCTTTGTCATCCTGCTGTGGAACGAAAGCCTGCCGGGCTACAAGCCGCTCTTCACCGAGGTGCGCGAACGCGTGCTGGCTGACTACAAAGACAGCGAGAAGCGGAAGCTCTTCATCGCCCGCGGCCAGGCCCTCCGCCCGCAGCTCCAAGCCGCCGCCAAGACCGCTCCTGCCAACTTCGCGAGCACCGCCACCGCCGAGAAACTCGAGGTCAAGAGCTTCGCCAATTTCACCCTGCGCCAGCCGCCGCAGGACATGCCCTATCTGGCGTTCGGCGCACTCCAGGGCCTGGATGCCGGCCAGGTCGCGGAGATGGTCGCCGATGCCGAGAAGGGTTACTTCGTCTACGCGCAGGAGAAGAAGCAGCCGGATCTCACTCCCGCCAACCCCCGCTACGCTGAACTCCAGCAGCAGATGATGCTCCGCACGGCCGCCTCCGGCAGCAGCACCTACCTGAGCGAATTGGTCGAACGCGAACTGAAGAAATCAGAACCCGCCACCCCACAGCCTTGAGCCGGGCAAACCTGCCGAACGGGCCGCTCATCCTGTCATAAAGCCGCCCGCCTACTCCTGTCGTGCCACCGCCCCCCGCGGTGGCATTTTCTTTTCTGAAACCACTCGGGTATCACCACCGTCACAAAAAGCTTAAACTTTTGACTGATTTCGCGTGTTCTACCGCTGTCCCCGCCTTCCCTTTCCCATGATCATGATCCCCCGCCGTCTTACCTCCGCCTCGCTGGCTGCGCTCCTTGCCTGTTCGGTTGCCTTCGCCCAAGACAGCGTGCCCACCTCCGTGCCCGGCGCCACCACCGCCCCGGCTGGCCCGGAGCTTACCCTGGAACAGTGCATCGCCCGCGCCTTGCAGCGGAACTTCGACTTGGAGATCGGCCGCTACGCTCCCGCGATCGCCAAAGATGGCATCGAGGTCGCCAAGGGTGCCTATCAGCCCCAGCTCTCCGTCTCCGGCGCGACCGGGAAGAGCAGCAGCCCCGGCTTCGACAGCCGCTCATCCAACCTGCGCGTCGGCGTCACCCAGGAACTTTACACCGGCACCACGCTTAGCGCCAGCAGCCGCATCGATCGGAATTCCTCCGATCCCGCCTTCACGACTTTCAATCCCGCCTACGATGCCGACGTGACACTTTCCGCCCGTCAGTCGCTCCTGCGCGGCTTCGGCACTGAAGTGAACCGGGCCAGCCTCAACCGCGCCAGGATCGGCTTGGATCGCGCCAACCTCGACTTCAAGGCCACCGCCCTCGATGTCATCCAGGACACTGAGAATGCCTACTATAATCTCGCCTTCGCCCGCGAACAACTGGTCGTCCGCAATTTTTCCTATGCGCTTGCCCAGCGTCTTTTCGACGAGGCCAAGATCCGCCGCGACACCGGTGTCGCCACCAATCTCGACGTCCTCCAAGCCGAGGTCGGCGTGGCCAATGCCCGCCGCAACGTCATCCTCGCCGAACAGTCCGTAAAGGACCGGCAGGATGCCCTGCTCGCCCTCATCGGCCAGTTCCAGCTCGACGAAGCGGTCGGTTCGGTCCGCTTTGCCGAGGTCAGCGAAGCCACGCCCGTTTTTGCCTCCTCCTACCTGATGGCGAAGCAAAACCAACCCGACTACCTTTCCTCCCAAGCGGCGATCGAACAGCTCAAGCTCGACCTTAAGGTCGCCAAGGACGACGCCAAACCCGACCTCACTGTCGGTGCGGCTCTCGGCCTCAGTGGCAACAATGGCAGCGGCAGGGACGCGTTCGGTGACGCCCTCGACCGCCAGAATCATTCCTGGCAGGTGGACTTCGCCTTCAACTACCCCTGGGGTCAGACCTCCGGCAAGGCCCGCTTCCGTCAAAGCCTCGCCACGCTCAGCCGCGAGCAGGTGCGCCTGAAGCAGATTGAGCAGAATATCGAACTGCAGGTCCGCAGCGCCGTGCGTTCCGTCGAGACCAATTTGGAGAGCGTCAAGATCGCCACCCTCGCCGCCCGGCTCAGCCAACAGCAATACGAACTTGAGAAGGCCAGGTTCGACGCCGGCCAGTCCACCAGCCGCCGCGTGCTCGAGGCGCAGGACGACCTCGAGACCGCCCGCGTGAGCGAGTTGCAGGCCAAGGTCAGCCTCCACACCGCCATCGCCGGCCTGCATCGCATCGAGGGCAGCTCGCTACAGCGCTACTCGGTTAACCTGCCGTAAGCGGGAGCCGAGTCGCAGGAAACTGTGGGGCGGGATCGCTGATCCCGCCCTTTGCTTTTCTGGAGGGTCGTTCTCCTGACCAACCGCGGCCAGCCCGGAGGCCGGCCCTCGACGAACCCGTTTCATCCTTTCGGGCTACGATTAAACGGTGATTACTGACCTGAGGCACAAAAATACTTTTCCGCAAGCGTTCAGTTTTCTGTGTCAGGCATTTGTATAGTTCCGCGCTACTTGGGTGTTTTCGCGTCATGCCTCACAGTTTTCTGTGTGAATGTTGAACGATGTTGAACGCATAAATCGTTGACCAAGTGGGGCGCTTGGCGAGTTTCCCGCTCGTTATGCGAACAGCGAGAAGGGCTAATCCGATGCGCGACACCGCCGTTGCGATAGGGTGAAAAGCAAAAGACCGCGCTCGTTGTGGAGTCGCGGCCTTTAGGTGAACCAAAAATTCCTAGGGGGATTTTTCTAGCCTCACGAGCGCAATACTCGTGAGGTTTTTCTTTTAGTCAAGCCGCCCGCTTAGTCGCCGGTTTCTTCTTCACGGACAGCACAGCCTTAAGCGCGTCGGAAAAATTCCTCTGGGCCTGCTTGCCCTCGTGGTATTGCGGGGTTTGCCTGGGCCTGCCGCCTTTGGATTTCATGGGGGTAATATAGGTGGAGCAACCGGAGAAGGCAAGGGCCGCTCCCGAATCAAAACAAAGTAGGCAATAAAGATTGCTAGGCCCTCGTGAATGACAACTCGGAGCGGAAAATAATACAGCCATTTCCCGCCGAGATTAAACGCTATGGCAAAGTTGAGCGCGAGCCAGCCCATGCCCGCCAACATGAAGCGCGTAGGCGCGAGCGCGCTCGTGTCCATTACCCGACATGCAAAGATCATGTAAGTGACCCCGAAGACGGTCCCGGTAACAAGCGCCATCAATGGCCCAGACATAGCCAATTTAAGGAACGTGGCTGGTATCGCAATAGCTGCGGCCAGGACTGTTCCTACAATAAGCGAGGCGAGGAATCTCCCGATAAAAACCAAGGCTGATTTCATGTATTGGGGTGCGGCGCCGACAGATTAAACTGCCTTAGTTTCTGGCTGGCTTGCGTCAGGCGGGCAAGGGTGATTTAGGAATCTCAAATGTCCCCGGAATTACAGTCACTTTTTGAAAGGCTCATGCTTATGGGGTGGGTTAAACAAATGAGCGTTAAGGATACGGGAGGAGATAACTCACTGGCGGCAGTCGAATTTACTCACAATGGCCTTAATAAGATTCTCAATCTATCTCCGCGGGAAATCGCGATAGAGATAACCCGAAGCCAAGGAACTATCGGGGAAAATCAGATTGCGCTGCTTGTCGGACTTCGGCCGATGGCTTTGCAACAGTGGCAGCAATTGCTTTCGCGGATTCCCAAGAGAGGTCCTCCAGATCAAGCCGGTGGCCGCGGATTAGGTCCTCCATCTCCGCGAACGTAATAAGCAGGATTGCCGCCGTTTCGTCTGGCGGGGCTTCGGGTGGACGGATTGTGAAACTCGCCATGCACTTGGCGAAATTCTAATTCGCCAAGTAGTCAATCAAGCACTTCACCCCGCTCCGGCTTGGCCGTGAGCGCGTCCCAAGTCAGCCGCCGTCCGCTGACGCGCTTCACAGCCGCTAGAAAGCGCGCGCTATCATCGCCCTCGCGCTCGTTAAACCGCGTGGCTTGCTCGTCCAGATAGCGGAATAGATGGGCGGGCGAGACATGGACATACGTTCCGCCCAACGTGCGCTTTAGCAGGCTCCAGAAGTTTTCCATCCCGTTGGTGTGAACCTTGCCCCGCGCATACGTGATAGCGTGGTCAATAAACTCGTGGTCATACTCAGCGGGGAACCCGCGATAGGAGTTAAGTGCATCGGTGAACACTTTGGAGCCGGGGGCAATCCTTGACCGCACAGCGGCCTGAATCGGGCCTTTGCGGGTGTTTGGCAGCACGCTCAATAGCACGCGGGAGGGACGGGCTTCGCTCGTGCGCTCCAATGCCCCGTGAACGATAGTCTTGGGGTATTTGCCCGTCTTAATCCCGTCCTCCAGCCGTTGCTGACGTTTCTTCTTGGACAAGTTGCCCGCAAGCCCGCCGATAAAGGTCTCGTCCGACTCCACTTCACCGGCTGCCATAAAACTTCCGTGATGCATCGCCATGCGGATACGGTGACCCATATGCCACGCGCTCTTTTGCGTGACACCAAGAGAGCGGGCCAATTCGCATGAACTAATCCCGTTCTTCGCGTTGCAGATCATCCAGAGGGCTGGAAGCCACTTCTCCAGCCCAAGCGGGGATTCCTCAAAGAGCGTGCCCGTCTTGACGCTGAATTGCTTGCCGCAGTCCTTACAGCGCCAAACGCGACGGGCAAGCAGGCGGGGCTTTTCGCCCGCCGGAACCTTGGAACGGGAAACAAAGTAACTGACGGTGAGTTTCCCCACCTTGGGCGAATCGCAATGACCACAGCGCACAGAGTCGCCCCATCGCATAGAGGTTAGAAACTCGTGGCAGTTCTCGTCCGATGCAAAGAAGCGAACGGCTTCAACGAGCGAAGAAGGGAGGGAATCGGGGTTCATCCTTTTAGATGAAACAAACAGAGTGCGTGCGTCAAGTATATAGATACCGATTAAACCCTTGTCGCCCCGTGGCGGCAGGGGTTTTCCTTGGGCACCCCACGGTCATGCAGTTTCAGACCATCATCGAGCCGTTCCGCATCAAGACGGTCGAGCCCATCCGGTTCACCACCCGGGGGCAACGCGCCGTCGCGCTGGAGACCGCCGCCCACAATCTTTTCCTCCTCAAGGCCGAGGACGTCATCATCGACCTGCTGACCGACTCCGGCACCGGCGCGATGTCCGCGGCCCAGTGGGCCGGCATGATGTCGGGCGACGAGTCCTACGCCGGCGCCCGCTCGTTCTTCCGGTTCGAGTCCGCCGTGCGCGACGTCACCGGCTACCGCCACATCATCCCGACGCACCAGGGCCGTGCCGCCGGCTTTGCACGCACTCGTAAACAGGATGCGCTCGGCGGCACGGCC
>JBKJRX010000110.1:0-2669 GCA_046593155.1 Lacunisphaera sp.
ATCGTCCGCCTCACCGAAATCCGCATCAAGCGCATCTCCGCCTACAACCGCTTCCAGGCCGACGAGGCCATGAAGAAGATCGAGGAAGGCATTAAGGAGACGAAGGCCAACCTCAAGAAGCTCACCGAGTATGCCGTCGCCTGGTTCGAGATGCTCCAGGAGAAATACGGCAAGGGCCGGAAGCGCATGACCAGCTACGATGAGATCGAGCAGATCGACGCCTCGGAGGTCGTCTCAGCCAACCAGCGCCTCTACGTCAACCGTGAGGACGGTTTCATCGGCCTCAACTGGCGCCAGCACGAATTCGTGCAGGAATGCACGATTCTCGACAGCGTCCTCACGATCATGGGCGACGCCTCCCTCAAGGTCACGAAGGTCGCCGACAAAACCTTCATGGGCCTCGATATCCGGCACGTCGCCATCTGGCCCAAGGAAGGCGACACCCGTTTCTACACGATGGTCTACCGCGACGGCCCCGAGGGGAAAACCTACGCGAAGAAATTCCAGATCGGCGGCCTCTCCCGCGACAAACTCTACCCGTTAGCCAAGACCGAAGGCTCCAAGCTCCTCTGGCTCGACATCGCCGAAAAGGAAAAGGACATGCCCAAGAGCATCCACGTCTCATTGGACGGCCGCAGCGGCGCGAGAGTCCGCGAACTAGACTTCGACCTCACTCCCGTCCCCGTCTCAACGAGAACCTCGAAGGGTCTTCTCGTCACGAAATGGTCGATCAAGGAAGTGAAGGTTAACGACCTCTCCCTGAAATAAGGCAGGGCGAGTCCTCCGGACGAGCCGTTTCTGGTAGGGCCATCTTGGGAGCCGTAGCCTTGGCGAAGGTTGCTGCCCTCAACAGCCCTTCTGTAAGGCGGGATCGCCTGCCCTGATCGCGTCGAATGGGCCGCATCCCGCCTCACTTGGAGGGCTCGCCTAGCCGGCGGACCTCTGTATCAGTCTTGAAGGTGGAGCGCGCTGCCCCAGCGCGCTGGCCTTACCCACCCTCCGACTCAAAGTGCCGTTCCAGCGTTTCGATCAATCGCGGCAGATCGGCTTCCGCCGTCTGCCACACCAGTTCCAGATCCACCTCTCCATAATCATGCGCGATGATGTTTCTCATGCCACGCATGGCCCGGAAAGGAATGTCGGGAAACAAAGCCTGTGCCTCGGGCGACAAGCGACTGGCGGCTTCACCGATGATCTCAAAGCGGCGCAACACGGCATCCTGCTTTTCCGAACCGGCCAGAAAGGCGTTCCGATCGACCGCCGCCAGATACGTCCGGATCAGGATCGCGGAATCCAACATGTCCCGCAGCAGGCCGGACTACCGGTCATCGGGCATAAAGCGTGACGGGCCGGGCCAGGATCGAGCGGCGGCGATACACGTTGCGGCTTTTCTCCACCGCCCGCCGGCTCAGCAAATCCACCTTGCGGCCGAGCCGCTGTTCGAGTTCGTCCTGCAGGGCGCCCATCTCCAGCAGACCCGGCTTGGAACCGGGTAAAAATTCAACCAGCAGGTCTACATCGCTGTCCGGCCGCATCCGTCCGGCGGCCTGCGAACCAAAGAGTTCCAGCCGCGCCACCGCATGCCGCTCGCACACGGCTCGCGCCACCGACTTGAGGTCGGTCAGGGACAAGGATGCTGCGGCCGCCGCTTTCATGCCGCCACCCTAGCCCACCGGTCCTATCTCGCAAGTTTCGTTTCATACCAATTGCCTCAAGCTTCTGCACTCTACCTCAAGGTTTGCGAAGGCCGCGAATCGGATTCTGTGATTGGGGGTTCACTGCGTTCTTTGCGACCCTGGTGTAAAAGCTTTGGGCGTTTGGTATCAGCCGGCCAAATGTAGGGCCGTCGCTCGTCGACGTGCCGGGTGATTCACACCTCCGCCGCAAATTGTGACTCATAGTCCGTGGTCTGATAGTCCACAATCCGCTAGTCTGGGACGATGCCGTCAGCCAAGCCCTCTCTCAAAAAATTTGGAGACAACGTCCGCTCGCGCCGTGAGGCGCAAGACCTCTCTCAAGAACAACTCGCCGAACGCGCCGACCTAGACCGCACCTACATCAGCGGTGGTGATTCCGTCCATCGTCCAAATGTGACTTATAGTCCATGGCAACTGAACCCAGATTCGGCTAAACTCCGGGGTGCAAGAACCCAAACAACCCGTCCGTTCCGGCTATGCAATATTCTGCCCCACTGTATTCCAAGGCACCATGCCCGCCTGCTACGAAGAAGACTACCCAGTCGTCTTTACCACCGAGTTGGAGGCACAACGCGAGATCGCCGACAATCAACTCACCCGCATCCAGCAGTTTCTCGACGGCGAAAGGGACTTCGAAGATGCCATCGAGACCGACGAATTCGTTCTACCGGTCAGCATCTGGCCCGACGGCAGCATTTCCACCGAGAACGGCCGCAAATACGGAAAACAAGAATAGATATCAGGACCGCCTCGCCCCAACCGGCTTCAACAGGAACGCCGCCGATGGAGTCACCTCAAACGCCACCTGTGACCCGCCCTTGAGACCATACTTTTCCGCAATGGCGCCGGAATCGTCACCCGCCCCCGCGTCGAAAACTTAACTCGGTAGGTTGGTTCAGTTTTCATAGCTAGATGAGCACGGGCATACCCACTTCGACTAGGTATTGGAAAGTCGAATCATAGTAAGCCGGC
>JBKJRX010000217.1:0-21167 GCA_046593155.1 Lacunisphaera sp.
TGTTTTCCTTGCCGGTGCCCTTGTCCTTGGCGTTGACGTGCAGGATGCCGTTGGCGTCGATGTCGAAGGTGACTTCGATCTGGGGGACGCCGCGCGGTGCGGGCGGGATGCCGTCGAGCTTGAAGGTGCCGAGGGTTTTATTATCGCGGCTCATGGGGCGCTCGCCCTGGAGGACGACGATCTCGACGCCGGGCTGGCTGTCGGCGTAGGTGGAGAAAATTTGCGCGTGTTTCTTCGGGATGGTGGTGTTGCGCGCGATCATCGGCGTGGCGATGCCGCCGGCGGTCTCGATGGCGAGCGTGAGCGGGGTCACGTCGAGCAGGAGCACATCCTTCACGTCGCCCCGGAGGACGCCGCCCTGGATGGCCGCGCCGACCGCGACGACCTCGTCGGGGTTCACGCCCTGGTGCGGGGTTTTGCCGCCGAGGCCTTTGGCGATATCGACGATCTTCGGCATGCGGGTCATGCCGCCAACGAGCACGAGCTCGTCAATCTTGTCGGAAGTCAGGCCGGAATCCTTGAGACAGTTCTTAAAGGGCTGGATGCAGCGCTCGAACAGCGCGTCGCAGATCTGCTCCATCTTCGCGCGGGTCAGTTGCAGGTTGAGGTGCTTCGGGCCGGAGGCGTCCGCCGTGATGAAAGGCAGGTTGAGATCGTAAACCGTGGCGGAGGAGAGGGCGATCTTGGCTTTCTCCGCCTCTTCCTTCAGGCGCTGGAGCGCCATCGGGTCCTTCCGGAGGTCGATGCCATTTTCCTTCTTAAAAGTATCCACCAGCCAGCTGATGATGGCGTCGTCCCAGTTGTCGCCGCCAAGGTGGGTGTCGCCATTGGTGGCCTTCACCTCGAAGACGCCATCGCCGATCTCGAGCACGGACACGTCGAATGTGCCGCCTCCGAGGTCGAACACCGCGATCTTCTCGTCCTTTTTCTTGTCGAGGCCGTAAGCGAGCGAGGCCGCCGTGGGCTCGTTGATGATGCGGAGCACCTCAAGGCCGGCGATCTTGCCGGCGTCCTTCGTCGCCTGGCGCTGGGCATCGTTGAAATAAGCGGGAACCGTGATGACGGCCTGCGTGATTTTTTCGCCCAGATAGGTCTCGGCGTCGGCCTTCAGCTTGCCGAGCACAAAGGCGGCAATCTGTTGCGGGGCGAATTGCTCGGTCTTGTCACCGACCTGCACCTCGATGTAGGCATCGCCGTTTTTGCCGGCGGCGACCTTGTAAGGAAGGTTCTTGGCCTCTTCGCTGACCTCGGTGAATTTGCGGCCGATGAGGCGCTTCGCGGAGAAAATCGTGTTCTTCGGATTGGTCACGGCCTGACGCTTGGCGGCCTGGCCAATCACGCGCTCGCCGGTCTTCGTGAATGCCACGACGGACGGCGTCGTGCGCGCGCCCTCAGCGTTGGGGATGACCACCGGCTCGCCACCCTCCATGATCGCCATGCAGGAATTGGTCGTGCCCAGATCGATGCCTAAAATCTTACTCATGGGCGTTTCCCAGCAATGCCCATGCCCCTGCCCAAGGTGTTTCTTTTATCATTAATTGAGAGTAACTTGTGATTAAACAAACCCGCTCTCCTGAAAATGCGATACGGGTTTTCGGGCCACTGTGTCACAGCTAATTCGGGATCATGTCACACTGCGCCAGAAAGGTCTGGAGTGGGCCAGCGAGCTTGCTCGCGCTCTGAACGCCTCGATGCAGCGCGAGCAAGCTCGCGGCCCACACAGAGCCAGGCAAAGACCGCCACAAAACCACTGTTTGAAAAAGCGGTGTCCGCACCTACGGTTTCAACCATGGAGACTTTGCATGTGCCCGCGACGGTGCCCGTGATGACCTTGCCCAACACGGTGTTCTTTCCGCAGGCGCTTCTGCCGCTCCATATTTTCGAGCCCCGCTACCAGCAGATGCTGCGCGACGTGCTCGCGAGCGATCGCATGTTTGCAATCGCGCACCTCGACGCCAGCCGCCAGCAGGATCCCAAGCTGGTCGAACCGCTTCACCTGACGGCTTCGGTGGGCATCATCCGCGCCTGCCAGAAAGGCGAAGGCAATACGTCCAATCTTCTGCTGCAGGGCATCTGCCGGGTCACCGTGAAGAAAATTGTCCGCGAAGAACCTTATCGCGTCATCGCGGTGAAGCCGCTCGCCACCACTGCCGGCACGCACCAGGCCGAACTTGAGGTGCTCCGGTTCGAAGTGATGCGCCTGCTCAACCTCCGCCGCCGGCTCGGCACCCCCGCGCCGAAAGGCATGACGCAATTCCTCGAGAGCATCGAGGATGTCGACACCTTCGCCGATATCGCGGTCTTCAACCTGTGCGAGGACAGCGCCATCAAGCAGCAACTCCTCGAAACGCTCGAGACGCGCCGCCGGTTGCAGATCTTCGCCGCGTCGCTGAAGTCCGAAATCGAGGCCCAGCGCCTGCGCCGCAAGCTGCAAGGGCACCTGCCCGACGATCACATCGCGGATAATTGAGGTAGGGCGGTGACTCCGTCACCGCCGGCGCGGAACGGAGTCCGCGCCCTACCCCGGCTGGCTGGCCGTGCCATGCGTAGCCACTCGAACCACATTGCACACAAAATGCCCTATTACGCCAAGGCTTCCGCCGTCGCGCGACGAGCTATGGCGGACAAGACGAAGGGCATGCTTCGTTCTCGCTACGCTCGGCGAAGCATAGCCTGCCAGCCGAAGCCGCAACGAACGTGCCCGGCTTCTCGCCGCTACCAAGGGCTTCCCGAGCTACCTCCTCGTCCACGTCGCACACCGAGCGAAGGCTGGAGCCGCTTGCCGGATTTTAATCAGCATCTGCATAACAAACAGCAACTAGCGCATTATCAAGCGCAATACAACACTATGCACGCAAAAGGGTTTTGTGGGACGTTGTCGGGGTTTGATTTTTTAGTCTGCACGGATTCTAGCACGCTTCGATTTCTGACCCGGTTCCACCCTGGCAGGCGCATACAGGCTTGAATCGGCCACTACTGATAGTGCGATCAGCCGGTTGCTCGACATCGCCGTGGAATACGGGGTGCTTCTGCGCAACCCGATGAAGTGTGCTCCCTCGCATGTGAGAGGTTCCTACGAAGTCGGTTCAACCCTTGACACGCCTATTTGCCGGCTTTTTTGTCCTAGATTCGTTTTGCCGATGTAGCTCAGTTGGTAGAGCAACTGTTTCGTAAACAGTAGGTCACCGGTTCAAATCCGGTCATCGGCTCCATCTCACAGCCTCCGAGCGTTAGGGAGGCCGTGAAGGGACTGGCCGGAGCCAAAGCGTCTGACTTGCTCGCAGGGTATCTGCTTGTGCCGCAAACCCGGCAGGGGCCGCAGCACGCGACGCGAGATCAGGCGATAGATCGTCGGCTTGCTCAAGCCACTCGGTATCACGACTGCCTTCGAATATTCCGCGACTCGAGCGGACCAAACCCATTGCTCCGGCGCTGGCACAGCTTTATTTAGCCGCGAAAGTAGACGAGAAGAAATCGCCGAAGATCGATTGGGAATGGATGCTGTTAGTCGGGGTTGTGGTGGGCGCCTAGCAGCCCAGAGCTCTCTCACGAGCGGGAAAACCTGAGCACCCGCATTCGTCGCTACGATTGGGTGTCGTCAGGTAAACGGGTAAACTGGTAAACGCTTGGCTCAGTCCCGGTGGGTAAGCTTTCATGTCTTCACTGGTCCGAGGCCGCGTCGTTTGCGCCTCCCTTTTCACCCCGCCTGATGCGCCCAGCCTCACCCTCCTCCGTCTACTATTTCCATGAGCGCCCCATCCTCAAAAAAGACGATCAAGGAACAGCTGGAGGACATCCCGGGGACGTATGTATTCACCAAGGAACGCGCGCGCGTGGGACTGCACCTGAACTTGTTCTTCACCTCGCTGCTGAGGGTGGAGAACCGGGAGGAATTCCTGCTCGATGAGGGCAAATACCTCGACAAATTCCCCCTCTCCGCAGAGCAGCGCCGCTGCGTGCTGGAGCGCGACTGGACCGGCATGCTGAAGCTGGGCGCAAACATCTACCACATGTCCAAACTGGGCGGCACGGACAAAAAGACCTTCCAATACCTGGCCGGGTGCATGGCCGGCATGTCCCAAGAGGACTACCGCAAGATGATGCTGCAGGGCGGCCGGCCGCTCGAGGGCAACCGCAGCAAGGCGGAACAAGCGAAGGAATCCTAACCATGGCCAAAATCATCGCCGGACTCGGCACCTCCCACGTCCCCGCCATCGGCGTGGCGATGGACACGAACATCACGGACCAGCCCTACTGGAAGCCGCTGTTTGCCGGCTACGGTCCGGTCCGCAACTGGCTGGCCCGGGTCAAGCCGGATGTCGTCATCCTCGCCTACAACGACCACTGCGTTGCCCTTTCCCCTGACACGGTCCCGACCTTCGCCATCGGCGTCGGTGACGAGTTCATCCCGGCCGACGAAGGCTGGGGACCGCGCCCCGTGCCGGTCGTGCAGGGCGATCCCGAACTTGCCTGGCACATCACCGAGTCAGTGATCCTTGAGGGGTTCGACCTGACCATCATGAGCCAGCTCAAGGTGGACCACGGCCTGACCGTGCCGCTGTCCATCGGCTGCGGCCAGCCCGCGGAATGGCCCTTCAAGGTCATCCCGCTTGAGGTCAATGTCGTGCTTTACCCGCAACCGACGGGCCGGCGCTGCTACGCCCTCGGCCAGGCTATCCGCAAGGCGGTGGAATCCTACGACAAGGATCTCAAGGTCGTCATCTTCGGCACCGGCGGCATGTCCCACCAAATCCACGGCGAACGCGCCGGCCTGATCAACAAGGAATGGGATACGGCATTTCTCAACGACCTCACCGCCGACCCGCAGCGGCTCGTCAACCTCAGTCACGTCGATTACATGCGCGACGCAGGCGCCGAGGGTATCGAGCTGATCATGTGGCTGATCATGCGCGGCGCACTGAACGACGACGTGAAGGAACTCTACCGCCACTACCACATCCCGGTGTCCAACACCGCCGCGGGCCTGATCATCTTGGAAAACAAATGACCCCTATTAAAATCGTCATGGTCGGCCAGGGGGCCTTTGGCCAGAAACACCTCGATGCAGTCGCCAAGATCGCCGGGATCGAGGTCGTGAGCCTGTGCGGTGGCAGCGTCGACTCCACCCGCGACGTGGCCAAGGCCCGGGGCATTCCACACTGGACCACGGACCTCGCCGAGAGCCTCCAGCAGCCGGGCGTCGAGGCCGCCATCATCGCCTCGCCCACGCAGATCCACGCGGCGCAGGGCATCCAGTGCCTCGAAGCCGGCAAACACGTCCACATCGAGATCCCCATCGCCGACAACCTCGCCGATGCCCAACGTCTCGTTGACGCCCAGAAGCGCATCGGCCTGGTCGCCATGGCCGGCCATACCCGCCGCTTCAACCCAAGCCACCAGTGGATCCAACGGAAGATCAAGGCGGGCGAGTTGAAGGTCCAGCAGATGGACGTGCAGACATATTTCTTCCGCCGGACCAACATGAACGCCCTCGGCCAGCCCCGCAGCTGGACCGACCACCTGCTCTGGCACCATGCCTGCCATACCGTCGACCTGTTCCAATATCAGACCGGCGAGACTGTCTCCCAGCTCCACGCGCTGCAGGGTCCGGTCCATCCTACGCTGGGCATCGCCATGGACATGAGCATCGGGATGAAAGTCCCCTCCGGCGCGCTCTGCACGCTGTCGCTCTCGTTCAACAACGACGGCCCGCTTGGCACGTTCTTCCGCTACATTTGCGACCACGGCACCTACCTCGCCCGCTACGACGACCTCGTCGACGGCAAGGACCAGAAAATTGACGTGTCAAAGGTGGACGTCTCGATGAACGGCATCGAACTGCAAGACCGCGAGTTTTTCGCCGCCATCCGGGAAAAACGCGAACCCAACGCCAGTGTCGGCCAGGTGCTCGAAGCCATGCGGACGCTCCACCGGCTGGAGCAATGTCTCCGGGCCGGCGCCTGATTCGCGGACCATGCACACCCGGAAACTAGGCCCCTTCACGGTCTCCGCCCTCGGGCTCGGCTGCATGGGCATGTCACACGGCTACGGCACACCGGACAACCTCGAGTCCGCATGCGTGTTGCACCGGGCTCTCGACCTCGGCTGCACGCTCCTGGACACCGCGGCGCTCTACGGCTTCGGGGCCAACGAGTCGCTCATCGGTGCAACACTCCGCCGCCGCCGCCGCGAATACACGCTGGCGAGCAAGTGCGGCATGTTCAAGAACGCCGCGGGTAAACGCGAGATCGACGGCCGGCCGGAAGTCCTGCAGCGCACGTGCGAGGACAGCCTGCAACGCCTGCGGACTGACGTGATCGACCTTTATTACCTGCATCGCGTCGACCCGCGCGTGCCGCTGGAGGACAGCATCGGGGCACTCAGCGAACTGGTGCGGGCCGGCAAGGTGCGGGCCATCGGCCTCTCCGAGGTCTCGGCCGACACCCTGCGCCGGGCGCACGCCATCCATCCCATCGCGGCGGTGCAATCGGAATATTCACTCTGGTCCCGCAACGCCGAGTTACGCGTGCTCGCCGCCTGCCGGGAACTGGGCGTGGCCTTCGTCGCCTTCAGCCCGCTCGGCCGCGGCTTCCTGACCGGCCGCCTGCGGTCGATCGCCACCCTGCCTGCCACCGACATCCGGCGGAACATGCCGCGTTTCCAAGAGGAAAACTTTGCGCGCAACCTCACCCTCCTCGACGGCTTCGGCCGCCTCGCCAATGAAGGCAACTGCACCATGGCCCAGCTTGCGCTGGCGTGGACGCTGGCCCAAGGGGAGCAGATCATTCCCATTCCCGGCACCCGTCAGCTGGACCACCTGGAAGAGAACCTGCCGGCCGCCGCCTTGGTGCTGCCCTCCGATCTACTAGCGCGGGCCGGCGCCCTGATTCACCCCCGGACGGTCGCCGGGCCGCGTTACGATGCCGTGCAGCAACGGGAGATCGACACCGAGGAGTTTTCCACCGCGGCCTGAGCAGCCCCGCCCTGTCCATGCAAACCGCGATCACCTGCATGCAACTGCGCGGCGGCAGTTCCAAAGGCCTCTTCTTCCGGGCCGCCGACCTGCCCGCCAACCCCCAGCTGCGACAGCGCGTGCTGCTCGCCGCGATCTGCGGCGCCGGCCCGGCGGATCCGCGGCAGATCGATGGCCTCGGCGGGGCCGACCCGCTCACGAGTAAGGTCGCCATCGTGGCCCCTTCGCGGCGCCCCGGTGCCGATCTCGATTACGAGTTCGTCCAAGTGGTCGTAGGGCGAAGCGACACGGACGGCACGCAGAACTGCGGCAATCTGCTCGCGGGCGTCGTGCCCTTCGCGATCGAGGCGGGTCTCCTCACGGCTGCTGATGGCGAAACTCGCGCCCGGGTCTTCATGATCAACAGCGACTCGGTCTGCGAGGTCGTGGTGCGGACGCCGGGCGGCCGTGTCGAGTATGCGGGCGACGCCCGGATCGACGGCGTGCCCGGCACTGCCGCCCCCGTTGCCTGCAATTACATGGACACCGCCGGCTCCGCCTGCGGCGAACTGCTGCCCACCGGCAACCTCGTGGACGTGATCGATGGCCTCCGCGTGACCTGCATCGACAATGGCATGCCGGTCGTGCTGCTCCGCGCCGCCGACCTCGGCCGCACCGGCGGCGAAACGCCCGCCCAGCTGAATGCCGACGCTGGGCTGAAAGCGCGTCTCGAGCGCATCCGCCTCCTGGCCGGGCCACTCATGCGGCTCGGCGACGTGACCCGCAAGGTCGTGCCGAAGATGTGCCTGATCGCGCCGCCGCAGGCCGGCGGTGTCGTGCAAACCCGCACCTTCATCCCCCACGTCTGCCATACGGCGATCGGCGTGCTCGGCGCCGTGTCGGTTGCGACCGCGTGCGTCATTCCCGGGGCGGTGACCGACGGCGTGGCCGTCTTGCCCAAGGACGGAAAGATCTACTCCATCGAACATCCGAGCGGGGAATTCTCCGTCACGCTGGAAATTGATGCCAGCGGGCCGCGGCCTGAGGTCCGCCGGGCCGGCCTGCTTCGCACCGCGCGGCTGCTCAGCCGCGGCGAGGTGCTGATCCCCGCTGGTATCTGGAATGGGAAACGCGATTAAATCATCATGAGCGCGGCCGAACCCAAGAAATCCTGCCTCCCGCCCGATCCGAACACCCGGAAGCCGGCCTTAAAGGCACCACCGAAATCCTGTGACGCGCACTGCCACATCTTCGGGCCCAAGCACCTGTTCCCTTATCATCCCACCAGCACCTATGAACCGCCCGACGCAGGCAAGGACCGGCTGAAAAAACTGCACGACACCCTCGGTCTCGAGCGCGCCGTAATCGTGCAGGCCAGTTGCCACGGACCCGACAACCGCGCCATGCTTGACGCGATCGCAACCAGTAACGGCGCCTACAAGGGCGTATGTATCGCGCGCAGCACCTTCTCCGACGAGGATTTCCAACGCCTGCACGAGGGCGGGGTCTGCGGCGTGCGATTCAATTTCGTCACGCACCTCGGCGGCACGCCGAACCTCGACGCAATGACCAGCATCCTCCAGCGCGTGAAGCCGCTCGGCTGGCACCTCATCATCCACGTCAACGCCGAGGACCTCGTGAAATTCGAGGACTTTTTCGCCAAGATCGACATGGAGATCATCGTGGACCATATGGGTCGCGTGCCCTGCGACTTGGGCACCACGCAGCCGTCGTTCCAGATCTTGAAGCGTTTCATGCAGCGGCCCAACTGGTGGGGTAAGATCTGTGGCGCCGAGCGCATCACCCGCGTCGGCCCGCCGTTTCACGATGCCGTGCCCTTCGCTCGCGAACTCATCGCCATGGCGCCCGACCGTATCCTCTGGGGCACCGACTTTCCCCACCCAAACATCGCCCGCTGGATGCCTAACGACGGCGACCTGCTCGATCTCGTATCGCGCTTCACCGACAACGATGCGGCCCTGCAAAAACAGATCCTCGTGGACAATCCCGCCCGCCTCTACCGCTTTGAAAATTAACCTCGCTCCCACATGAAAACCGTCGCCGTCCGCAATATTGATCGTGCCACGCCCGAGGAGATTGCCGGTTTGGCCAAGCTCGGCGTCGCCACCGTGCACGAGGCCCAGGGTCGCACCGGCCTGCTCAGACCCTATATGCGCCCGATCTATCCGCACGCTCGCATCGCCGGCAGCGCCGTGACCGTCCTCGTGCATCCCGGGGACAATTGGATGCTCCATGTCGCGATCGAGCTGTGCCGGCCCGGCGATATCTTGGTGGTCGGATGCTCTACCGAGTCTGCAGACGGATTTTTCGGCGACCTCCTCGCCGAATCCTGCAAAGCGCGCGGCGTGCAGGGACTGATCATTGACGGCGGCGTGCGTGACACGCGCGAACTTGCCGACATGGGATTCCCGGTCTGGTCGAAAGCCGTCAATGCCAAGGGAACCGTTAAGGCGACCCTCGGCGCCGTCAACGTTCCGCTGGTTTGTGCCGGCCAGCATGTCGTGCCAGGCGACGTTGTCGTGGCGGACGATGACGGGGTCGTTATTGTGGAGCGCAAGTCCGCCGGCAGGATCCTTGCCGCTTCGGTCAAGCGCGAGGCCAACGAAGTGACCAAGCGCGCCCGTCTCGCCAAGGGCGAACTCGGCCTGGACATCTACAATATGCGGCCCGAACTCGAAAAAGCCGGACTCGTCTACCTCGATACGCTCGCTGACTACGAACGGTTCGAAAAGTAACTGCCATGATCATCGACTGCCACGGCCATTACACGACGACACCGGAGCCACTGGGCGATTACCGCGCCGCGCAGAAGGCCGCGCTCAAGGCAAATCCACGCCATGTCGGCGAGAAGGGTATCATCCGCATCACCGACGACCAGATCCGGGAGAGCCTCGAGGGCAATCAGCTTCGGCTCCAACGCGAACGTGGCACAGACCTGACCATCTTTTCACCGCGCGCGAGCTGGATGGAGCACCACGTCGGCAACGAGCACACCAGCCGTTTCTGGACCGAGCACACCAACGATCTCGTGTATCGCGTTACCAATCTCTACCCGCAGAGCTTCGTTGGCGTCTGCGCCCTCCCGCAGTCTCCGGGCACTGGGCTCACCGCCAGCGTCATGGAGCTCGACCGCTGCGTGAACCAATTCGGCTTTATCGGCTGCAATCTCAACCTCGACCCCTCCGGGGGCCACTGGACCTCGCCGCCACTCGGCGATCGTTACTGGTATCCGATTTATGAAAAGATGGTCGAACTCGACGTGCCCGCGATGATCCACGTCAGCGGCTGCTGTAACTGTGCCTTCCACGCCACCGGCAGCTATTATCTCAGTGCGGACACCGTGGCCTTCATGCAGCTGATGCAGTCCCAGGTGATGCAGGACTTCCCGGCGATCCGCTTCATCATCCCTCATGGCGGCGGCGCCGTGCCCTACCACTGGGGCCGGTTCCGTGGGTTGGCCGACATGCTGAAACTGCCGCGCCTGGACGAACTGGTGATGAACAACGTGTATTTCGACACGTGCGTCTACCACCAGCCTGGCATCGACCTGCTGCTGCGGGTCATCCCCAACAAGAACATCCTCTTTGGCTCCGAGATGGTCGGCGCGGTGCGCGGCATCGATCCGGAGACCGGCCACTATTTCGATGACACCAAGCGCTACCTCGACGCCGGCGCCATCACTGCCACCGAGAAGACCAACATCTTCGAACACAACATCCGCCGGGTTTTTCCCCGCCTGGACCGCCAGCTGCGCGGCAAAGCCGCCTCTTAACGACTTCCTCATGACCCACCGCACCCAAGTTGGCATCATTGGCGCCGGCCCCGCCGGCCTCCTTCTCTCCCATCTGCTCCACCTCGAGGGCATCGAGTCCGTCATCCTCGAAAGCCGCAGCCGCGACGAGATCGAGTCCACGGTCCGCGCCGGGGTGCTCGAACAGGGCACTGTCGACCTGCTGAATGAAACCGGCCTCGGCCTCCGTATGAAACGCGAGGGCGCCGTGCATCACGGAATCCACCTGCGCTTCGCCGGCCGCACTCACCGCATCAGTTTCGACGAACACGCCGACGGCCGGCTTATTACGGTCTATGCCCAGCATGAGGTCATCAAGGATCTCGTCGCCGCCCGTCTCGCGGCCGGCGGGAGAATTCTTTTCAACGCAAAGAGCACCGGAATCACCGGCGTGGACGGCAAGTCCCCGGTCATTCGCTTCAACCACGAAGGCCGCGAACAGGAACTGCACTGCGATTTCATCGCCGGCTGCGACGGCTATCATGGTGTCGCCCGCCCCGCGATGCCAGCCAACACGCGTAGCGACTTTGTCCGCATCTACCCGTTTGGCTGGTTCGGCATCTTGGTGGAAGCCCCGCCTTCGTCTGATGAACTGATCTACGCCTACCACGACCGGGGATTCGCGCTGGTGAGCACGCGCTCATCGGTCCTGCAACGCATGTATTTTCAGTGCGACCCGAAGGATGACGTAAACAACTGGTCCGACGACCGCATCTGGGCCGAGATGCACGCGCGCCTCGAAACCAACGACGGCTGGAAGCCGAAGATGGGAAAGATCGTCCAGAAAAATATCGTCGGCATGCGCAGCTTCGTCACCGAGCCGATGCAGCATGGCCGGCTGTTTCTGGCGGGCGATGCGGCGCATATCGTGCCACCGACCGGCGCGAAGGGCCTGAATCTCGCCGCCGCCGACGTGCGCGTGCTCTCCCGCGGGCTCGTCGAATTTTACCGCTCCGGGCGCACCGCCACCCTCGACAGCTACTCCGCCACGGCGCTGCGCCGCGTCTGGCGCGCCGAGCATTTTTCGTGGTGGATGACCTCGATGCTGCACCGGTTCCCGGATGGAGACATATTCCAGCAGCGGCTGCAGCTTTCCCAGCTCGACTACGTCTGCAGCTCGCCCGCCGCCGCGAAGACCCTCGCCGAAAACTACGTCGGCATGCCGGTAAGCTGAACCCTTTTTTCAACCTCATCACTCAGCGACAATGAAAACGTTTAGCTGGCAGAAATATCACACGGTCTGGACCGTCCTCTTCCTCGGCTGGGTCGTCTCCTACATCGACCGGACCCTCACCGGACCAGTTGTCACCTGGATGATCTCCAACGACGTCTCGTTCATGCGGGGCGTCCAGAACCCCCACGCCTTCGGGGGGCTCCTCGGCAGCCTGTTCTTCGCGGGCTACATGCTGACCCAGTTCCCCGGCGGCTATTTCGGCGACAAATACGGCCACCGCATCGTGGTTCTCATCAGCATATTTTGGGCGGCCACGACGACGCTGCTCACCGGCCTCGTGGGCGGGCTGCTCGCCTTCGTGGCGCTGCGCGTTCTGACCGGGTTGGGCGAAGGCGCTTTCTATTCCAATGACCGCACCCTCATCGCCAAGGTGACCCCGCCCGGGAAAATGGGTCTCGGCATGGGGCTGGTGATCAGCGGCCTCACCCTCGGCCTGACCATCGCGACTCTAGCCACGCCCCCGGTGATCAAATGGGCGCAGCCGTTCATGGGTGAAGAGGCCTGGCGCATGCCCTTTCTCCTGATGAGCGTGCCCACGGCGCTGGTCGGCTGGCTGATGATCCGGCTGCTGCGGCCAGTCGCCCGCCCCGACGAACGCGCCGGCGTCGCCTTGCGCGGACTGCTCGGTTACTCGACGGTCTTCTTCATCGCCATCATGGCGATCTACCTGCTGGCCCGCAAACTGGCGATCTCGCCCGCCTACACCGGCCTCATCCTCTCCGGCCTCGCCGTCGCGTTGATCGTCTTCATCTTCTTCAAAAAGAAGGAGGACATCCGGCCCGTGTTGATGAACCGCAACCTCATGTTCGTCTACCTGTCGGCGGTGCCCGTCCTCTGGCACCTGTGGCTGTATTCGTATTGGGCGGTCGACATCATCAAGGACACCGGCAGCACCTTCATGGCCGCGGCCCTCACCGCCTCCTTCAACGCCATCGCCGGCCTGATCGGATTTCCCCTCGGCGGCTGGCTGTCGGACCGTGCGGTCAAGTCGGGCCGGAGCCGCAAGTGGGTGCTCGCCCTGCTCACCGGGATCGAGACGCTGACCATCGTGGCCTTCGCCGCGTATGTGATGCTGGGACACAAGGACCCCATCGTGATGGCGGCTATCCTGTTTGTGTCGGGCCTGTTTTTCTTCGCCCTGCAATCCGTCTCGCACGCCTTCACCGCCGAGCTGGCGCCCGTGGAGCATCGCGGCGCCGCCTTCGGACTCTGGAACCTGATCGCCGAGATCGGCGCCCTGCTCTCGCCCGTCATCTCGGGCGTGATCCGCGACACCACCGGCGGCTGGGGCCCCGCCATCCTGCTCGACGCCGGGCTCATGGGCGTCAGTTGCCTGCTGATCCTCGGCATCAAAACCCGGCCAGCGGCGAGCGGTTAATTGCCACAGGCAAGATCCTCGGGGCAAGCCCCTTGGCAATTTGCAGAATGGAGGCGGGACGATCAGTCCCGCGGGTTATCGGCTTCGCCGCTACCGCCTCGCGGGACTGCTGGTCCCGCCTTCATCCAGGTCGAAGCTTTGGGGGTCATTGGACCCATCACGAGTAATACCAGCGTCCCGTGATATCTGGACTTCGGGTAGGGCGAGTCGTCTCGACGAGCCGCTCCGAACCACGGCTCATCCGGAGGATTCGCCCTGCCTTGAGCGGTCTATTTCTCTCGGGACGTTGGTATAAGACTGTAACCGTGGTCGCTGCCCCCGGAGGAGGAGGATAACTCCGCGCGCTCCGCGACCTCTGGGTTTAAAAATCCGGCTTCGACATTTGCATCCGCTTGCCGCCATCGATTGCCGGCCTACACCGCGAGGTGCGTCTGCACGTAGTCGCGCACGCCGTCTTCCAACGAGGTGAACGGCCGGGTGTAGCCCGCAGCCCGCAGCTTCGCCGTCTCGGCTTGCGTGAAATACTGGTATTTCCCGCGCAGCACCGGGGGCATCGGGATGAAGCGAATGTCGGGCTTCTTTCCCATCGCGGCGAAGAGCGCCCGCGCGAGGTCCAGCCAGGTCCGGGCCTGGCCGGTGCCACAGTTGAAGAGCCCGCCGCCTTTCTGCTCCTGCGCGAAGTGCAGGGTCACGTCCACGGCGTCGCGCACGTAGATGAAATCGCGCTTCTGTTCGCCGTGCGCGTAGTCGGGGCGGTCGGACTCGAAGAGCTCGATCCAGCCGCGCGTGAGGATCTGGCCGTAGGCCTTGTGCACGAGCGAGCGCATGTCCGCCTTGTGGGCCTCGAACGGACCGTAGACGTTGAAATACTTCAGGCCGACGATGCGGTCGAACAGTCCGTGCCGCCGCGCCCAAAGATCGAACAGATGCTTCGATTGCCCATACATGTTGAGCGGGCGCAGCGCGGAGAGCGCATCCTCGGCGTCGTTGTAACCGTGCGAGCCGTCGCCATAGGTGGCCGCGCTGGAGGCGTAGACGAAGCGGGCCTTCTGCCCGAGCGTCCACTCGCAGAGCCGCCGCGTGTAACGGTAGTTGTTTTCGAGCAGGAAATCGGCGTCGCGCTCCGTGGTGGCGCTGCACGCACCGAGATGGATCACCGCCTCGGGTGCCGGCGCCCGGCCGGACTCCACCAACGCGAGGAAGGCCGCGGGGGCGAGCAGATCCTCGAATTCCAGCCCGCTCAGGTTGTGCCATTTTTCATCCGTGCCGAGCCGGTCGACCAGGATGAGATTGGTGTCGCCGCGCGCGTTGAGCGCCGCGACGGTGTTGCGGCCGATAAAGCCGCCCGCACCGGTGATGATGATCGGGAGGCTCATGACCGGGCCTCCGGTCCGTAGGCGGCGAGCACGCGTTCGATCGTGCCGGTGGTCGAGCGACCCTCGACCATGTCCGCGAGCACAACCTTGCCGCCGTTCGCCTCGACCACTTCGCGTCCGCTCACGTAGTGCGCCCAGTCGTGGCCCTTCACGAGCACGTGCGGCAGGATCTGCGCGATGAGGTCGCGCGGCTCGTCCGCGTTGAAAAGCACGACGAAGTCGACCGCGCGCAGCGAGGCGAGCACGTAGGCGCGATCTTCCTCCGGGTTGATCGGGCGGCGCGGCCCCTTGCCGCGACGCACCGAGGCGTCGGTGTTGAGGCCGACACAGAGGGCGTCGCCCTGCGCCCGGGCAAAGGCCATGTAGGTCACGTGGCCGCGGTGCAGGATGTCGAAGCAGCCGTTGGTAAAGACCAGTTTCTTGCCGGTGGCATGCAGCGCATCACGGGCGGCGCGGGCCTCGGCGGGCGTGAGGATTTTCGGGGCGAAGTCGTTCATGGGCTGGGTCAGGAGGTGTTGAATCCAAGGTGGGTCAGAACCGCATCGAGCTGCGAGAAGTCGGGGGCGATCACGTCCGCACCGGCGCGGACGAGCCGGGTGCGCTTGCGGAGGTCGAGGCCGTGGCGGCGGACCTCGTCGCTGGCCAGCCCGACGGTGAACGCGCCGCGGCGGCGTCCTTCACGGATCTCGACCGGGCCGTCGCCGAACACCACGAGTTCGTCGCCGCCGAGACCGCCGAACTTGATGATGCGCTCGAGCACGACGCGCTTGGCCTCGACCTTCAGGTCGCCGACCGCGCCATGGATGCCGCCAGTGAACAGGTGCGCATAACCCATCGCGCGGGCCTCGGTGATCACATCGGCCTCGTCGGTGCCGCTCGCGAGATAAAGCGTGACGCCGGCGGCGTGCAGGCGTTCCAGCAGCAGACGCGCGTTCTTGATCTCCCAGTCGACCGGCGCGAGTTCGCCGCGTTCCAGCTGGCCCATTCGGTCGCGCACGAGCTTGAGCAGTTCCTCGTTGTAGATCGCCTTGTAGCCGTGCTCGTCCAGCACCTCGGCCGGCGGGACGAAACCGAACTCGCAGACGAGGCCGACGAGGCCCTTCATTTGCGCGAGGGTCTGGATGCCGGTCGTGCGGTCGATGAAGGCGCGCACGGTGCCGAGCACGCGCGCATGCGTGGCCGCGTCGCAATCGGCAAGCCGCGGCCCGAGGATGGCCTTAACCATGAGCGGTTCCATGATGGCCTCCCAGCCCTGACGCAGGGTCGAAATGGTGCCGTCGTGGTCGAAGATCGCGTGCCGAATGCGAACACCCGGCCGTCGGCGGGTGAGGGTTTCGATCTGCGTGCCGGGCAGATGCCGGGCGAGGTGCGGTTGTGTCGCCAGGCGCGGGGCCTGGATGTAATCGGGCGCCGGGCCGACCTCGCGCAGGCGCGTGGGCGTCGCGACCCCGGTCATGCGGACTTGCCGCGTGGTGATGGCGGCGGCGAGATTCGCGAAAGTCCCTGCCTCGAGCGCCGGAGCGCCCGCCGCCAGCGCGGCGGCCAGCGCGGCGAGCGCCGTATCGCCCGCACCGACCGAATCGATGGCTCCGGGCAGCTCGATGCCCGGTATATCGTAGAGTTCGCCGTTGGTGGACAGCACCAGACCGTGTTCACCGCGAGTGATGATCACCGGCCGGCCCTGCCGCTTCGCCAAGGTGGCGGCCAGTTCCGGGGCCTGCTCCAGGCCTGCCGACTCCCAACCGGGCGATATCCGCGCGGCCTCGGCGAGGTTGAGCTTGAGCGCCGCGCCGGGAAATCGGTCGGAGTGATCCCGGGAATCTACGATGAAAAGCGTCTGTGGGTGCCGGGCCATCAGGTCGCGCAGCGTGGCCACCATGTCTTCGCCCCACCCGCCCGTGATCTGCTGGTTGATGATCACGACCGCGCACTCGGTGGCGGCGATCTCGAGGCGAGCGCAGAGTTGTCGCCAGGCTTCCGCGGGAAACAGATTGCCCGTGCCGAAATCGAAACGGTTGAGCTCGTCGCGTCCGCGATAGGGCTTCACATAGACCGGCGTCTGCCAGCCGACGGGGCCGCGCAGGATGCCGTCAGTGGCCAATCCGCGCGCCGCCAGCTGCCGGAGCAGTTCGTCGCCGAACAGATCCTGACCGACCAGGCCGATCAGCTGGATGCGGCCGACGCCGAACGCGGCGAGATTGGCCGCCACATTGCCGGCGGCGCCGGGGGAATACTGCTGCGTCTGCACGGCATTAACCGGGAGCCCGGTCTCCAGCGAAGGCACCGGTGCCGCTGGATCGAGCAGCCAATAGGCGTCGAGGCAGAGGTCGCCAACGACCGCCACCCGGGCGTCCGGCAGACGCTTGAGCACTTGCTCAAGCCACGGAGAATCAGCGAGAAAAGAGGGTGAGTGCACCATTGCAGGAGGGATAAATCAGCGCCAGCAGTGTTTCCAGCATTCCGGAGTTTCCCCCGTTAACCTGCCGGCCGGAACGGCAGAGTATCTCCCGGCAACACGGCGAATTGACGCGAATATCTCCTAGGTCGGAGCCTGATCGAGTGGCTGCGGATTCCCGCCGCAGGGTCCCACCGGCTGCCCTTTCGACCTGCTCGGTCGGCAAGCCGGCCTGCCAGCCATCTTGTCAGCCATAGTGCTTGGCGAAGCTTGAAGACCTTGCGACGGCTGGTGCCACACAAAATCACCACTCGCTCGCGCTTGCAGTCACCACCCATCCAGGCCGAAGCATTCTGATGGCCAGGAGACCGGGGTATCCGATCCACTGCGAATGCTGGACGCAGCCATCACAACATGTCGCACAAGATGAACGGGTAAACTGGTAGGTCACTGGCACCGTCCGCCGGGATCTGTTGCGGTGATTGGCATCACCCCACCCCTGATGCAGTCACCCGAGCCCTTTCAAGCGACGACCGTCCCGGGCAGCAAAATTTGCGCGATGGCCGACGCCATCCGCGAACACGTGCCGCCCGGCAACACGGTGTTCTTCGGCGGCATGCAGCACGGCGAAGCGTCGGCGGCCATCCACGAGATCGTCCGCCAGCGCATCGGCGGCCTCACGGTCGTCTCGGCGCTCACGCACACCGTGGCGCTGCTCCTCGGCGAGGGACTGATCCGGAAGCTGGTCAGCGCCTACCTGATCGATCTCTACGAGAAGGAAAACTGCCTCGCCGCCCGCGCGCGCCGGCAGGGCGCCTATCCGCAGCTCGAGGAGTTGAGCCACTACGGGCTGTCGCTCGCGCTGCTTGCCGGACAGATGGGCGTGCCGTTTTTGCCCACGCGTTCGCAGCTGGGCTCCGACTATCTCCGCCACAATCACAATCTGCTCGAGACCACGTGCCCTTTCACCGGCCAGAAACTTGTCGCGGTGCGCGCGCTCAATCCCGACGTGGGCATTTTGCACGTGCAACGCTGCGACCCGACCGGCGCGGCCCACCGCTGGGGCACGCTCGGCATGGATCTGATGGGCATCAACGCCTGCAAAAAGATCATCATCACGACGGAACAGATCGTCGCGCCCGACGTGATCCGGCGCGACGCCAACCGCACGGTCGTGCCGGGTTTCCGCGTCGCCGCCGTGGTGGAGGCTCCGTGGGGCGCCTATCCGCTGCACTTGGCCGGATGCTACAACTCCGACCTGCCCGCCTTCTCCGCGATCTGCCGGGACGAGGTCACCTACCAGGCCTATGTCGACCGCTACATCCATGACGTGGCCGACCGCGCCCAGATGATGGCGCGGCTGGTCGCGGACCACGGACCGGCCTTCCTCGAAAAACTGAAAATCCGGCAGCCCGTCAAGGCCGACCCGGTGTTCAGCGGCTATTGAAAACCATGCCCGCCTCCGCCGCCCCGCTGCCGCCCCCATGAAATACACGCTGCCCGAACAGATGATTGTGGTCGCCGCCCGGCTGCTCAAGGACGGCGATGTCGTCTACACCGGCGTCGGCCTACCGACCGTCGCCGCCCTGCTCGCGCGACACACGCACGCCCCCCGCCTGACCATCATCTTCGAGACGGGCATCATCCGCACCGAGCCCTGCCTGCTGCCGCAGGGCGTGGACACCCTGCCCTCGCAGAAATCCGCCGACAAACTGGCGGACGCCTTCTACATCAACACGCTCGCCGAGCGCGGTCTGGTCAATGTCGGTTTCGTCGGCGCGGGCCAGATCGACCGCCACGGCAACATCAACAGCACATGCTCCGGTCCCTACGGCGCGCCGTCCTTCCGCTTCCCCGGCGGCGGCGGCGCCTGCGACATCACCAGCCTGTGCCAGGGCTGGGTGGCGATCCTCCGGCAGAAGAAAATCCGTTTCCCGGCGCGGGTGGATTTCGTCACGGGACCGGGTTACCTCGACGGCACCACCGGCGCCCGCGAGCGCGCCGGCCTGCCCCCCGGCACCGGCCCGCGCAAGGTCATCACCGATCTTGGCGTGTTCACCTTCGTCGACGGCGAGATGACGCTGGAATCCATCCACGCCAAGGCCGGCGTCACCCGCGCGGACTTGCGCGAAAACACCGGCTGGGATCTCCGCGAGCTTCCCGGCGTGGCCGACACTCCCGAGCCCACGGCGGAGGAAATCGACATCCTCCGCCACAAGATCCAATCCGGCGCCCCCCGCGCCCAACCCTGACCCCCGCACTTTTATGAAAATGGGACGCTTCGTCATCGATTCACACGTGCACGCGCAACGCTTCGCCGCCGGCAAGGCCATGAAGGAGAAACTCGCCTCCGCCTCCGCGCCCGCCCCCGGCAGCGAGGAATACCGGGAGCTGCATGAACAGCTCACCTATGAACTTCAGCCCTACGACAATTCCGCGCGGCTGCTCTACGACATGGAATGCTACGGCGTGGACATGTGCATCCTCACGAGCGCGTTCAACATGACGAACGAGCTGAACACGCAGATCGTTAAGAACAATCCCGGCCGCTTCGTCGCCCTGGCCTACGGCGACAAATACCGCCAGGAGGTGCAGCGCACGGGCAAGGACTGGTCCGCCGCGGAGGCCGCCAAGGAGCTCGACGACCTGCTCGCCACCGGCAATTTCGTCGGCATCGGCGAAGGTTTTCCGCAGGATCCCAACCTCGGTGCGAAGCACCGCCGCATCGACATCCACCAGCGACTCGACGAGATCGGTCACTTCATGGCGGTCGCGCGCAAATACAAGGTGCCCGTCCGCTACCACGTCGGCCTCACCATGGGCTACACCACCGGCTTCTGCCGCGGCAGCGGCGCCAATCCCGAGACCTACAACCCGATGTGGGTGCACGACCTCGCCATCGAGTGGCCCGACGTGCCCATCATCTTCGAACACGGCGGCGTGCAGGCGTGGTGGTGGGAGAAATGGTATGAGGAGTGCCTCAATGTCGCCGCCGCCACCGACAACGTCTATCTCGAGACCGGCACCTGGTGGACCGAGCTCTACGACAAGCCGCTGCGCGATCCCAACATCGGCGCGAAGAAACTGCTCTGGGGCACCGACTGGGGCTCCTCGATCCCCGTCGAGTGGCAACCCGGCCAACACCCCGAGACCTATGTCTGCCAACGGCGCAAGACCCCGCCGGTGCGTCATCAAGTCGACATGTTCGGCTGGAGCCTGAAGCAGATCGGCCGGCTCAACATCCCGCAGGACGACCTTAACCTCATCCTCGGCGGCAACGCTGCACGGCTCTATCGCATCAAGCTCCCGCACACCCGCCTCTTTCCCTTCGTGGACGAGTGAGCGCCAGCCTTACGTCGCCATCGTTTCATCCCGCACACTCTACCTACCCCTGCATGCAAAACATCGACTGGATCGTTATCGCACTCTACCTGATCAGCCAGCTCATCCTTGGACTTTATTGTGAAAGGAAATCCGGCAACAGTGTGGAGGATTTCTTTCTCGCCGGCCGCAAACTTACCTGGTGGCTGCTCGGCACCTCGATGGTGGCCACAGCCTTCGCCTCCGACACCCCGCTATTCATCACCAAACTGGTGCGGCAATATGGCGTCTCTGGAGCCTGGTATTATTGGAATGCCAGTCTTAACGGCCTTCTCTCGGCGTTCTTCATTTCCTACCTCTGGCGGCGAACTCACGTCATCTCGGATGCCGAGTTTCGCGAACTGCGTTACTCCGGCAATCCCGGCAAGGCCGTGCGCGCCGGCTGGGCCCTCTATTGGTCGGCCGCCAGTTCGTTCTTCTCCCTGGCCTGGGTCATCCTCGCCATGGTGAAAATCGCCAAGGTCGTCTTCGAGCTTTCAGACACGATGATGATTGCCGGCTATGAGATGCAAACCTCGATCGTCGTGGTGGCAGCGAGCCTGCTCATCACCGGCATTTACTCAGCCTCCTCCGGATTGTGGGGAGTGATCGTCACCGACTTCGTCCAATTCATCCTAGCCTTCCTTGGCACGGGCCTGCT
>JBKJRX010000056.1:0-15678 GCA_046593155.1 Lacunisphaera sp.
CCGCGGCCCGGCGACAAGCGCCGGCCCTACAGGTGAGGCGGTCAGCAATTGCACGACACCACCGAGCGCGGCGTTGCCCCAGGCGGTGGCGCCACCGCCGCGGACGAGCTCGGCGCCGGCGAGCGACTCGCGCGACACCTTGCTCCAGGTCACCCAACCGCCGAAGGGATCGTTGAGCGGCACGCCGTCGAGCAACACCAGCGACCGGCTGGCGCCGCTCGGTCCGAGCCCGCGCAGCGAGACCCCTTGCGCGGTCGGGTTGGCCGTCAGGCTGTCGCTGCGCCGGAAGAGACTGAAGCCCGGCACGGAGCGCAGGGCGCCATCGAGCGTGGCGGTGGGAGCGGCGCGGAGCTGCGGGCCGCCCAGGACGGTCACGGAAAACGGCACGTGCGCGGATGGCTCCGCCGAGCGCGAGGCGCTCACGACCACGTCGGGTAGGTTGAGCTGGGCGGCCAGCGGCGCGGCGCAGACCAGCGTGAGCAGTTTTCTCATGGAAGGAAGCACGGTGAGGGGAAAGCCGCGGAAGGTAAAAGGGAAAACATGAAGGGAAGGATGACGCGGGGGACGAGCCGCAGGTGGGGTTATGACGGGGGTCGGGTGCGGGGAATTTAGGGCTGGCGTCAGGGGAGGGGATGCGGGATGCCTTGCGCCTTACTATGGCCAACTGGGAATACAAAGTCATCAGCAGCGGCAAAGGCGGATTCGCCTCTCCGGCGCTGATGGAGAAATTTATCAACGACCTCGGGCAGGAGCAGTGGGAGATCATCAATTTCCACACCGCGCCCGACAATCAGCTGGCCTTCACCGGCCTCGCCCGCCGCCCCGTGCAGCGCGATTGGACGCTGGAGGACGCCGCCGCGGCCGCCGCGCGCGCCGAGACCGACAAGCTGCGCGTGGAATTCGAGGCCAAGTTCAAGGCCGTGACCACCGGGGCCGCCGTCCCCGCGGAGGAAAAATCTGCGGATTTCATCGAGGAGAAGGCCGCGCCCGACGATGGCTTCCGCCGCCCGGTGGACACTTCGCGCGACGACGATCCCGACGCGCCGGAGGACGAGTGGCACAAACTCACCGCCGAGGACGAGCTGCCGACTTTCTTTGACGCGCTCAAGCCGCACATGCGCCGCAACCAGCGCGGCGCCGGCATGTCCGTCGGTGTGGATTACCTCGCCAAGAAATGGAAGCTCGAGGAGGCCGACATCAAGGGCGCGCTCGTGGAGTGCGGCCTGCAGATTCCCGCCGACGAGAACGCCAAGCCGGTCTATGTCGAATACGACGGCGATCTTTACTGGGTGAACATCAACCGTCGTGGCGAAACCTGGATCAACACCCGCGAGAAGCCCGAACCAGTGTTTCGCATCGTGCCAGGCAAACGCCTCACCGAGGAGGAGGTGCCCGCCTTCGCCAAGGCGACGGAGGGCGCGACGGCCGAACCGGTCGCGCAGGAGCGCCGGGACGACCGGCGCGACGAACGCCGGGAGGAGCGTCAACGCCAGCCGCAAACCCGGGCCCAGCCGCCCCGTGAGGAGGCCGGTGCCCCCAAGACATTGCTCGCGAAAATTCGCGGCATGATGCGCCGCAACCGCCGCGGAAACGGCTGGTCGGGTAGTTTTCCTTATCTCACCAAGGCGCTGAAGCTGGATGAAGCCCGGCTGCTCGAAGAGCTGGCCGCGTTTGGCCTGCGCCTGGAGGGCGGTGACGAGCCGGTCCTGGCGCACGAGGGCGGATTTGCCTACTGGCTGAACAAGAACCAGCGCGGCGAAATCTGGATCAATGCGGAAGAGGGGACAGGAGACCCGGCTTCGCGAGGTGCCGACGCAGCCAGCAGCGAGCGGAAGGACGAGGCGGTTCCGGAATCCGGGCGCGCCCACGAGAGTCCCCGGCCGGATGCCGTCGAGGCCAAATCCCTGCCGCCGGAGAATATTCTCACGGCCGTGCGCTTGCTCATGCAGCCGAAGAAGCGGGGCGAAGGCGTGACCTCCCCGATTGGCGACCTGGGGGAGAAACTGGAGAAATCCGACGAGCAGGTGCTCGCCATGCTTGCGTCCACCGGACTGCAGCTGCCGGAGTCGCCGAAAGCCAAGCCGACCTTCGCCGAACACGGCGGGGAAATCTACTGGCTCAATGTGAACGCGAAGGGCCAGGTATGGCTCAACGCCAAGGCTTCAAGAAAATCCCGCACGAAGAAATCTGAGGATTGATCCGGCGATCAGGGGATCAGTCAGCCCGCAGGGCTTCAAGGCTGGCCTGGTGGAAGCGCGTGAGCGCCGCCAGCTGGTCGGCGATGAGGCGGTCGGAACGGCAGCGGGGCATTTTGCTCAGGCTGGCCGTTTTATGCTGTTGCGCCGCCCACTGCGCAAAAACGCCGGGCATGACGAGCCGCACCTGCGGTGAATTGATCGTCCGGTCATTGCGACGCGCGGCATAATCGCGGTTGCGCATCGCCAGCTCGGCGTCGAATTCCGGCCCGAGCACATTGGCCGTCGGCGTCTTCCGGGTGTGCGTGTGCAGTTCCAGCCACCATTCGTGGCACTGGATGTTCCGGCCGGCGGCGATGCGTTGCTGGAAAGGCGCGACATGAAAACTGACCGGTTGCCAGCCGTTGCGGGAGCAGACGGCCAGCATGGTCTCGAGCAGTTCGCGTTCCGTGACCTGTTCACCGAAGGCGTTGAGATAAAGCCCGGTGCGGCCGATGAACTGCAATCGAGGCGGGGTGACCGACGTGAAGCGCACGATGTCCCCCGTCACCAAACGACAGAGCCCGGCGGGCGTCGTGACGAGCAACACGTAATCGAGCCCCGGCTTTACTTTATCGAACGGCAAGCAATGAATCCCGGCCTCGGCCAGTTTCGCCTCCTGATAGTCCGGTAGGGGCAGGAATTCATAGAACACGCCGGCATCGGTCAGGAGACGCAGCCCGGGCAGCTTATTGTCATCCTGGGCGGCGAAGATGCCCTCGGCGGCGGCGTAGACCTCGTGGAAATTGACGGTCGGGCCCAGCGACGCCCGCAGCGTCTCGTTGAAAAGTCCGAGCGGAGCACCCATATGGAGGAAACACTCGAGGTTGGGCCAGACGACCTGCACGTGGGGTGCGGCCTCGCGCACCGCGAGGATGAGGGCGTTGACCGCGGCCGGAGCGCCGCCAATCAGCGTGACATCCTGCCAGCGCACGGCCTGCGCCGTGGCCGTGATTTTTTGCGCGCCCTCGGGCAGCCGGGCCACGGCGGGGGACGGGGCATAGAGGTTCGCCTCGACCCATGGCGAGAGACAGAGGGCGAGCATGCCATCAAGGCTGGTGCAGTAGGCACCGTTGGCTTCACGCAATGCCGTGCTCGTCCCGATATGCACATGCCGGCCGAGAAATACCCCGGCATGACCGGTGCGGGCGGCGTAAAGGAACAGGGCATCACGGAGACCATGGCGGTAATGCGCCAGCATGGCCTCCGGCACCGGCAGCAGCTTGGTGGTCGCGTCGGTCGCCCCGGCGGTCTCGACGAAGAAGGGACAGCGGCCTGGGGCCAGCACATCCGCCTCGCCCGCGGCCATGCGGGCGATCAGCGGCTGGAAATAGTCATGCATGCGCGGCGGCACGGCGTCGCAGAATTGGGCGTAGGTGGTGTCCGTTTTCAGGCCGTGCTCGCGACCGAATTCCGTGCCGGCGATCGGCCCCATTAAACCCGTGAAGGCCGCTTGCTGCGCGGCCCCGTCCTCTCCGGGCGTCCGCAGTTTCCGGGCAAAGCGGGTCACGCGATAACCCGCCCAGAGATTGACCAGAAACCGTGGGGCCAGCGTCATGGGTAACGGATGGGAGGTTACGCCACCGGGCGCCAAAGACCACCCGGATTATCCGTTTCCGGGCGAAAAACCAGGGAACCAGAGCGCTTCGGAGTTGCGGCAACGGGAGCGCGGCGCACTGTGGCGCGACTCCCATGCCGCTGCCGCCGGTCCTCTTTGAAGACGATGCCGTGATCGCGTTCGACAAGCCGGACGGCCTGCCGGTTGCCCCGGACCGGCGCGACAAGTCGCGCGAAAACCTGATGGACCTGGTGCGCGCCAAGTGGGGCCCCGGCGTGGCCAACGTGCACCGGCTTGACGCCGAGACCAGCGGCCTGGTGTTGTGCGCGAAAACGAAGCCGGCGCTCGATTTTCTCAGCGGGCAGTTCCAATCCAAGACCGTGGCCAAAGTCCACCACGCGCTCGCCGCCGGCCTGCCGGCGACGGATGAGTTCACGGTGGACCTCGTGATGAAGGAGGACGAGGCCAAGCCCGGCGTGATGTGCGTGGTCAAGAAGCACGGACAGGCGAGCCGGACGGAGTTCACGGTGCGGGAGCGCTTTCCGCAGCCGGCGGGGCGGGCGAGTTTCACCCTCCTCGAGTGCCGGCCACAGACCGGCCGTCCGCACCAGATCCGCCTGCATCTCGCCGTCGCGGGCTCGCCGATCCTCAACGACCCGCTCTATGGCAACGACACCCGGCTGCTCCTCTCCGACCTGAAGCGCGGTTACAAGGGTCGCGAGGACGAAAAGCCCCTGATCGCCCGGCTGGCGTTGCACGCCAGCGCGCTCACTTTCACCCATCCTTTGAGTCGGGAGAAAATGACCCTGAACTCGCCGTTGCCCAAGGATCTCGAGGTGGCGCTGAAGTATCTGCGCAAGTTTGCGCGCCTCGCGGGCCGGCGTTGATCCGCCGTTTGGGTGAAAACCCCTACGTTGGCTTTACTTCCCGAAATGGGAGCGGTTGTATGGGCGCAATCAAGATGACCCCATGAGCAATCCAACCCCGGTTACTCACTCCGTTGATGCGGAGGGCATTGGCTGGCTGGTTTTTGATGATCCGACGGGCCGGGCCAACATCTTCAATCCGACCACGCAGGCGGCCCTGCACGCGGCCGTGACCGCCCTCGCGGCGCAGCCGCTTAAGGCCGTCGTCGTCCACAGCGCGAAGGAAAAAATCTTCATCGCGGGCGCCGACCTCAAGTGGCTGGTCGCGCTGCCGGATGCGGCGGCGGCGAAACAGCTCGCGCGCGACGGCCAGGAATTATTTGCCCGGCTCGCCAATCTCCAGGTGCCGGTCGTGTGCGCCATCCACGGCGCCTGCGCCGGCGGCGGCTACGAGCTGGCGCTCGCCTGTCACTGGCGCCTCGCCACTGAGGCCAAGGAAACCGTCATCGGCCTGCCCGAGGTCGGCATCGGCGTGATCCCTGGCTGGGGCGGTTGCGCCCGACTGCCGCGGCTCATCGGGGCCGAGGCGGCGGTGACCCATATGCTCAAGGCCGCGCTCGTGCCGGCGGCAGCCGCGCTGAAGGCCGGGCTGGTCGACGAACTTGTGCCGGTGGCTGAGCTGAAGACCCGCGCCAAGGCCACGGCGCTCCGGCTGGCGGCCGAAGGGTTGCCGCGCCGCGCCACCCCGCCCGAACCATCGGCAGATTTCTTTTCCAGCCAGCGCAAGGCGGTCCTCGCCAGGCAGCGCGGCCAGCCGGCCCCGCTCGCCGTGCTCGAGGCCGTGGAGAAGGGCGCGGGTTTGCCCCTGGCTTCCGCGCTCGACCTTGAGGCGGCGCTGTTCGGCGGCGTGGCGGCGGGCGAGGTCGCGAAAAATCTCATCCACGTCTTTCTGCTCAAGGAGAGTGGCAAGAAGCTCACCACTGACGCGTGGTTTCCGAACGAGAAAGCCGCGGCGAAATCCGAGCCATTTCGCATCATCGGTATCGTCGGCGCCGGGGTCATGGGTTCCGGCATCGCTCAATGGTGCGCGTCGCGGGGCTTTGGCGTCATCCTGTGCGACACCGACAAGGACGCGGTCGAACGCGGCATCAAGGTCATCCGCGGACTGTTCAAGCAGCAGGAGGAGCGCGGCGCCCTGACGCCCGCCGAGGCGCACCGCATGATGGGCGGGATCGGCGTTACCACCAGCCTTGAGGATTTCGAAATGTGCGACCTTGTGATCGAGGCCATTGTCGAGAACGTCGAGGCCAAGCAGAATCTTTTTGCCCAGCTCGCGAAGATCATGGCGCCCGACTGCGTGTTCGCCTCGAACACCTCGGCGCTGCCGCTTGAGGAACTGGCGGGCACGGCCACCAATCCGGGCCGCGTCATCGGCCTGCATTTCTTCAACCCGGTCAGCCGCATGCCGCTGGTCGAGCTGGTGCTGGGCAAACACACGACGCGCGCCACGGCGGACCGCGCCCTGGCCTTTGTCAAGACCCTCGGCAAGACCGCGGTCATCTGCCGTTCCGCGCCCGGCTTTCTGGTCACCCGCGTGCTGTTCTTCTACCTGAACGAAGCCTGCCGGCTCTGGGAGCAGGGTGGATCGACGGACGTCATCGACCGCGCGCTGCGCGACTGGGGCTGGCCGATGGGCCCGATGCGCCTGATCGACGAGGTCGGCGTGGATGTGACCGACTTTATCTTTGCCGAGATGCAGCATTATTACCCCGACCGGTTCACGAGCACCACGGTCTGCCGGCGGATGCTCGCGGCGGGATTGAAGGGCCGCAAGAACGGCGCCAGCACCGGTTTTTATGATTACACCGACGGCAAGGAAGGCCTGAATGCCACCATGGCACAGTTTGCGCCTGCGATGAAAACCACTTTGGAGCCGGCCGCCATCGCCGGCCGTCTCAATGGTGTGATGATCGATGAGACCAAGCGGGTGCTGGCTGAGGGCGTGCTCAAGACGCCCGATGAAGCTGATCTCGCGCTGTTGCTGGGTGCGGGCTTCCCGGCGTTCCGTGGCGGGTTGATGCGTTACGCGAAGAGCATGCAAGGGTAGCTGTAGGGCCGGTGCTTGTCGCCGGGCCGGGCAACACGGTCGCGGTCCGCCGGCAAGCGGCGACCCTACAGTCAGAATCCCCGGCTTCGGCCAAAGGGATTAAAACCGGGCTCGCGGCACCGCGCGACCGATTAATGCGTTGCAGCACCCCTGGTTTGCCGGGAAATTTTCGGGCACCCCTTCCCCATGGCCACCGCCGCCACCCTCAACAAAGAACAGAAGCGTCACCTGTTGCTGACGATGCTGGAAAGCCGGCTCGGCGATCTCCGCGAAGAGAGCCTGAACCGGCAGGGTAAGGGGCACTTCCATGTCTCCGGCCGCGGGCATGAGGCGCTGGCGGCCATCGGCGCCCAGCTGCGGGACAGCGATTTCATCGTGCCGTATTACCGCGATCGCGGACTGTGCATGGGCCGCGGTCTGACCACGCGCTACCTGGCGCTGGAATATTTTGCCAAGCGCGACTCGGCCTCGCGCGGGCGCATGATGCCGTCGCATTTTTGCTCGCGCGAGCACAACATCGTCAGCGTGCCGACCCCGACGGCCTCGCAGCTGTTGCCCGCCTGCGGCATCGCCTGGGGACTGCAGCTTGACCAGAAGGACGGCGTGGTGGTCACCACCATCGGCGACGCCGCATCACGGCAGGGAGATTTCTACGAGGCGGTCAGTTTTGCCTTGGAGAAAAAGCTGCCGCTGCTGCTCATGGTCGAGGACAACGGCTACGGCATCTCGACCCCGACCAAGACCAACAACCCGCTCGCCATCGAAGTGCTCAACAAGGCGCAGTGGCAGATTGTCGATGGCCGCGACCCGGAGGTCGTGCACGCCGCCGCGCAGCAGGCGCTCGCCGACCTCCGCGCCGGCAAAGGCCCCGTGTTTTTCTGGGTGAAGGTCGAGCGGCTCTCCAGCCATACCAGCTCGGACGACCATTCACTTTACCGGTCGAAGGAGGATCTGGCCGCACTCGAACAGGCTGACCCCATCCGTTACCTGAAGGACCGGATGATGAAGCACGGGGAGCTGACGGAAAAAGACTTTGCGACCCTGGAAACCGAGCTGAAGGAGAAAGTGCGGAAGGACTACGCGGCCGCGGAGGCGGCCGAGAACCCGCGGGCCGACGAACTGTTCGTCGAGACGATGGGTCCCTCACCCGATCTGCAGGAGGAGCTTTTCAAGCCGGGCAAATATCGCATGGGCGACCTGATCAACCGCACGCTGCGGGCCGGCCTCGATGCCGACCCGGGTCGGATCATCTTTGGCGAGGACGTCGAGGATCCGAAGGGCGGCGTGTTCCGGCTCACGCAGAAGCTGACCACGGATTTTCCGGGACAGGTGTTCAACTCGCCGCTGGCCGAGTCCACCATCATCGGCCTCGCCGGCGGCCTCGCGATGTATGGTCGCCGTCCGGTGTTCGAGATCCAGTTCATTGATTTCATCTATCCCGCGTTCAACCAGCTCACCGCCAACCTGGCGAACCTGCGCTGGCGCTCGAACGGCGAGTGGAAGGTCCCCGCGGTGATCTACGCGCCCTACGGCGCTTACCTGCCCGGCGGCGGACTGTGGCATTCCCAGGCCAATGAGTCGGTCTTCGCGCATTTTCCCGGCATCAATATCGTCATTCCCAGCACGCCCGAGGACGCCGCCGGCCTGCTCTGGACCGCGATGCATGCCGAGGACCTCGTGCTTTTCCTCGTGCCCAAGCACATGCTCTGGGCCGAAAAGGAAGTCACGGCGTCCGTCGTTTCCATCCCCCTGGGCGTGGCCCGCCATTGCCTCGAAGGTGACGATCTCACGCTCGTCGCCTGGGGGAACACCATGGAGAAGGCCACGGCGGCCATCGCCGAGCTGAAAGGCGAGGTGGGGGTGGACCTCATCGACCTGCGCTCGATCGTTCCCTGGGACAAGGCGATGATCGAAGCTTCGGTCCGGAAGACCGGCCGGCTCGTCATCGTGCAGGAAGACACCGAGAATTGCTCGGTCGGTCAGATGATCATCACGCATATGATGAGCCAGCCCGACCTGTGGGCCGCGTTGAAGGCGCCCCCCGTGCTCGTTTCAAAGGGCAATGTGATGATTGGCTACAATCCCATCTACGAATACGCCGCGCTGCCCGACGTGCCGCGCATCCTCGAGGCCATCTGGCGCACCGTGTCGATGCACTTCGTCCGCGGCGAGAATGTGGGAGCGAGCGTGCTCGCGACTGCGGCCGACCAACCGGTCGCGCCCAAGCTCGCTCCCCCAACCGACCAGGCCCACGCCCCGCAGAACACTTTGGTGGCCGGCACGAGCGACATCATCGTTCGGGTGCCCATCATGGGCGAGGGCCTGCGCTCGGCCCGCGTGGTCGCGCTCAACAAGAAAGCCGGCGACGCCGTGAAGCACGACGATGTGCTTTGCGAGGTCGAGACCGACAAGGCCGTCTACCCGATAGAGGCGTCTTTTGCCGGCACCTTCAAGGCCTGGAAGATCAGGATCGATGACACCGTGCTCATCGGCCAGGAGATCGCGCTGGTCTCTGGCGACGCGGCCAGCACGGCCGGCCTAGCCACCGAGCGGGCCGCAAAAGCTGTAGCCGGGGCCGTCGGCCCCGGACCGGGGTCGGCGACCCCGGCTACAAATGTCGCGAAATCCGTCACGCCCACCGCGGTCATTTCCTCAACCCCCGCTCCCATGAAAGGCAACGCCCGCCCGCCCGCTTTGCATCCGGCCATCACCAAGCGTCTCGATGGCGTGGTCCCGGCCAACATGTTGATGGACGTCCGCTGGGACGGCTTGCGCGCCGCGCGTGAGACCGCGAAGCAGAAACACGGCAAGGCGGCGGCGTCGCCTTCCGCGATGATGGCGTGGTGCGTCGTCCGGGCGCAGGAGAAGCACGCCGCCTTCCGCTGCATCGTCAACAAGGAGGGCACCATCCTCGAGCAGGCCGACTATGAACTTGGCGTGGCCGTGGCGCTGGACGGTGACCGTCTCGCCACCGCGCCGGTCTATAACGCGAACAAACTATCCTGGGCGGACTTCGTGACCGCCTACAACCAGGCCGTCGAGGAGACGCGCGCCGGCAAGCTCATCGATGTGCAGGCCCCCGTGAACCTGACGAGCCTCGGTGCATTCGGCGTCGAGAGCGCCACGCCGATCGTTGTGCCGCCGGCCATGGGCACGCTTTTCATCGGTTCCGCGCACGAACGGCTGATCAATGATGGCGGGGTCATTCATCCGGCGGAAGTCGTCACCCTTTCGCTCACTTTCGACCACAAGGTTGTCAACGGCGCGAGCGCGGCGGCCTTTCTGCAGGAAGTGAAGAAACAGATGGAAGGCTTCCAGCTGCCGGAGTGAAGGTGGATTGCGTCGACATCGGACACACCTGCACCCCCCGGCGCTGCGCGCCACCCCTCTTCATGGAGGGGACCCAATCCTGCGGATTCCGAAATCCCCTCTATGAAGGGGAACTATCCCCTCACGCCATGTAGCCTACAACGGCCCGCATGTTGACGCGATAGGTGTTATATAAACCCGACCAGGATTGAAGATCCGTTATCCGCGTCCGGGAGGGCCGTCGCCCTCGGGGAACCGGTTTCGATAGAACTCCAAGAACCCAACCTTCCAACTGTCGCCCAAAAATTCATTCCATGCCGAAACAGTTAAAAACAAGAACCAGTCCTCAGCAGGCATTCTTTGTTCGCCAAAGCCGCCAGACTCTAGCCATTGGGCAAACACCATCCCCTCAAGCAGACGGAAGTGAAAAAGGTAAATCAGATCGGCATTGGCCGAACTATTCGCAGGAACGCGCAACGTCTTTGAGTATTCGCCGCAAATCGCATCTACGGCCTTCCGGTGCTTTTTCTCCAGATATGCATACCGGGACATATCTTTCCCGGCTTCAAACTTCTTTCCAATCTTTAGGGCTTCTTGATTTACTTCTAAAAAGGTCGCCTCAAGGAACTCGGATAGGGTCTGCATCAGAAACGGGTTGAGGGGTGCCCGCAGGGCGGGGTGTGTAGGGGACTCCACCTCACGGCTGGATCAGGCCCTTGCGGATGGCAAAGCGGACGAGATCGGTCTGCGACTGCAGGCCGAGCTTTTGCATCAGGTTGGTGCGATGCGTCTCCGCGGTGCGCGGGCTGATGAAAAGCTTCTCGGCCATCTCCGTCATGGTCAGGCCCTCGGCGGCGAGCGAGAGCACCTCGCGCTCGCGCGGCGTGAGCCCGGAGAGTGGATCGGACTGGTCGGGCGTCCGGCTGGTGAGGGCGGCGATGGCGCGCTCCGAGAGGGGCGCGCTGAGGTAGCGTCGGCCGGCCACGACCTCCGCCACCGCCCGGGCGATCTCGGTCGATTCGGAACCCTTCAGGATGTAGGCCATGGCCCCGGCCCGCAGCGCTTCGATGACATAGGGCTCGTCGTTGTGCATCGAGAGCACGAGCACCTTGGTGTGCGGGCTGGCCGTGCGGACCTGCCGGAGCGCCTCAAGCCCGTGCAGCCGGGGCATGGAGAGATCAAGGAAAAGCAGGGTTGGTTTGTATTTCTCGACCGCCTGCACGGCGCTGAGGCCGTCGGCGACCTCGGCGAGCACCTTGAAGTTGCCATCGGCCTCGAGGATGCTGCGCACGCCGCGGCGGACGACATCATGATCATCGGCGAGAATTACGGTGTTCATGGGGAGGGTTAAGGAGGCGGGCGCCGTTGCCAGTGGCTACTGGCCCGGTGTTGGCCCCGGCCGGTCGCCGGACAAAGGGGGCAGCGGGAACTCCGCATGAATGCGCGTGCCCTGGCCGATGCGCGAGAAGATTTCCGGCCGGCCGCCGGCGAGGATGATGCGCTCGCAAAGGCCGGTGAGGCCGAGCGAGTCCCGGCGCGCGTGCACCGCCTCGGTGTCGAAGCCGCGGCCCCGGTCGGTGATCTCCACGATGAGCTTGTTGCCATCGGTGGTCAGCGTGACGGTGGCCGTCGGCGTGCCGGCGTGGCGGGCGACATTGGTCAGCGCCTCCTGCACGATCCGGAAAATGGCGGTTTCCAGGTCGCCCGACAAGCGCGCGGGAGGTAACGAGACATCAAGGGCCACGGTGACGCCGGTCTGGCGCTGGAAGAGGTTGAGATGCCACTCCAAGGCCGGGGCCAGGCCGAGATCATCGAGCACGCGCGGTCGCAGCTGCTGGGTCATCTCCCGCAGGTAGCGGAGAATCTCGTCGCTGGAGCCAAGCGTTTCCGTGAGCGCCGGCTGGAGGGCGGACGGGGCGTCACGCCGCACGGCTTCGAGCTGGAACCTCAGGCCGGTGAGCAACTGGCCGAGGTGGTCGTGCAATTCACGGGCGATGGTGCGGCGTTCTTCTTCCTGCACGCGGAGGAGCCGCATGGACAGGGCCTGCAGCTCACTGGTGCGGGTGCGCACCTGGGCCTCGAGCGAACGGTTGAGCGCCTCGAGTTCGCGGGTCAGCTGCTCGTTGCTGCGCTCGGCATCGGCGATGCGGAGGATGTGGTTCAGCGAGAAGACTAGGTCGGCGAGGTAGTCCGGTTTTTGCAGGACGTAATCCTGGGCCCCGAGCTTGAAGGCGGCCACGGCGGTCTCGCCGTCACCCCGGGCGGCCAGGACGACGGCCGGCAGCTTCGCACGGTGCGAGCGCAGCCGGCGCAGGGTGTCGAGTGAACTGATTTCGCCCGGGGTTGGGCCGATGAGCACGGCTTCGGCCTCGGCATGGCCGGCGAGCAGGCGCTCAAAGGCGGCGGGGGTGGCGTCTCCGGTCAGTTCGATCTGGGGGGCGTTGGTGCGGAAAAAATCCTCGAGGGCGCGGCGGGTGATGGCGGAAATCTCGACGAGGAGCACGCGGTGTTTCTGGGCCGGGTCAGGCGGCGGAATGGCCGGTTGCGCGAATTTTTTCTCCAGCTGCCGCGCATGCACGCGCTTGACGATGTCCACGATCTGGTGGAATTGCGGCGAGGTCTTGTCTACGCAATCCACGGCACCGGCGCGGAGGGCGCGCACGGCGAGGTCGGTCTGGCCGAGCCCGCTGGCCATCACCACCGGTGTGCGATCAGCGCGCAGGGCGAGCTCGCCCAGGATTTGCAGGCCGTTGATGTCGGGCAGCACCAGGTCGAGCAGCAGCACATCGTAGCCGCCCTTGGCCATCTGCGCGAGACACGCGCGACCGTTGGGCACGATCTCCAGTTCGATCTCCGGGGCAAAGTGCGTAAAGTAGCTCCGCACAACGGCGGCAACGTTCGCGTCATCCTCGGCGTAAAGCACACGGATCATGGTCAGGGGAGTGTCTGCCCCGGCGTGGCTCGGTCGAGGCAAAAGCCTATTTGTCATGATTTTAGCCTCGGAGCGAGTAAAACCTTGGTGGTCACTGGGGAAACCCCCCAGCGCATCTCCGCAGGCTGGTTTACGGGGTCAGCCCGATAGGACACGGGAGCGGTTTCAGACAAAGTGGTCCCATGCAAAACGCCGCCCGCCTCGCCCGCCTCCTCCTCGCCACCCTCGTGGTCGCGGGTAGCGCGCTGGCTGCGCAGGCGGGCATCAAGTCGGAGCGGGTCCTCGCCGCCATCATCGAGCGCACGCCGGCTCCCCGCCTCGTCGCCGAGGGCGCGCAGCTCAAGACCGCCGAGAAATTTGCCGCCACCCTGCCGCGGGCTCACGCCCTCTGGGGCATTGGCCGCTCAATGGAGCCCCTTTATGCGACCAACACCGCCGTCGTCGTGCAGGAGATCGATTACGATGACATCAAGAAGGGCATGACGGTCGTCTATGTGAAGAGCAACGGTCGCCGGGTCGCCCACAGCATCGTCGGTGAGACCCGCGGGGGTTATCTCGTGCAGGGCGTTAATAACGACCAGGAAGATGCCGAACTCGTCACCGCGGACAATTTCATCGGAATTATCACCCATGCTTTCGCCTCCGCCGACACGCTCTTCCGGGCTGAGACGGAGAAGAGGTTGGTCGCCAAGGGCAAGATTCGCGTCAGCGACCGCACCTGACCTAAACCACCTGATATAAGGTGGTAGCACCAAGTAGGACTGGACTGGCGCCAGTAGCTGACTATTACTGCTGCTTGTCCGGGGCAGGGCCGAGCCCCGACAAACAGCATGACAACCAATAGCAGTCCATCCATTCATGTGGAGCCGGTCCGGCACAAGGCTTGGAAGGTGCTCGTGATTGAGGACGACGCCCGCTGGCGCACCCTCGTTGAATTGAGCCTTGAGGCTGACGGCCACATCGTGCTGACCGCCGCCGACGGCCTGGCCGGTCTCGCGCTGGCCTCGGAAAAGCCGGATGTCATCCTGTGTGATGTCGAGATGCCACGGCTCAACGGCTATGCCGTGCTGGAGGCACTTCGTCAGCAGCCGGAGTTGCGCAACATCCCCTTTATTTTCCTCACCGCCCGCTCGGCCCGGTCCGATCAACGCAAGGGCATGGTGCTCGGCGCTGATGACTACATTACGAAACCTTTTGAGCCACGCGAGCTGATCGAGAGCATTGCCGGCGTCCTGGCCAAGCGCGAGTCGCTGTCCGAGCGGTTGAAACACTACACCGAGGAATACCGCCGGGAGATGGCGGCGCCGTGGGCGCACGAACTGCTCACCCCGCTCAATGGCATCCTGGGCATCGCGGCTATGTTGGAATCGGAGGCCGGCTCCATCCAGCCGGCCGATCTGCGTGACCTGGCCCGCTCCATCGGCCTGAGCGCCCGGCGCCAGCAGTCGCTTGCCCGTAAACTCCTGCAATATTTCCAGCTTGAGCAGCTCCGCGAGGCCAACTGGAGCGACCCGGGCGCGGCCATAGAGGCCAGCACCGGCCTGGAGGACGAGGTGATCGGAGTCGCCGAGCGACTCAACCGTTCCGCTGACCTCCGGTTGGAGTGTGCGTCCGCCGCCGTCCGCATCAGCCCGGCCTGGCTGCGCGCCGCCGTCTGCGAACTCGCGGAGAATGCCTTTAAGTTTTCTCCCGCGGGCACGCCCGTGACGGTGTCCGGCCGGATCACAGACGGTTTCTACCGCATCGAGATCACCGACCGCGGCCCGGGCATGACCCCCGTGGAGCTCGAGCAGATCGCCGCTTTCCGGCAGTTCGACCGCGCCAAACAGGAGCAGCAGGGCCTCGGGCTTGGCCTCGCCATTGTCGTGGACATCGCGGCGCTGCACCACGCGCCGCTCACGTTCGAGTCCGGATCCGAGGGAATCGGCCTCCGCGCCATCCTCGAGCTGCGACTGGCGGATTAAACCATTGGCCTAAAAATGCGATCGCGGTCGGTGACCTAGCCGCGGGATCGGCTGCGCGCGAGGCTTCGGCGAGACGAGGCAGCCCAACTACACCATGGGGCGGAACTTTCCGACCACCCCCGTGAGGCATGCCGTGATTTGTCCTAACGAGCACACCTCGACCGTGTTCACCATCTCGGCGAAGACGTTGCCGCCGTGGCGGGCTACATTCTCGAGTTTCTGGAGGGCGTCGGGTGATTTTTTCGCGTGCTTTTTCTTGAAGGCGCGGAGGCGCTCGACCTGCAGGCGCTGCTTCTTCGGCGGCGTGCGGGCGAGGGGAACACTCGGCATCGGCTCGTGGGAAATGTATTTGTTGAGGCCGATGATGGGGCGTTCGCCGGAGTAGATCTGGGTCTCGATGCGGTGGCCGGATTCCTGAATCTTGCTGCGCTGGTAGCGCTGCTCCATGGCGGCGATGACGCCGCCGAGCGTGTCCATCTCGCGGAAGACATCGAGGATGGCCTTCTCGACCTGGCGCTCGAGCATGAGCAGGCCGGGGGCGCCGCCGAAGAGGTTCATGGTGTGTTTGAAGAGGCCGGATTCCTCGAGGAGGATGGACTGGCCGTGTGAAGCGAGCAGCGCGTATTTCTCGGTCGGCGTGGTGAACGGTTCGTCGGCGGAGTTCGAGTGGCATGAATTCGTATAATTCATGTAGGCGATCATCAGCTC
>JBKJRX010000085.1:0-30997 GCA_046593155.1 Lacunisphaera sp.
CACGCGGTCGTCCGCGCCGACGAGGCCGAGCGGGCCTTCAAAGGCATTCTTGTTGTAGGGATGGCCGTCGGCGTCGAAGTCCCGCAGACTCCACCAGAGGAAGCCGTTGGCGCCGGCGGCGTGGCAGGCGGGCAGCATGGCGCGCAGATACTCGTCGCAACATTCGCCGATGGTGAAGATCGTGCCGAATTCCTGCACCATGACCGGCCCGAAGGCGCGGGCGCATTTCGTGTAGAAGGGCAGCAGGCTCTGCGCGAGCGGGTCCGTCATGCCGTCGAACGACAGGGAATGCCATGCGCTGTTGGGGTAGGCGTGCATCGAGTAAAGATCGCAGCCCGGCTGGGCGCCGAAACGCCAGCCCGTATCGGCGGTGACCTGCGCCTGCTCGTTGCCCGAGATGACGAGAACGTCGGGATGACCCCGGCGGATGGCCCGGCTCATGGCGCCGCACCAGTGGGCGACGGCGGCGGGCGGGGCGGCGAGGCAGTCGGGCAGGCAGCAGATCTCGTTGCCCTGGTCGATGGCCAGCACGGTCTCGGGAAATCTGGCGCAGGCCCGGGCGGCCTTGGTGGCGAAGGCGGTCGCGCGCCGGAGCATATACGGATGGCTGAAAAGATTCCGGTCCTGTTTCCACTCCGGCCAGAAGATGCCGCCGCTCATCCAGCCGACGATCAGCGAAGGCTGCGTGAGCAGTTTCCGCTCCCGGCACCAGCCGAGAAACTGCGCGAGGCGGCGGAAGGCGGGGGCGGAGTAGCGGCCGGGCTGCGGCTCGAAATCCTGCCAGCGGAGAAAAAAGCGCACGCAATTGTAACCCAGTTTCCGGAGCAGATCGAGGTCGCGCTGGATCTCGGTGGCGGGCCAGACCTGCCACATCTCCACCCCGCAGGAGGCCGGCCAGTAGTTCACCCCGAGGGGAAAAATGCGCCGGCCGGACTGGGTGAAATAACCCCGGTCATCCAGGGCGAAGATTTTGCGTTTCATGATACGGGGGAGAAAGGGACGGGGCGGAACGCGACGGTTGAAGTGGGGGAGGCAATGCACCGGCCGGGATTGCTTGTCCGGCGGATCGGCTGAGGGGGCAAGAGCTGAAGGGCCGACTAATAATGATGAAGTGGTAAGCTCCCGAAACCGGGAGCCCGGCACAACGGAGGCATCGGTTGACCCGTTGACAATCCGGCGCGAGCGCGTGCGCCGCCGGCGGGCGCATCTGCGGGGAGGGTGGATAACGGATTGACCTCGGGTTTTGTTGCCCGGTCCCGGCCCGGCGTTAGCAATGTGGGCCGTCACGGATCAATCCCTCTCCGCCCCACATCAGCTCCGTTCCAAGCCCATGCCGCTTCACCACCATGAGTCGCTTGAAACTACTCCCCGGGAAAGACGCCAGCCACCCTCCCGCCCTCAGATGAGCGGGCGCCCACCGGCCTGACCGGCCGGCAGACATTCTCCGGCCAATTCGATCAAGATGCCTCCACTACCAAACATCCTCTACATCCACACTCACGACACGGGGCGTTACGTCCAGCCCTACGGTCATCCCGTGCCGACGCCCAATATCCAGCGCTTCGCCGAACAGGGCGTGCTGTTTCGGCAGGCTTTTTGCGCGTCGCCCACGTGCTCGCCCAGCCGGGCGGCACTGCTGACCGGACGTTATCCGCATAATTGCGGCATGCACGGCCTCGCCTCGGCGCCGTGGTGTTACCAGCTTGATAACCCCAAGCACCTCCTGATGCACACGCTGGCGGACGCCGGCTATGTGACGGCGCTGGCCGGCTTGCAGCACGTGACGCGCAAGGCGCCGGAGTCCGTGAAGGTGCAGGGGTTTCAGGTTCTGCTTAACGAGGATGACCTCGGCGAGGATGTGCCCGATCTGCACAAAAGGGCCGCGCGTTTCATCTCCGGCCAGACGGACCGGCCCTGGTTCCTGTCGCTGGGTTTTGACCAGACGCACCGTGACAACCGGCAGGGTGATCCGACCACCGGCAGCTGCTTCTCCAAGCCCGATCCCTACGACCCGACGTCGCTCGACAGCCGCTATTGCCTGCCCCCGCCGATTTATCCGGACAACGCGGTGACGCGACAGGACATGGCCAGCTTCAAGGAAGGCGCCCGCCGGCTCGATGCGCGCGTTGGCCACGTGCTCGCGGCGCTGGATGCCGCCGGGCAGGCGGACAACACCCTCGTCATCGTCACGACCGACCACGGCATCGCGTGGCCGGGCATGAAGTGCAACCTCACCGACCACGGGCTCGGGGTCATGCTGATGATGCGCGGCCCGGGCGGTTTTGCCGGCGGGCAGGTGGTGGACGCCATGGTCTCGCACATGGACATCTTCCCCACGCTGTGCGAGCTCCTGCAACTGCCGCGTCCCGCCTGGTTGCAGGGGAGTTCGCTCCTGCCGCTGATCCGGGGCGAGACTAAGATCCTGCACGACGAGCTTTTCTTCGGACAGGGCTGGCACGAGCAGGCCGATCCGCAGCGGGCCGTCCGCACGACACGCTACAAGTATGTGCGCCGGCTCGACCCCGTTGGACCCAAGGCCCGGAATTGCGACGAGGGACCGACGAAGCGCTTCCTCGAGCCCGCAGGCTGGTTTGAACGCCACCTGGGCCCGGAGCAGCTTTTCGATCTCTATCTCGACCCGCAGGAAGTCTGCAACCGCGCCTACGATCCCGCGCTCGCGGAAATCAAGGTCAATTTGCGAGCGCGCCTCGACGCTTGGATGGAGGAGACGAACTGTCCGTTGCGCTCTGGCGTGCCCGTCCCGCCGCCCGGCCTGATGGCAGGGCGGGGGATCGCCTGATCCCATCACTCTCCGCCTAGCGTTTCCAGACGCGGAGCTCCGCCGGTGCTGGCGCCTGCTCGCGCGGGCGCAACGTGTTTCCTTCCCGCCACACGGCCTGGGTCAGCATGGTCTTCTCCGTCTCCGGCAGGCCACGCTCGTTGCGGTTCAGCTGCGACACCACCAGGTCGACCGCGCCAGCGGCGCTCAGTTCATGGCTCTGGTAGTAACCGCTCAACTGCGGCCGGTCCTCCTTCCAATAGAGCGTGACGCAGGACACGTTCTCCGGGACGCGCACGTCCATCTCGCGCAGCCAGTTCACGATGTCGTCGTTGATGGTGATGATGGCCTCGGGCCGCCAGCGTTTGAACCACCGGGCGAAGGCCGGTTTGTTCCAGTGCGGGGTGATGAAATGTGGCACCCGGTGCTTGCTCTTGGTGAGGGCTTGGAACGCCTGGTAGCCCGCCAGCCAGAAATGGTTGGCGTGATCGTCCATCTCGCTGCGCAGGGCGATACCGATGCGTTGGAAACCATGGTCAAGGAGCCGCTGGATGGTCCGGCCGACGGTGGAGAACTCGTCGTTGCACACCTTGTGCAGACGCGGCTCGACAAACGTGTGCTCGATGGTCGCCAGGGCGAAAGCGTCCCAGTCGAGTTTCACGTCCGAGACACCCCGGCCTTCCGTCAGCGGCGCGACGATCACGCCGCGGATGCCGCGCGAGACGAGGATCTGCGAGAGCCGGCGCTCGGTCATGCCGTCGTCCTTCAGGTTGAAAAACTCCAGGTTGTAGCCGAATTCGGCGGCGCGGGCGCGGGCGCCGCGAAAATAATACCGCACGGGTCTCTTCGTGTCCGCCTCGACTTCGCGCAACGACCGGCTGCAGACGAAGGCGAGGCACTGCCCGGTGTTCTGGGGGCACCGGGTGCGGAGCGCGGTCATGTGCGCCGCAAGGAGCGGGTTGGGCCGGTAGCCGAGCTTCTGGGCCAGTGCGTTCACCTTGTTGCGCATGGCCAGGCTGATCTTGGGATAGCCGCGCAAGGCGAGGGAAACGGTGGTCCGGCTGACTTGGGCGATGTCCGCGATGTCTTGCAGGGTCACTACGGTGGGCTGCGGCATGAGATAACGGGTTAACCCCTAGTTCCATTGTCCCGGTTGCGGCTGTCAACGCTTACTCTCGCGCTGTGAGCATTCCATACCCCTCGGTGGCCCTGAGCTGCACGTCCCTGCCCCAGCGCCTGTGACGACACTCGATTACGTGGTCGCGGGCCTGGCCGTGTTCATCCTCATGGCGTCGGGATTGATCGCCTCCCGGCGAGGCGGGCGCGATACCGGTGATTTCATCCTCGCCGGACGGCGCCTGCCCTGGTGGCTGGCCGGTTCGGCGATGGTGGCCGGCGGATCCAACGCCGACAGTCCGCTGCACCAGTCGGGCAAGATCCGGCGCGAGGGGCTGACCGGGGCGTGGTTCTACTGGTCCCAGATTTTCGCCTTCGTCTGGCATTCGCTGGTGTTCTCCCGCCTCTGGCGCCGCACCGCGCTCAACACCGTCGTGGAATTTTATGATATCCGCTATGCGGGTCGGTCCGCGGCGCTGGGTCGGCTGTGGTCCATGGTGTTTGCGTCACTGCTCGGCGGGACGCTGAGCCTCGCCCTCGGCTTGCTCGCCATGATCAAGATCAGCGTCGTCCTGCTCGGCCTGCAGCAACCCATCCTCCTGTTCGGCTGGGCGGTGAATCCGGAGGTGGTCATCGTGGTCACGGGGGTGGCGCTGGCGCTGAGCTATTCCACCGCGGCCGGCCTGCTCGGCGTGGTGGCGGGGGACATGGTGGAATTCGTCCTCGCGACGTTGTGCTCCTACCTGCTGCTTTTTTTCGTCTTCCGGCAGGTCGGCTACGCGGAAGGTTTGAGCGAGGGCCTGGCGCGACTGGGGCGCAGCGAGGCGTTGTCTTGGTCGCCGGCGACGGGGATTTCTTTCGCGGTCTTTTTTTTCATCCAGCCCTTTGCCAGCCTCGCGGGTGACAACGCCCTGAACCAACGCTTCCTCGCCCTGCAGGATGAACGTCAGGCGATGCTCTCCGGCGTCTGGCGGCTCATCAACCACTACTTCATCCGCTGCTGGCCGTGGTATGTCTGCGGTCTGGCCTCCATCGTGTTGCTGACCGATGCGGGCCTGCCCAGCGAAATGGCTTATCCACGGCTCATCATCGACCATATGCCAGCCGGCCTGCGGGGCTTGATGTTCGGCGGTTTCCTGGTCGCGTTCATGAGTTCCGTGAGCAGCGCGATGCACAATTGTGGCTCGGTGTTCGTCAACGACTGCTACCGGCCCTATATCGTGCCGCGGGCGAGCGAGCGGCACTACGTGTGGGTGATCCGGGTTACGATGCTGGTGGTGGCGATGCTGGCCACTTGGATCGCCCTGGCTTCGGACCAGATCCTACGGCTCCTGCAGATCTCCATGACCATCGTGGGGTCAGGCGGAGTGGTGATGCTGTTGCGCTGGTTCTGGTGGCGCGTCAACGGCTGGGCCGACCTGGCGGCGCAGGTCTGCAGCCTGCCGCTGACCCTGTTCTACATCCATGGTCCCGGGCGCGTGTGGGGCGGGCAACTGGCCGCATGGCTGGGTGGCGGCGGCTCCGATGACTCCTACGGGATTGCCTTCACGCTCACGCTCGCGACCAATACCATGGTCTGGATCGGCGTGATGTTCCTGACCAAGCCTGTGGAGCCGGCGAAGCTGGTCAGCTTTTACCGGCGCGTGCGGCCGTATGGATTCTGGGGGCCCATCTCACGGCTTTGTCCGGAGACGGTGGTGACCGACAGCTTCCGTGCGGACCTGGTGCTCTACGTCTTCGGGGTGGGGCTCACCCTGGGTCTGCTGTTCGGCATGGGCTTGATGTTACTGGGCCATTTCCCGGCCGGGCTTGGGCTCGTTTTGCTCGGACTGGGTGCAGGCTGGCAGTTGGTGCGGCTGATCGGCCGGGGCGAGGTGCGTCCGCCGGATGCGAAGGTATGAGGCGGATTTCCGCGCTGGGTAACGGGTCAACTAATGACCGACTGGCCGCACCCGCCGGCAATCCTATTCCTCGGCCGAACGTTACGTTCCGGGGATTCCGCCGGCCGCGACGACGCCAACTCCAGCAACGCATCATGTTCACCATCGACTCATCCGGATATTTCAATCGCGCCGGCCGCCGCCTCATTCCCTACGGGGTCAACTACTGGCCGGGCACCTGCGGTGTGGAAATGTGGCGCACGTGGCCGGTCGCGGAGATCAGGCGCGACCTGGCCGCCATGCAGTCCCTGCGGATGAATTGCGTGCGCTTCTTCCTGCGCTGGCAGGATTTTGAGCCGCGTCCCGGGGCCTACGACCGCGTGGCTTTCCGGCGGCTCGGGCAATTCCTCGATTGGTGCCGCGAGTTCGGCCTGCTGGCCCATCCCTCGCTGTTCGTCGGCTGGATGAGCGGCGGCATCTTCTGGCCGGAGTGGAAGCAGGGCCGGAATCTTTTCAGCGACGCGACGATGCGCCGCCGGTCCACCGCCTTCGCCCATCGCGCGGTCAAGGCCTGCGCCGGGCATCGCGACATCGTGCTCGCCATCGATCAGGGCAACGAGATCTGCTGCCTGCCCGATTGCCTCGCGGCGTCGCCGGCGGACGTGGAGGCTTGGTGCCGCGACGTCAACGCGGCCGTCCGCCGGGCCGACCCGAAGGTGCTGATCATCTCGGGCAACGAGCAGGCGCAGGTCACCGCCGACACGGGCTGGCGCTTCGGCGCCCAGCCGGGCTGCGACCTCTATTCGATGCACACCTATCCCAACAGCGCGTGGCACTCGCTGCCGTTCGACGGGATGGCGGATCCGCTCGGGCAGAGCCTGTTTCCCTTCTATATGAAGTGCGCCCGGGCCTTCGGCCCGGTGATGATGCAGGAGTTCGGCACCATCTTCACCGCCGGCCGGTGTTGCGACGACTACCTGCGCGCCGTGCTGCCCGCCTGCTGGGAGGCCGGGGCCAACGGTTTTCTCTGGTGGAGCCTCCGCGACTTTACGGCGAAGGGGCATCCCTATGACAGGAACGCCTTCGAGGGCCCGCTCGGCGTGGCTACCGACGGCGGCGAACTGAAAGACGTGCTGAGCTTCTTCGGCGAGTTCGCGGAGACGTTGCCGGAGCGGCCGGCGCCGGTCATCGACCAGGGGGACGTGGCGCTCTACTGGCCGAGGCAGTATTACCTGCGCGACAATCCGTTCAATCCCGGCAACGATCCGCGGGAACTTTCGCGGCGTCTCGTCATAGCCCATTACATCCTGACGCAGCTCGGCCACCGCGTGGGCATCGTGCGCGGCGACCAGCCGCTCGATGGCATCAGCGCCGGCACCATCGTGGTGACCGGCGCGCAATTGACGGCGGAAGAGACCAGCGCGCTGGCTGCCTGGGTGGAGACGGGAGGCCGGTTGATCTGGCACGGCCCCGACGTGACCACCTGGGGTAGCGCGGCCAACCGGCTGTTGGGTGCGGATGCGACGGACATTCGCGCACCGCGCGCGCCCGCGGTCAGGGCGTTCGGTTCGACCTGGGAATTTTCAAAGTTTCCGCGTGACGTGTTTGTCGACGTCGCGGTGCGCCACGCGCAAGTGGTGGCCAAGGACCGCGCCGGCCGGCCGGTGGTGCTGTTGCACCACTTCGGTCGCGGCACGGTGGCGGCCTGCCTGGCGCAGCCGGACGAACAGTTCGCCGCGCAAAGCAACGACCGTTCCGTCCGCGCGGACTGGGGCCGTTGGTATGCCGGCATGCTCGAACTGGCGGGCCGTTCCGCGGAACTGCCGTGCGTCCCGGTCAAGGTAACGGGTTAACCTTTCTCCCTCTGGAAGAATATTTCCTTGCCACCAATGTTTGCCTTCAACCCCCAAGCCCACGAACTAGCTGACGAGGTCAGCGGCGCTTCACCGAGAAGCGGACAACCCCCAATCCTCCGATGAACTATCAAACCCCAATGATGAACGACCAAGCATTCCCCCGCCGTGCGGGCCTCTCGCTGATAACCGGTTTTCTATTGATCCCCGCCCTGGCGCTCGGCCAGTTGGCGACCGAACCCGCTGCGGTGCCTGACTCCCGCGCGGCCGTGACGCTCACGCCACAGGCTCCCAACCAGAAGGCCGAGGACGCGACCATCGAGCTCACGCCGTTCGAGGTGCGCGCGGAGAAAGATGAGGGCTATTTGGCCCAGAATACGGCGTCTGGCTCGCGCCTAAGCACCAGCCTCAAGGACACACCGGCGCCCATTTCCGTTTTCACGACCGAGTTCCTGCAGGACATCGCCGCGACGGATATCGCTTCGCTTTCCGAATATACGGTCAACACCGAGCGGGTTCCCGGATTCCAAGGCGGGGCCGCGACGGGCAACAATCTGGGGGAGTTCGACACGCAGTTTCGCGTGCGGGGTCTGTCCACGAGCGGCAATGAGGGCCGCTCCGTTAATTTCTTCAAATACGGGATCGAAGTGGATGTGTTCAATACGGAGCGCGTTGAGTTTGCTCGCGGTCCGAATTCCATCCTGTTCGGCTTGGGCTCCGTGGCGGGGAACTTCAACGTCTCTACCAAGAAAGCGGATGTCCGTCGCCCGCGTTACGAGGTGACTTTCCGCACCGACTCCAACGAGTCCTTCCGCACCGCAGTCGATATCAACCAGCCGATCATCGACGGCAAGCTGGGGCTTCGCCTCAACCTCCTGAAGGAACAGACCAACACTTGGCGGCCGCATGAATTTAAGGACTCCGAGCGCCTGGCGCTCGCGGCCCGCTGGCAAATCGCGCGCAACACCACGCTCGATGTTGAATACGAACGGGACATCATTGCCCAATCAAACCAGCGCAAATGGCTCGGCGAGGATTTTATCACCGATTGGATCGCCAAGGGCCGCACCTTGGACCTCGTGCGTGGCTCACCCTATACGCCGCTCGCCACTCCGCCGGCGCCCGGTTATAATTCGTATACCACCTTCAGCCTCACCAACGTCGGCAACACCGCCACCCAGAACTACCTGGTGTTTGATTCCGCCTCGGGGACGATCGCCAACTGGCGCGGTATGAGCACCTCGGGTGTCGTCAACCATCTGGGCACGGCGCAGGTGCCCGGGCCGACCGACCGGGCACTCCTTCGTGATTTCTCACTCGTGCCCATTGATGCCGTGCTCGGCGGTCCCGGTGTCGGGGCCGACGTCGGTGCCTATAGCTATTCCGCATTCCTCCGGCATGAGCTTTTCAAAAACCTCTTTATCGAAGTCGCCACCAACCGCCAGAAGGACGACTATAACACCCGGGACATCCTCGCTCCCCAATACAACATCCATGTCGACACGAATGTGCAGCTCCCCGATGGAACCTCCAATCCCAATGTCGGCCGGCCCTACCTTGAGGGCACCTTCGGCTACCGTCTCCGCGACGAGAGCGTCCGGGATCACCGCGCGACCATTGCCTATGAATTCGACCTCGGCCCGCGTTTCGGCCGCCACCAACTGGCCGGGCTGGTAGAGCGGCGCGATGAGCGCACGGTGCGCGATGCCAGCACCGAGCGGGTCCTCAACGCGCCACTGGTTCCCGGCACTCCGGAGGATGCGGCCAACCAGATTGTTCGCCGCACCTATTTCAATTTCGGGGATCCATCTGGCAGCATTGCCCTGGCTGATTTCCGCACCCAGCCGATCAACGGCGTGGCCAACGTCTCCACCGGCACACCGCTCACCACGTTCTTCGCCAATGGCAACCCGAACAACGCCGCCTACGACTACGAGTTCAAATTCACCACCTTCATGCTGGCCACGCAGAGTCGCTTCTGGAACGACCGCTTGGTCGCCACGATCGGCTACCGCGAGGACACCTCTGACGCCCTGTTGAGCAGCACCGTGCGTGCCACTCCCGTCGGCGGTTACACGCAGGGTTTCTTCATCGCGCAGCCCGGCGCCAGCCGCGAAAAATCCAAGGGTTCCACCCGCAGCCAGGGTGCCGTGTTCCATGTGAACAAGTGGGCTTCGTTGTTCTACAACCGCTCGTCGAACTTCGCGCTGCGCAATCCGCAGGTGGTCGTCTTCCCGGGCACGTCCGCGCCCGCTCCCAAGGGCAAGAGCGAGGATCTCGGCGCCAAATTCAGTCTATTGAACGGCAAACTCTACGCCACCCTAACTTATTACGAGACCACCTCCATCAACGAAAACGACTTCGTCGCGCCCGGCGGCGTCGGGGATATCAACAATATATGGACCACCCTGAACCAGGCCGGCGTGCTGGCCGCCAACGGCCTCGTCCTCGATCAGGTCACCGTGAGGGCGGGCGGCAACACGTTTGACTCCAAGTCGCAAGGCTGGGAATTCGAACTTATCGCCAACCCCCTCCGCAACTGGCGCGTGTCGCTCAATTACTCCGAAAACAAGACGGTGCGCACCCGGATCAGCGACGAAATCATCGGCTACGTGGCGGAAAAAACCCCCTTCTTCACCGAGGGGACCCGGGGCCGGCTCGTGCTCAACGGCACGCCACTGGGGCAGCTCGCCCCCATTGCGGTAGATCCCACTGACAATCTTACAACCATCGCGGAGAGAATCGCCACCATCAACCAAGCGATCGTTAACACCGTGATCCTGCCGCTTGGTGCCCGCGCCGCCGGTTTCCCGACCCAATCGGCCAACCTTACCACCAGATACTCGTTCACTGGTGGCTGGCTGAACGGTTTCAGCGTCGGTGGTGGCGGTCGCTGGCGTGGCAAGCCCGTGGTTGGTTACACCAGCACGGATCCCGCCACGCGCCAGATCCTCATGGGGGAGGAGACCATCTTGGTTGACGCCAACATCAAATATGAGCGCAAGCTTCAATGGTTTGGCCGCAAAATGAACTGGTCGCTGCAGCTAAACGCCAAGAACCTGCTCGATGCGGATCAGGTGGTGACCACCAGCGTGTTCGCGGATGGATTTCCGAAGCAATACACGCTGCAGGCGCCGCGGGAATTCATCCTGACCAGCACGTTCAGGTTCTGAGCGCCTGAACCGACCACTCCGGTCCCCTGAAGAACCTATTCAGCCCGGTCTGCCTGGTGGAGCTATGTCCATCCGGCCTTGGTCGGCGTGTTCCGCTTCTCGCCGCCGCTTCCCCATGCGTCCCGTCCTTCTACTCTTGGTGCCTGGTTTGCTCTCGGCGACGCCAAAGATGCCGGAAGTTTTGGTCGTAACCGACGTCACCGCAGCCGGCAAGGCGGCCGCCTTGCCGGCTGAAAAGAACCCGGTCTATTATGTGGCGGTGGCGGGCGGCTTCCAGGAGTTCGGGGCCGTGATCGCAGGTGAAAAGTCTCCGCCGGGTTCCACGGTTGACCGCGTGCTCGCCCACGCGCTGGCCAAGTCGGGCTACTGGCCCGCCTCGGCCAGCACGCCGGGCCCGGCACTGCTGCTGGTCTATGCCTGGGGCACGCTCAATCCGGTGATCGATGAAATCCCCGGCTCGGGTGAACCTCCGCAGAAGGTGTTCTATAACCAGGCCCAGATGCTCGCCTTTGTCGGCGCCGACCAGGTCGCTGCGCTGCCTGAAATGGCCGTGGACCGGGAGCGGGTGCTGGAGGCGGCCCGCTCCGAGCTCTACTTCATGATTGTCACCGCCTATGATGCCGCGGCCCTGGTGCAACGGGGCGAAAAGATTGTGCTGTGGCGCACCAAGATCACCCTGCCGTCGCAGGGCCTGTGGCTGCCCGAGGTGCTGCCGGACATGATTGCGAGCGGGAGTGCGCATTTTGGCCGCGCGACGGACCGGCCGGTCTGGGTCAGTGAGCCCGAGCGACGGCAGACCCAAGTGCTGATCCGCGATCTGATCATCATCGAAACCATGGAGGCGGACAAAATTCGCGGCGCCGGCGCCAAGCCCGCTCCGCCCCCGAAGGAGAAATGACGCGCCCGCCGGACGATCCATGGTCGAAAAGGACGCGAAGTCCGCGATGCGCGCCAACCACCCAATCTTCGAGGTGATCTGAATGTATGGCCGGCGCTCTGCGACAACCCAAAGACACAAAGCATTTGATTACCCGCCCATGAAAAAAATAAAAGTAAAGATCCCCGGAGCTTGCTCCGGGGATCTTTACTCGCTTCCCCGGAATCATCCGCCCTCATGTGACTCGCTCCAACTCCCCCCTCAACCTCACGAGAGACTCCATCAAGTCGGGGAGAACCTGTCGATCGACGACGTGAAGTGCACAGCCCAAGGGGAGGATATCAGCGGTTCACTGCTGGCCACGTCCGATTTTGTCGATGCCACCGTCACCAAGGGCACGACCTACTACTATGTCGTCACTGCGGTCGACGATTTGGCCAACGGGTCCGGCTACTTGGTGCAAGTCTCCGCGATGCCCGAGGCTCCGCCCCCGGTGACGCTGCTACCTTGTGGGTAATTGAAAGCCCGGCCGCACGCTTACAAGGGGGACGGCCATTCCCGAGAGTTGCGCCAGCCGCTATTCTTCAAATACCCGGGGCCGAGGCCGATCGCACCCCGCCACCCTGTCGGACACCCCTCTGACTAAGCGCTGGGCGGGCTTGGCTGCCAACGCAACAGGGCGGACTTGAGATCGGACAGCCGCACGGGCTTGGAGATGTAATCGTCCATGCCGGCGGCGAGGCATTTCTCGCGATCCCCTTGCATGGCGTTGGCGGTCATGGCGATGATATGAACACGGGGTGTCGGGGGAGAGACTTGCCGCTCCCGCACGCGTATGAGGCGGGTCGCCTCGTAGCCATCCATCTCCGGCATCTGGCAATCCATGAGAACAATATCGTAAGGCACCTGTTCCAGAGCCGTCAGCACTTCAGATCCGTTGGCCACGGCGTCGACCGTGCAGCCCAGGTTTCGCAACTGGCCCAACGCCACCTTCTGGTTCACGATATTATCCTCTGCCACAAGAATGCGCGTTTTACGGAGGCGCGCCAACTCAGGGGCCGGCTCCGTCGGGTCCGCGGAGGCTGGATTGTTAAACACACGCTCGGTTGCGGCCAAGCCCAGTGTGCTCACCAGGCAGTCAAACAGGCGGGATTGCTTCACGGGCTTGACGAGGTAGGCGTCTATGCCGGCGGCCTTGAGTTCCGCCTCGCTCAGCACCTGATTGAGCGAGGTGAGAATGATCAGGCGGGTGGCGGCGATCACAGGGTCGGCCTTGATCGCGTGAGCGAGGGTCAGACCGTCCATCTCGGGCATTTGCATGTCGAGCAGGGCGATATCGTAGGATTCGCCGGCAGCCACCGCCTCGCGCAGGAGGCCGAGCGCTTCGTGGCCGCTGGCGGCGCTGCCTTTCTGCATTTTCCAGGCGAAGATCTGGTGCCGCAGGATCTGGCGGTTGGTGGCATTGTCGTCCACCACCAGCACGCGCAGCTCGAAGAGGTTGCGATTGTAGAAGATGGCGGGGCACGCATCTGCGCCCCTCTCTGGTTGCTTCTCGAACCGAGCGGTGAACCAGAAAGTCGCGCCATGACCGGGCACACTTTCCACTCCGATCTGCCCGGCCATCAGGTCCACCAGGCGGCGAGAGATCGCCAGACCCAGCCCGGTGCCGCCGTATTTGCGGGTGGTGGAGGTGTCGGCCTGATTGAACGCTTGGAACACCCGGGCCTGGACGTCCGCGGGAATGCCGATGCCGGTGTCCTCGACGGCGAAACGCACCGTTGCATGGGTTTCCGTTTCGCCTTCCAAGAAAAGCCGGACGATCACTTCACCCCGCTCAGTGAACTTAATGGCGTTGCCCACAAGGTTGGTGAGCACCTGCCGCAGTCGGCCCGGATCGCCCCGCAGGCGGAGGGGCACATCGGGCGACACCGCGCTCGCCAACTCGATGTTCTTGCGCTGTGCGCGCTCGGAGAACATCTCTACCGTGCTTTCGACAGTTTCCAGAAGCTCGAAGTCCAGGTTTTCGAAAATGAGCTTGCCGGCCTCGATCTTGGAGAAATCGAGGATGTCGTTGATGATGGTCAGCAGGGCGTCGGCGCTGTTCCGGACAGTCTCGGCGAATTCGCGTTGCCGTGGGGTCAGTTCGGTGTCGAGCAGCAGGCCGGTCATGCCAATGACGCCGTTCATCGGTGTGCGGATCTCGTGGCTCATGTTAGCCAGGAAATCGCTTTTGGCGCGGTTCGCCGCGTCGGCCGTCTGCTTGGCCAGTTCCAGCGCCTCCTCCGCCTGTTTACGTTCCGTGATATCCCAGTAGAGGCCCTGGAGGCCGACGACGTGGCCGTCCCCGTCGGTGACGGGAACTTTGGCCATGTGAATCCAGCGCGACCCGCCGCCAGGAACGAGCTCGGGCTTGACCGTGTCGACGGGCCGGCAAGACGACATCACCTCTTGATCGTCCTCGTGGTATTGTTTCGCCAGTTCGGCCGGCGCCACATCGAACGTCGTGCGACCGAGGATTTCGGCCAGCGGTCTCCCCAAACGTTCGCAGAAGCGCCGGTTGGCGAAGGTAAACCTCCCTTCCGCGTCCTTGCGATAGATGCTGACCGGAAGATGTTCGAGCAGAGAGTGGAGAAAGGCCTCGGACGCTCGCAGGTCAGCCACCACGCGGCTGCGTTCGGTAATTTCGGCCTGCAACTGGCTGGTGCGCTCGTGGACGCGTGCCTCAAGATGGCGGTTAGCTGAGCGCTGCGCCCACAGGGAGTAGGCCGTGACCGCCGTCAGCAGGGCGCCGAAGACGTAGGGGACGGTGCGGTATTGCAGGTAGTAGGCCCCGAGGGCGGCGGCGATCAACAGCATCAGCAGTCCGAGGCGTTTCATAGTGGTTTGCCCTCGTATTCGTCGGTCAGCGTTTTCAGGAGCAGGACGATGCTGGCGAGATCCTCGGGCGGCAGCGGCCGACCGAGCTGGTATATGGCCATCGTGGCGACTGCCTCTTCCAAGGTAGTGGCCGAGCCGTCATGGAAATACGGCGGGGTCACGGTCATATTGTGCAGGCTGGGCACCTTGAAGTCAAACTTGTCCGAATCATTGCGCATGACGTTGAACCGGCTGTAGTCGGCGGGCGTAATTTCGCCGCGGTCCGCGAAGTAGTCCCGGATGATGCCGATCCGCTGCTCCTGTCCTCGGCGGCGGCCCATCGGCTGCCTCCCACCCATGGCGTCTACTTGTCCTCCTTCGCATCCGTCACCTGTCGCGCTTCAAACCTGAAACTATTTCTTCACTAGCGCGAGTCAGGTGCCCGTAGAGACGCTCACGCAGGCTCTCAACCGGTTTGTGACGCAGTCGTGGCGAGACTCTGCTGAAGATCGGTTCGGTCTGATCGAGACATTACCCGGTCTTTTCATCCGGACTACAGGTCTCCTCCATGATCCGCACCAGCGAGGTTTCCACGTCGCGCGCGATGCTCTCTTCCCCGGTTGGACCAAAGAGCCCGAGAAGCGCTGACGGCTTAATCGTGGCGAGAACGGTGCGGTCTTTCTCTGCGTAGACGCTGATGCGACACGGCAGTGCGGCGGAGACTTCGATCGCTTGGTTGAGGATTTGCTGTGCCTGCTGAGGATTGCAGACTTCGAAGACACGGCATTCGCGATCGAACGGCACGCCTTTGCTCGTCATTTTCTCGCGCAGATCGTGCGTCCCCAGGACGCCGAATTTATGTTTAACCGCCACCTCCGGCAGCCGCGCGCAGATTTGATCAAGCGGGAGCTTTGAATGGCGGGTGATAATTTGGTCCATAAAATCTAAAATAACGAATCAAGGAATTCACGTGTGCGCTTGCTTCATCGCGAGGAGAGTCAGGCTGGGGTTTGCCGTAACGGAGTCAAGTTTGCGCGGCTCACGTTAGCGCCGTGGTCTTGACCGGCTCCAGTGCCATGGGGGTATCAGCGTGTGCCGGGCACGACCGGGGCGAAAGGGCCGCATTATTGCACGAACCACCTTTCTGGCGCCGATGGGTTCGGCGGATCGTTTGCCGGGTCATTGAAACTGGAAGGGCCGGAAATCCATCGGCGCCACGGTCACGCCTTCATCGTCGTAGGGCCGTTGGGGGTCGAAGTTCACCGTCACGGCCCAGCCGTTGGAAAACCGGGACTGCTGCACTTGGCCATCCGCAGTCAGGAGCTTGTGATCCACCATTTCGGCCCCGAACACTTTCTGATGCCACCCGAGGACGTTCCGGTAGCATTGGGCGAAGCGCCAACTGTAGCGCCACCATTCGTCCGGGCTGAGATTCCACAGCGGCACATTCCCATATAAAATGTGCCAGAGGTCGCGGTAGTCCCAATAGACAAATCCCCAGCGGTGAGCCGAGTCACGCCATTGCGGGCTGCTGACGATGCAGTCGTGCGCCACCAATTCCATCAACGGCACCCGCACCCGCGGCTCGAAATCATGGCTGATCATCCGCTGATCCGGGAGATAGGGCTTCATCAGATATTTCTCCCAATGCGCCGGATCCTCCTTGGGGTTCTTCATATTGTAAACGCCGTCCGGGGCCACCACGCCGCGCAGTTCGTCCACAGTCATGCCGCCGTGACTCCAGTGCCCCACCCGAAGAAACCAGGATGAGACATTGGCGAAGGCGCCGGAGAGCAGGCCGAGTGCGCTGATTTTCTCGATCGCCTGGCCGCGTTGCGCCACGTCGAACCGGCGGTTGTGCGGGTGTTCCGGGGAGTAGTCCTCAAACGGAGCCTGGCGGGAGAAGCTGTCCGAATAGAACAGGCCCGTCGCGGGAATCATGGCTCGGATCTCGCGCACGTCCTCCAGAATGTAGTCGGTGTAGAAGCGGGCGCTCGGCTGGTAGAACGTGATTTGCTCGCCGCCCGGGACGGCCGCGCGCCCGACGTTCCAGATTTTCCCGTCCGTCCGCACCGTCATATAGCGCGCAAAATCCGGCGTGCGGTAATGCACGCGGCCATCCAGCGGCGTGGCGTGCGCGAATGCGGGAGCCGTTGAGTCGAACTGCCGCCCGTAATATTGATAGATGCCGAACTGATAGCCGGTTTCCTTGAGCGCCTGGAGAAAGGGGGGTGATGGGTAGGGCGGGTGATTCGGATCGAACATGATCAGCGCGTTGGCGATGCCGGCCGCCTTCATCTCGCGGAGCAGGCCGGGATCTTCGCGGCCTTCGAGCCAGACCCAGACCACCGGAGCGCCGCGCAGGGTCTCCACGGCGGGATTGGTGCGCGCCTTTTCCGCCAGGGTGACCAGCAACCCGGACGTCCGCAGGCACTGCCGCGCCCACTTGGCCAGACTGACATAGCCGCCGGAGTTGGAGAATAAATACCGGACGCGCCGGTCATAGGCCCAGGTGCTTTTCTCCGCCAGCCAGCAAGGCTGCGACGCGAACAGCGGCGGCGACGAATCGGCGGCCGCCGTTTTGACCCAGCGGAAATTACAGTCCTCAAACGTGTCGGCGTAGAAGGCCAGGCCGCTTTCGCCTTCCACCAGGCCCAGCCAGTTGAAAAAAGCGCCCGCATGGCCGCTCGCGATCGCCGCCTTGCCGACGATGCGCTCGAACTCTCCAGTAACCGGCAACAGCAGGCCGGGGCCGCGGGTGTAGAGGTGCCGGCCCTTCTTCGGATCTCCGGCGAAGGGATAAGGGTAGCCGATAAACTGACCCGGGCTGGAGCGTCCGCCTTCCGACGGTTCGAGGGGTGAGCCGGGGAATCGCGCCGCCGGATCGGCGGAGAGCGTGACCACCAGTTCGTCCGGCCGGCTGGCCGAAAATGCGATCTCCACCCGGAAATCCACCGGCCCGCCCAAGTCGGCCAGGATGCGGTTGGTGTCCGTCCAGGCTTTTCTGACCGGAATCGGGTCCACCGCGTCCAACTGGTTCCATTGGCGGCCCGTGCGCTTATCGGCGACCGAAAAAGCTCCGCTCGAAGGATTGAAATTCACGACCAGCGCGGTGCTCTCGATGCGGAGGTCCTCGCTGCGGAGAGCCGGCGCCGGGCTGGCCGGCTGAGCCACGACCGCCGGTCCGAGGAACAGCATGGCAACGCCGGCAACGCCGCAAAGGCAGGCTTGGCGCGGCAGTTTGAACCGCGTCGTGACTGACACGGCTTCACGAGCGAGGCGGCGCGGGTTCGGATGTATGCGTGGCAAGGTTGGCATGGAATTTTGTCCGGATCCGATCCGCCCGGTTACTATCGGTTACCTGCGCCGGAGCGGCCTTACGGCGCTTGCAGCTTGGCGATGAGAAACTTCGTGGCCGATGAATACGGCGTGTTCGCTCCCGGATAATTCAGGAACGCTTCGACCCCGGCCGCGTCGCCCAGGCGCTTGAGTTCAATCCCGTGGACGATGTGGTGGATCATCCAGTTTTGTGACTCTCGCCGGTCCGTCGGCGCCGCCGCGCCGGGCGCCATGCCGTAGGTCATGAACACGGGAGGGTCGCCCGGGCCGATCAGGGTGATCGCCGAAATATCTGCGTTGATCTTCATCGCCGCCGCGGCGTCGCTCGTGCCGAACAGCTCGGCGTTGGTGCGCCGCCGCGTGGCCTGGGCGGCGTAGCCGGGGACGTGCTGGTCCCACCAATCCATGTCCATGGTGAGCTGCCCGCTGGTCGGTGCGACACAGGCGAGACGCGAGGATTCGCGGGCGACCGGGTCCGCCGCAGCCGGGGCGGCGAGGTCGTCGTGGAAGGCGAGATACATCACGAGTTGCGCGCCGGCCGAGCCGCCGAAACCGCCGAGGCGCTTCGGATCGAGCTGCCATTCCGCCGCCTTGCTGCGGAGGAACTGCACGGCGCGCGTCGCATCCTGATGCGCGGCGGGCAGCGGCGCGTGCGACAGCAGGCGGTAGTTGACCGCGGTCACGGAGATGCCGGCCTCGAGCAATTGTTGCAGGTCGCGCGCGTTCACCTGCTCTTTGCTCCCGCCGACGAAGCCGCCCCCGTGGATGAACACCGCCAGAGGCGAGGGCCGGGCGGACTTCGCCTGCCAGAAATCCAGCACCTGGCGTTCGTGGGTGCCGTAGGCGACGTTGGCGTGGGTGGGTGCCGGGAGCTCGCTGGCGGCGCGCGGTGCCGGGCGCGGGCGCGCGGCCGGAGCGGCGGTGGCGGCGGTAGGTTTCACCGGTGCGGCGAACGCCTTCGTGTAGAAGGCCCAGGTCTTGTCGCCGAGGCCGTCGTAAACCTGGGCGGGATTGTGGACGGCGTCGGGGATGACGTCGAAGGAGTGCTCGATCTTGAGTTTCGTGAGCAGGTCGTGGTAGGCGGTGTTTTTTTCCAGGAGGTTGTCCTTGGCGCCGACGGCGACCCGCACGAAGGTCCGGTCGCGGATGGCCGCGGCGTTTTTCTCGAGGACGTTCCACGGGTCGTTGGCTTCGAAGTATTCCTTGTTCGAGCCGAAAACGTCTTCAAAGGCCGTGCCGCGACTGGAGTAGCTTTCGAGAGTATGGAGTGCGCCGGAGATCACCCCGACGACTCCGAAGAGCTCGGGAAATTTGAACCCGACCTTGGGCGCGCCGGCTCCGCCCATCGAAAAGCCTTCGATCGCGCGGCTTTCCCGCGTAGGGATGGTCCGATAGGTCGCGTCGATGTGCGGGATGAGATCTTTGATCAGCATGCTCTGCACGGGGGTCTTGCCGTCGAACGAGTCCACCCAACTGCTCGTGCGCATGCCGTTGACGCCGACCGCAATCATGGCGGGTGCCTTGCCGGCTTTGATCGCGGCGTCGAGCCGGCTGGCGAAGACGCTTACGCCGGTCTCGCTGCCGCCCCGGCCATGCAGCCAGTAAACCACGGGGTAGCGACGGTCCTTCGCCGTCTCGTAGTCGGGAGGAAGGTAGATGTGATAGCTGACCGCGGTGCCGGCGGCCTTGCTCTCGAACGTGTGGTATTTGGCGCCGCCGGCATCGGCTTGGTTCCGATCGAGCCACGTGGGCGCCGGTTGCGCGGGGCGCCCCGCCGGACGTTCGGATTTCGGGCCAGCGGGCGTGGGTTGCGCCATCGCTGGCAGACCGGCGAGAACAAGGGCAAGAGGCAGGAGGGGGCGGGCAAGGCGGTGGAGTTTCATGGTTCGGGGTGGGTGAAGGGTCGGGTCTCCGAGGATTTTCCCGGAGATTCCTCAAGGGCGACCGGAGCATCCGAAGCGGAGTCCGGTCCTGCGGTTTTATTTGGCCGCCGTGTGGCGCTGAATGAACTCAACGCTCATCTCCAAGGCGCGACGGTAGGCTTCCGTGTCGGGACCATTGGTGAAGCTGTGGCTTTCGTTCTCGAACAGCTCGAGTTTCGCGTCCTTGCCTGACTCGACCATCAACGAGTGGAGCATCTTGTTGATCGGCGTCAGGGCGTCGCCCGTGCCTTGGACGAGGAGGATGGGGAGGTTGACAGTCTTTAGGCGCTGGAGTGCGGCCGGCTTGTCGATATTGGCCTCGGTCAACGGAGCACCCTGTTCGGGGCGACCGCGCACGCCGAGAAACGGAAAGCTCGCGGGTGCGTTTAACACGATGCAGCGCGGGGCGACCTTGCCGCTCGAGACGGTCTGCAGCGTGGTGACACCTCCGAGGCTGCCACCCATGATGGCCAGCCGGCTGATATTAAGCATGGGTTGGGCGGACAGAAACTGCACCACGGCCGCCACGTCGTCCGTGGCGTTAACGTCACCCTTCAGGACGGCGAAGGGCTGCCCTTCCGGATGGCCGCGGTAGTCGCCGAGGCACACGGCGAAGCCGGCGGCGAGAAAACGAGACCAGCGCGACGAGTTGGAAAAGCGGCGGAGTCCCTCCTCGCCGATCCCGCCGGGTGCGCCGTGGAAAAAGATGACGACGGGGAACGGGCCGGCGCCTGCGGGGGCGCGCCAGAGCAGGGCGACCTTGGTGCCGTCGGGCGAAGCAGCCGTGCCGGTCTGCCAGGAGGAATCGGCGGGCACGCTCGGGACGGCCGCGGCCTGCTTGGGGGCCTTGGCTTCCGGGGTGGTCGGCTGCTTCGGCGGCGTCGCCGGGGGCGCGCCCGCCGCTGGCTCGTCGCGGGTGATGAAGCCATCGGAGTTCCGATCGAGACGATCGAAGATCGGGGCGGGGCCTTTCCACTCGCTGCGGGAAATCCGCCCATCGCCGTCGCTGTCGTCGCGGAGGAGTTGATCAAAAGAGGGCGGACTGCGCCGCTCGCCGCCACCGGCCGCCGCTGGGTTTCCGCGCGTGGTGCCGGCGTTGGGGGCCGGAGTTGGCTCGGATGCATCCGGGGCCGCGCCGGTGGAGGTGGCGGCGACTTCCGAGGTCATCGCGACCGGCCAGTTGGCGGCACCGGCATTGCCTTTCAGGTGGCGATCGAAGAACTCGGAGGCAATCGGGTTGAGCTCGGCCCCGGGGAACCCCTGGCCGTGACCGCCACCTTTGACCGTGATGAAGCGCACCGGCACGCCGGCTTTCACCAGAGCAGCGTAGAGCAACTCGCTCTGATGATGCGGGACGGCCGGGTCGCTGTCGCCATGCACAATCAGGAAGGGCGCGTCATTTTTGGTGACGTAGGTGATCGGGTCGGCGCGCTGCACTTTGGTGCGATTCGCCTTGTCCTGGATCGGGCCGCCGATGAAACGCGATTCCGGGGAGGTCGGAGCGTCGTGGATCAAGCGCGTGCCGGGAAAGGCGTGGGCGTCCATCTGGATGAAATCGGTGGGGCCGTAGTAGTCGTTGACGGCTTGCACGCCGCTGGAAAATTCAAGGTTCTCGCCCACGTCGAACTCCTTGGTGTCGCCACTGGTGCCGAGGAAGGCGACCAAATGGCCGCCAGCGGAGCTGCCCCAGACGGCGATATGATCGGGGTCGAGGTTGTATTGCTTGGCGTGGGCGCGGAGCCAGCGGAGCGCCGCCTTGCAGTCCTCCACGGCGGCGGGGAAAATCGCGTCACCGCTCAGCCGGTAGTCGAGGCTGGCGACCGCATAGCCGCGCTCGGTAAAACCGCCGCGCAACGGCGGGCAGCCATTCTTCGAGCCGGAAGCCCAGCCGCCGCCATGGATCCAGACGATGAGCGGGAGCGGCTGCGTGGCGTTCGCGGGGACATAGAGATCGAGTTTTTGCCGGGCATGTCCATCGGTGACGTAGGAGAGATCGCGGTGGGCGGTGACGCCGGCGGGCACGGGCGGGGGCGTGTCGGGCGCCGACCGGCCGGCAGCCGGACGCTCCCGCGGGGCTTGGGCTTGCAGAGGAAGCGCGCAGCCGAGCGCGAGCAAACCCGTGGTGATCCTGACGAAGACGGAGGTTTTCATGGTTCGTGGGTAAAGACGGACGGGCGGGTCACCGGGTGACATAGCCTCGCGCGGGCACGCGCGTGCCGTCGGGCAGCGAGAATTCCTTCTCGCCGAAATTGACGATTGCGCTCCGGCCGGAGGCATAGGTGGCTTGTTGCACCGCGCCGTTGTCGGACAACCAGCGGAAGCCGGTCATCTCCTCGTAGCCGACCAGTCCGTTCCACGCGCAGACGGTCTTGAAGGTCTTGGTCAGTCGCTGGGCGACCGCAGGGTAGGTCGCCTTGTTGATGAGCATGGTGGGCATATGGCCGTGGAGGAGGTTGAGCAGATCCTCCTGATCCCAGTCGCGCGGATTCGTGTAGCGATTGGAAGTGATGTTCCAGCGATTGGTGAGGACCGCGGCGTCGCTGAAGACGAGCTGCCAGAGGGGCGCGCGCAGGCTCTCGTTGAGCACGACTTTCCGATACTCCTCGGGCATATCGAGCGGCACGCCCGGTTTCAGGCGGGACGCCGCCGGGGTGCCGGTGCGGAAAAAGCGGACGAAGGTGGTCGGACCCTCCCCATAGACAGACACGGGGACCGCCCAGGAAGCGAACGCCTCGGTGCCGGTGATCTGGCCATAGTCGGTCGGCACCTTGAGCTGCTTGGTGCGCCATTGCATGTCTTCGATGCGGGTCGCGGGATGCAGCGGACTGTAGTCCTCCTGAAAAGGCACCGCGCCCACGGCGTCCAGCAGGCGCGCATCGTAACCGACCCGGTCCACGTCGAGCGGGATATAAACCAGCGCCATCTCGAATTGGGAGCGCGAAGCGCGATTGCCGCGAATGAGTTCGCCCTTGGCGCCCCGCTGGGCATCGAAGCCGGGCTGGATCTGGCCTTTCTCATCGAGCGTCAGTTGCTCCGGATAGCCAGTCTGGCGCATGATCCAGGCGTTGCCGCCCTTGCCGCTGTCCGTTGGTGGGAAGATCGTGCGATAATAGTCGTAGCGACCGGCAAGAAATCCGAGTTCGTGGAGGTCATTCGCGAAGGCGCGGGTGATGCCCTCGTAGGTGGTGTTGTGGCCGGGGCGGTTGACCGCGGTGGCCGGGATATTCTCGGTGGAGTGATAGCTGACGAGCAGCTTGTCGATCCCGGCGGCCTTCATCTGCTTCAACAGGGTGATGTCCGGCCAGTCGCTGATCCACAGGCTCATGGCGCCGATGAAGCGGTCGAGCTGCGGCGCGGCGCGGCGTTTCTCCTGCAGGGTCACGAGCAAACCCTGCTCCTTGGCGTATTGGCGGTAGTTTTTGCACAGTGCGACCATGCCGCCCTCCGCGACGAAGTAATAACGCACCCCCCGGGTGTAGCCGAAAAGGCCTTTCACGCTCTGCCACGAGGCGGAGTATTGATAACCGTCCGCGTCGGCCGAGACCTTCATCAGCGCGTCGAAAGGCGTCGTGAGCAGCATGAGGCTGCCAATGGGTCCGGCGTCAACCGCGAGCCACGGCATCATCAGGCCGCGCTGGCTGACGCAGGCATCGTAGGAGCCGAGCGCCGGCCGGAGCGAAGGCTCGTCCTTCATCGAAAAGGGAATGGCCAACCCCGAACAGTTGGGGAGCAGGAGCCGCTGGGCGCGGTTTTTCTCGCTGAGCGTGAACCCGGCCGGGTAATCGAGATCGCCCATCGTGGCCGAGTTCTCGCTTTCCAGGGTCAGGTCGATCGCGGTGGCGCCGATCGCCACTTTCACCGTGATACGTCCATCCAGAAGAAAGCGGAGGGACGCGGTATCGGCGTGGATTTCCGACACGGCGGCCTTGGTGCCAGGCTGGGTCCAAAGTGCCTTCGCTTGCTTGTCGAGGACTTCAAGGGCGCCGCCACTTTTCAGGGTGACGCGGAAACGATCGGTTTCTACCGTCTGCGCGTGGGCGGCGCTGACGAACAGGCCAAGCAGAAGACAGGCCCACAAGGTGTGCGATGCGGAGATCATGAGGGAACGGAATTTTCGGGGGTAAGGGTAACTCGAGACAAATCCAGGATAACGGTTCGACGCCGGGCGGGTAGGACGGGGGAAGTTGACCCGTTATCCATGAGGTGCCGGTGGCAGTTGGAGCGGGACTATCAGCCCCGCGGGATAGGGGCAGCGTAGCCGAAGACTTGCGGGACTGATAGTCCCGCCTCCAGGCCAAAGATGGTCCGCCGGCCAGTGGCGACCCTACAAAGAGAGCAAGATGCGGTGCCTGGATCAGGCCGCGGGCTTGGTGCGCTCCGCTTCGGCGATCAACTCATCGAGGAAACCCTTGGGCAGTTTCTCATGCTGGGAATGCGGCCATTTCTCCGGTGCCTGGTTGTAGGGACGGAGAAAATCCAGGGCACGGCGCAGGCAGGCCCCGTTGGGAGCGGTGTAATTCCAGAGGTCGATCCCGAGCCCGGCGGCGTGCCGGGCGACGAGGGCCTGAGCCTCGAGATTGAAGCGGCTGTAGCCGAGGCCGTCCACGCGGATGATTTCCTCCGGCTGGCTGCCGTCGGGCTGGATCTGGCGCGCGAGGAGCGCCGTGCTCTCATCAACCAGCGTGCGGGCGAGGTCGTCCCGGCCGACATGACGGGCGATCGGGATGGCCTGGGCGAAATACCACGAGCCGTGATTGTTTTTCGCGACCCGCTCTTCAAGAGCGATCTTCGCGGTCGTAAACCACTGCAGGAAACCCGTGAACCATTCCCGGATCGCCTGCTTCTCACTCCGGGTGAGCGCGGGAGAATCGTCGAGCAGGCGCAGCGCATCGATGACGTTGGCGAAAACGCGCGAATCGAGCATGCCGGCGGGATTGCCTCGGTTGCCCTTGTGGCCGAGGCGGACCTGAGCGTATTCGAGGTGTGGGTTCATGCGCGTGGCCGGGGTGACGAACCACGCGCGCAGCCACTCGCCGGCGCGGTGGGCGGCGGCCTCGTCGCGGTTCACGTGCCAGCTGGCGGCGAGTTTTTCGACCGTCTCACAAAAATCCCAGAGGCGCAGCCGGTCGCCGCGGGCGACCTGCTCGTGGTTGTGCTGCCCGTCGCGGCTGACGTAGGGCAGGCCGTCGGGCTTGGCTGGGTCCGGCCAGTAGTAGCGGGCGAAACTCACGTAGTCGTGCGAGTCGCCGCCGGGCGGGGCGATTTTCTTGTCCATCACGGTGGTGATGGGCGCCTTGAGCGCCGCCGGGGATTGGGCGGCGAGGGCGGCCATTTCGGCGGGTGTGCGCTGCCAGGCGTCGAGCGCGGAGGCCGCGACAGGCAGGGCGATGCAGAGAATACTAAAGCCGGCTTGCACGAGCATTTTTTGTGCTCCAGCGAGCTTGCTCGCGCCAAGTCTGCGCCCGCAAGCGGGCCGCCCACCGTTATGCTGATGGCCCGTTGGGCTATTTGAGCGTAAATTAGCGAAGATTGATCGAGTCATGGGTGAGGGTCAGGGTGTCGGTCTTGCCGTCGGGGCGGGTGATGACGAACGCACCGAGCTGCCACTCGGCCTTGATTGCAACCGGTGCGGTGCCGTTGCGTTCCGGCCAGAGCACGGTCCAGACGGTGTAGCTCTCCGCCGCGTCTTTGCTTTCCAGCGTGAGATGTTGCTGGTTGTGCCACTTGCCCGTGAGGTAGGCGCCGGTGACCTCACCCTTGGCATATTTAGGATCAACGGGCACGGGGAACTGATCGGTGACGGTGCCGCGCCACGCGACGCCGGGGGCGACGAGCTGCGCGGTGAGCGCGGCCTTCTCGCCGCGAATAAAGGCGCGGCTGGCGGCGGCGTCCCAGGCTAGGTTGCGCTCGGCGTGCAACAGCCAGGACAGTTTGCCCGGCGTGGTGAGGGTGACAAGGTCGCGGAGCACGAGGTAGCGGTTGTCGATGAAGACGAGGTCGCGGGTGACGAGCTTCACCTTTCCCTTCGGCTGCATCGTCTGGTAGGCCTTGGTGGCGTCGCCCATGGTCCACACGAAGCGCTCACCGACGGAGTAGCGGCGGATCAGGCCAGTGGCAGCCTTGCTCTGGGCCTTCTGGCCGGCGCCGTCGATGAGCAGCGTGTTTTTCGAGATGGTCTGGCGCGTCCACTGGGCGTGGTGCGGGGAGTTGTGGAACTCGCGGTAGGCGGAGTTGATGGCGAGGCCCTCGCCATAGGCGTTCAGGATGAAGCTGTTCTGGTCGGCATGGCTGTGGCTGAAAGAACCGTAGGGCGACGACTTGAAGGTGACGTGGATGTCGTCGTCCGGCCGGCCGAGCGCGCTGTGCAGCGAGACCCAACCGACGTCGGCGAAATAACGGTGCAGCGGCAATTCGGTGAGCGCGCGCGCCGGCGGCAGGGGCTTGGCCGAGGCGATGAAGTTGCGGACAAGAAACTCGGCGGCGGTCGGGTAGGTCCGGCTGAGGTCCTCGAGGCCCTTGTCGATCGGGCGGGTGCGTTTATCGGAGCAGAGCTCGGCGTAGGCACGGAAGTAGCCGTTTTGCTGCACGCGGGCGACGTGCTCCATGTAGTCGGCGATGACGGGCTCGAGGTTGAAGCGGCCGGCGTTGGAGGTGTCGCCGAAGGTCGTGTGGAGGTAGGGCTGGACGTTGTAGATCGCGAAGAGAGGGGAGTTTTGCCAGAAGGGCGACGCGTAGGCAACCGGGTCGCCGATGGCGAGGAGCGCGTCCTGGAAGGCCGCGTGCTCGAACGTGCCGCGCCAGTAGGCGCTGCCCTCGCCCCAGCCACCGTCGTCGCCGCCCCACGGGCTGAACTGGTCGCGGTAGAACTTGTAGGTGTAGGCCCACCATTCGCGCGCCTCGGGCAGGTCGTCCCACAGCGCGAGGGCGGTGAGGCCGGTCATCGGCATGAAACGCACCGGGTGGCTGGAGAGATCGGCGGCGATGGAATTGCGGGTGATCTTCGAGATGTTGCCCTCGTGCTCGATCCACGCGACGGACCGGTTGCCGCGCTCCTTGAAGTGGGCGAGGACGGTGGCCTTCTCGGCGGGCGTCAGCTGTGCGCGGAGCTGGTCGTAGACGAGCGGCAGTTTGCGCCAGAGGCGGAAGTGGGCCTCGTCATTGTAATAGATGTCAGTCGCGCCGAGCACGGGTCCGGACTGCCAGTCGGGCGCAAAGTGCCAGGTGGTGGAGCGGAGGAGGAAGTCTTTCGCCTTTGCCAGGTATTTATCCTCACCGGTGACGATCCAGCAGAGGGTGGCGGCCTCAGCGACGGCGGAGATCACGCCGCAGGTGTCCTGCACGGCGCGCCATTTGTCGGCCATGTCGGAAGTGCGCTTCGAGGGCGACGGATCGCCGTAGGTGACGGGCTCGGCGGGAAAGGGCAGGGCCAGGTAGTCGCGGTCGAGGTCGGCCTTGAGCTTGGCGAAGGCCTTGGCGCCTTCGCCGGTGGAGCAGTAGGCGCGGAAGGCGTCGGCCCGACCGGCGAGGACATTCGTGCGCGGGGCGGTAGCCGGGACGAGAGACTCGAACTCTCCGCCTGAAACCCAAGGCAGAGTGGCCGCAAAAAGGCACCCGGCTGCGCCCAGGCTTCGCAAGGCAGGCCAAAGACACGACAAGGTGATGGGAGGACGCAGCATGGAGTCTGGAGCTGTTGTCAACTATTGGTTGACAAGCCGGTTTGGGCGGAAAGCGGGGTGGGAATCATGAAAGGGCGGGCAGTGACCAGTGACGGACAGACCAATCGCCGAGTTTCGGGTGGGTGAGTTTCCAGTCGCCGGCGGCGCCGGAGACGATCTGCCAGGCGGCGGATTCAGCGCGGTCGGCGCCGGACCAGGAGAGGGCGGCGAGGACACCGGGGCCGGTGTGGCGGGCGGTCTTGGCGATCGGCGTGGCGTGGTAGGGCGCGGTGACGTGGCGGCGCGCGGTGGAGTCGTCGAGCCGGGTGTCCCATTCGGAAGCGGTGAAACCGAGGAGGGGTTGCAGGGCGGTGCCGCGGCCGTCGGGCGCGAATGTCGACAAGATAGGAGCGGTTGCCCCCAACCGCCCGGCCGTCGGCCCGAGTTCCGAAGGGCCGTTGAGGGCCACGGCCCCGACCTGCGGCAATGGCAGGGCGAAGCCGCCGATGCGGAGCACGACGGGCTGGCGGGCTTCGTAATGATGGACGTGCAGCAGCCAGCCGGCGCACCAGAAGACGAAGGTCTCGACGCCGGTGTTCACCTGGCCGGTCTTGAAGCCGAGGTTCCAGCTGTAGCCCAGATGCTCGTTGGTCAGTTCGACGGCGACAGTCGAGTGGCGACCGAAGAGGCGGCCGTCGTCGACCTGCGCCGTGAGTGCGCTGTCGAGGGAGACGTTGGAGATCTCGGGGAAGGCGTAGCAGAAATGGACGCCGGTGCGGTAGGAGAGCTTGCTCCACTTCCACGCGCCGTAGCGGAGCTGCGTGTTGCCGACCATGGAACCGGCGTTGAGGATCTCGATGTCGCCGCCCGGGACGCTGCGTGTCACGAGGCCCGGTGCCGTCATGACATGCACGAAGCCACGCTCGGCCGGCAGTGGTTGCTCAGCGTCGTTCCAGAAGGCGTGCGTCGGCGGCAGCAGGAGTGGGGTGAAACCCTTGGCGGCCCAGTAAGGGGAGGCCGGGGCCGAATAGGGCTCGATGATCTTGTCGAAGCGGTCGGTGAAGCCGGGCGCCAGCCCGCCTTGCTCCGTGTAGATCGGGCGCGTGAGGAAGAAGTCGAGGTTGCGGGTGCAGAGCCGGCGCAGGAGACCGGGGGCCACGTCGGTGCAGTTTTCCGCGAGAGCGAGGCCGAAGACGTTGAGGCAATTGAAACGGTAGGTAATGGAGCGACCGAAAGCCGGGTGCTCGCCGCTCGCCGCGAAGAAATGCTGATAGTCGCGGATGAAAAGTTTCGCCCAGTCGCGCCAGCGCGTGGCGCGGGCGGCGTCCTGCATGCCGTGCAGATGCGACCACATCAGGCCATAGAAGTGGAAGGCGTAGGCGTTGTAGTGGTCGTAGGCCTGGTTGATGCCATCCTCGAACCAGCCACCGCCACGGTGCATGGTCTCGAGTTGGTTGAGGTGCGCCGCGATGACGGCCCGATCGGTGCGGTGCGCGTAGCCGTGCTTCCCCAAGAACTCGAGGATGTGCACCGACATGAAAAGGTGGTTGTTGTTGACGATACCGCCACCGCGGCAGGTGGCGAACCAGCGCGCGATTTGCGCTTTTTCGTCCGCCGAGAGCGGTGCCCAGATGTCACGGGTGGCGACCTGGAGCGCGATGGCCATCAGGCCCATCTCGACGTGGTGCTGGTGGTAGGAGGCGTCGGGTCCCCAGTAGTGTGGGCCGGCGGGGTTGGTGCCGGCGACGAGGCCCTCGCGGAACCACCCGGCGAGCCGGACGCGGAACGCGGCATCCTCCGGGCGCGCGGCGGACTGGAGCCAAAAGGCGGCCAGTGTCAGCGGACGCGCGAACGATTCGAGGCGGTCGGCCTGTTTGTCGTGGTCGCTGGGGGCGCCGGCGATGTCCAGGTCGGCGCGGCCGGGGTGCATGAGCGCGGCGAGCGGCTCGAGCAGCCGGCGGGCGGAATCCTGCCAATGCAGGTAGGGAGCGGGAAGAGTCATTTTCGATTTTAGATTCTCGATTTTCGATCGAAGCGGTCGGCGCGAAACATGGGTTCGTGGTGCCGTAACCTTGCTCCGCGTCATCCTGAGCCTTGCGAAGGATCCAGCATGATATGCGCCGGCGGTAGTGCTGATGGATTCTTCACTGCGTTCAGAATGACAAACAAGGGTGGCGTTTTAATCCAAAATCGAGAATCCAAAGCCGAAAATCTCAGGTGCTGGTGTCGTAGACTTGGACGCTGATGGCGGCCTGCAACGGCCGGTTCTCAGCGTAAGCCCGGAGATTCTCGAGGGCAAACTCGCCTGCGTCTCGGCGGCGGTCGGTGGTCGGGCCGGCGAGGTGCGGGGTGAGCGTGACGTTGGCCAGGCCGCGCAGGCCGGACCCGACCGGCAGCGGCTCGACGGTGAAAACATCGAGGCCCATGCTGATCCGGCCCTCCTGGGCGACACGCACGAGGCCCGGTTCGTCGACGACGGCGCCGCGACCGACGTTGACGAAGACGCCGCCGGGCGGGATGAGGCGCAGGTGCTGCTCGGTGACGCTGCCGGTGGTCGCGGGAATCAACGGAGCGAGCTCGACGATGATGTCGTTATGCGCGAACAAGTCCTCCAGCGAGGCGGCGCGTTTGATGCCGAAGCGGACCTCGGTGGCGGCATCCACATCGGGGGCAAACGCCGAGATGGTGCAGCCGAACGGCTGGAGGAGCTTGATGAGCTCGCGCGAGACGAGGCCGAAGCCGTGCAGGCCGACGCGCCGGCCGTAGAGCGAGGCGGTTTCCGTGCGGCCGTTTTTCCAGCCACCTTCGCGGTGCATGACGAGCGTCCAGTGGGTGGCGCGGCGCAGGCAGGAAAGGATATGGAACAGCGCCCACTCGGCGACGATGCGGCTGATGGAGCCGCCCCAGTTCGAAACGAGCAGGCCGGCCGCGACGTGTTCGCGAGCGACGAGTTTCTTGACCGAGCCGGCGAGGTGACAGACGTAGCGGAGGTTGGACGGGAGCCGGTCAGGCAACGCCGGGGTCTTCCAGCAGGTGAGCAGCACCTCGGGGTTGACGGTGGCGAGGACACGGTGGAACTCCGCCGCCGACAGGTTGGACGGGTCGGTGTGCTCGAAGCGGCCGGGCAGGGCCCGCAGTTGGCCCCACAACGGTTCCGGCAGGAACTCGGTGATTTCCTGGGCGGAAAGGACGGTGAGAAGGGAAGCGGGGTGCGGCATGTTTAGGCGGTGGATTCGACGGGCTCACCACTAACGGGCGGATAGCACTCGAGCAGCGTGGTCGTCGGAGCGGGTCGGAATTCAGCCGGACCGAGTCCGGCCGGGCAGAAGAATTTGTCATAGCGTTTCAAGTGATGGGTCTCACCGCCGGCGGTGACCGCGCAGGCACCGTCCGTGACGATGGCGATGCAGGCCGAGTCTTCGGACTTGGTCACCGGCCCGCGCAGGTGGGATTGGCGGACCTGGAAGCAAGGGGTGCGTTCCGGGCCGATGAGGTTGTCCTGGTAGGAGTCCGGGCCGAGCGCGCGGCGGCGGCGCGCTGGGCAGGT
>JBKJRX010000187.1:0-3876 GCA_046593155.1 Lacunisphaera sp.
GTGCAGGCTGCCGTCGGCGTGCGGGATGCGGACCTGTTCCGCCTGCGTGCCGTCGATCAGGTGGCCAAGCAGCCAGCCGCCGTCGGCGCAGTGCGAATACATACCGCGGCGGCACGACCGGCATTTGCCGCAGGAGGTGATGCACGAAATGAGCACGCGGTCGCCGGGCTTGAATTGTGACACCGCGGTGCCCACCGCGGTCACGACGCCCACACCTTCATGGCCAAGGGTGAGGCCGGAGGGCACTTCAGGCACGTCGCCCTTGAGGATGTGCAAGTCGGTGCCGCAGATGGTGGTCTTGGTGATGCGGACCAGTGCATCGGTGGGTTGTTGCAGGGTGGGGACGGGCTTGTCCTCCCAGGCACGCCGGCCGGGTCCGCGATAGACGAGTGCTTTCATGGGGTCACTGTAGCACCGATCTGACCGATTGGCGCGGCGTTAATTGGCTTTCAGTGTGCATATCCTGAGCCGGGGCCAAATTCCGCCCAGCCTTGGGCAACCGGTGCGGAGCGCCCGGCGCCGCGAATGGCCATAATGGGTTCATGAAAATTATTCTTGTGCCCGTTGACCTTTCGGCGGCCACCGCGCGCGTATGCGCGGCTGCCTCTGACCTCGCCAGGGTAACTGGTGGGCGCGTGGTGCTGTTGCATGTCACCCTGCCGCCGCCAGCGATGATGAACGATTACTATGCGTTCGACACCGGGGACGTCGCCCAAGCCATGGCGGCCGTTGAAAAGAACGCCGCGGGGAAGCTCCGCGCGCTGGCCCGGCGCTGGGCGAAACGCTGCCCGGTGCAAACAGCCCAGCTTACCGGCCAGCCGGTCGGCGCGATTCTGGCCCGGGCCGCTGCGACCAAGGCCGCCTTCATCGTCATGGGCTCGCACGGCCACGGCGCGGTATTTGACCTTCTCGTGGGCAGCACGACCCACGGCATCCTGCGCAAGGCGCGCTGCCCGGTGCTCGTCGTGCCGATGGGCCGGCGGTGATTCCCTTATGGAACTGCTCAAGGCCATCCAACAACGGCGCGCAGTCCGCGACTATTCCGACGTGTCGGTCTCGGGCGCGCTGGTCCTCGAAATTATCCGCGCCGCGACCCACGCGCCGAGCGCGATGAACCAGCAGCCCTGGGCCTTCGCCGTGTTTCACGGCCGTGAGCGCCTCGCCCGCTATTCGCGCCGGGCTAAGGGGCACCTCTTGGCGACGACGGACGCCTCGTTTGGCCTCGACCCGCGCATCGACCAGTATGCGAACGTCGACGCCAATCTTTTCCACGGGGCCGACACGCTGGTGCTGATCTGCGCGCGGCCCGGCCGGTTCTCGCCGTCCGAGGATTGTTTCCTGGCGGCGCAGAATTTCATGCTGGCGGCCCATGGCTCCGGCCTGGGCACCTGCCCGGTGGGATTCGCCCGTTCCTGGTTCAATCGGCCGGAGGTGAAGGCCGAACTCGGCATCCCGCCGCACTATGAGGCGGTGCTGCCGATTGTGGTCGGCCATGCGGCGCATCCCGCGCGGGCGATGCCGCGGCTGGAACCGGACATAGCCTGCTGGCATTGGGACGATTGAAAGCAATGGCACGCCGCATCCTCATCATCCAGGGGCATCCCGATCCCAAGGGCGGGCATTTCGGCCATGCGCTGGCCGATGCCTACGCGCGGGCGGCGGCCACCGCCGGCCACGCGGTGGAGCGACTCGAGGTGGCGCAGCTGGATTTTTCCATGCTGCGCGACCAGGCGGACTGGCAGGGCCCGCCGCCGGCCGCACTGGAGAGCGCTCAGGCAATGATCGCCTGGGCGGATCACATCGTCCTGTTTTTTCCGCTCTGGCTGGGGACGATGCCGGCGTTGCTGAAGGGTTTCCTGGAACAGGTGCTGCGTCCGGGCTTCGCGCTGATTTATGAGGGCCACCGTTTTCCGCAGCGGGGGCTCACGGGGAAGTCCGCGCGCGTCGTCGTCACGATGGGCATGCCGGCTTTCTGGTATAAGTGGTTTTTCCGCGCGCATGGCGTGCGCGGGCTCGAGCGGAGCATCCTGGGTTTCTGCGGGGTCCGGCCGGTGCGCGAGACCCTCATCGGGCTCGTTGAGTCGAAGGACGGCCGCGCGCGGGAACGCTGGCTCGGGAAGATGGGTGAGTTCGGCCGCAAGGCCGCATGAGGCGGACGGGTGGGCGTCGGTTTCCACACCGACGCCTGTCGCCGCTGTGGAAATCGGCGACCGCCCTTCACGGGGAAATGCAATTCATGCGCACCCTTGGGCAAGGGCCGCGCAGGCCTTCTGTCCGGCGGCTGCTAAGCTGTCGCCATGTCCGCCACTGTCGAAACCCTGCCGCGCCTGCTCACGCCCCCGGCTTCCGTCGCCGTCTGCCGTGCCGTCGCGGTTCCTGCGACGATCTTCCTGCCGAAGGAACACGGCTCGTGGTCCCTCGCGTTCGAGCCGCTGGCGCTGGGCATGCTGTTGGCGCCCTCCGCAGCTGGCGTGGCCCTGCTGGCGATGGCGATGGCCGGATTCTTCGCGCGGCGCCCGCTCAAAACGGCTTTTGCGGAGCAGCACTCCGAGCGCCGCCGTGACGCCCGCGAGGCGCTGGTCATGTTGCTCACGCTGATGCTGGCTGGCGGATTTGAGGTGCTCGTGCTGGGCGATGCCGTGGCGCTCTGGCCCATCCTGCTCGCGCTGCCTTGCGGGATGCTGTTCGCTTGTTTCGATGGGCAGGGGGAGGGGCGCGCCGCCGCCGCCGAGGTGGCGGGAAGCGCGGCCTTCGCCATGCTGCCCGCGGTTTTTGCGACGTTGGCCGGCTGGCCCGCCGGCCCGGCACTCGCGCTCGCTGCGCTTGCGCTGGTGCGGAGCGTGCCGGCGGTGCTGACGATCCGGACGTTCCTGCGGCAGCGGAAGGGAGAAGCGGCCGCGTCCCTGGTCCCACTGTCGTCCGCCATGCTCGGGCTGGCCCTGTTGCTCCAGCTCGCGGCCGTCGGGCAGTTGCCCTGGCTGGCCACTGTCGGCGCCATTGTGCTGCTGGCCCGCACCTTCTGGCTGGTCGGGCCCTGGCGCCCCGCTTGGTCGGCGCGGCAGGCCGGTATGACCGAGACCGTCCTCGGGCTCCTCTACTGCGGATTTCTGACGCTGGTGGGCATGGGGTATAACCCGCGGTTTTGATGCAAATCAAGGCGCAGGCTGAATTCTTCTGTCATCTTAAACGATATCTCGAACAACCCCCACCCATCATGAAGTCATCACCCCTCTCCTCAGCTTTCGCACTGGCCGGTGTTTTGCTGGTCACGCCGTTCGCCCGCGCCACCGAAGGCCCAACCGATGTCCAGGGCCCGGTCGTGCTGCCCCTCGAGGTCCTCAACCTGCCGGTTGAGCAGGCCATCCTCACATCGCCGCCCAACGTGCCGCCGCCGATCGCCCGCAAGTATGCGGCGCGGGTCATTGTGAACCTCGAGGTCCTCGAGGTCGTGGGCCGCCTGGCGGACGGCGTCGAATACACTTTCTGGACCTACGGGGGCAGCGTGCCCGGTTCCTTCATCCGTATCCGTGAGGGCGACGTGGTCGAGTTCCACCTGAACAACCACCCGTCCTCGAAGCTGCCGCACAATATCGACCTGCACGCGGTGACGGGTCCTGGCGGCGGCGCGACCTCGACGTTCACCGCTCCGGGCCATAGCTCGCAGTTCACCTTCCAGGCGCTGAACGCCGGCCTCTATGTCTACCACTGCGCCACCGCGCCGGTGCCCATGCACATCGGCAACGGCATGTATGGCCTCATCCTCGTCGAGCCCAAGGAAGGCATGGCTCCCGTCGACAAGGAATACTATGTGATGCAAGGCGAATTTTACACCACGGGAAGATATGGTGAGGAGGGCCTTCAATCCTTCGACATGGG
>JBKJRX010000195.1:0-11124 GCA_046593155.1 Lacunisphaera sp.
AGTCGAACTGTTGGGCCCGGCCCATCAGCTCGGCACTCGCGAAGAAACCGCGATCCGCGCCGTAACGCGTGCCGAGCACGTAACCGTAGTGCGGCGTGTTCGCCAGGTCGCGGCCGCCACCGGTGTTGCCATTGGCGAGTGTGAAGGAATTCAATTCGGAACGCATCAGCGCCAGCGAGCCGCGCACCGACCAGTTCTTGGTCAACGCATACGAACCCGCGGCCTCGAGACCATGGACGTGAGACTTGTCGCCATTGTCGGTGAAGAAGCGATAGTTGCCGCCGAAGCCCGCGGAATCGCGCACCTGCGTGTCCTGCCGTTGCAGGTAGAAGACGGTTAACTCGCCGGTCAGCCGCTGCTCCAGCCAATGGCCGCGCAGGCCGGCCTCCCAGTTCCAGAGGGTCTCGGTGTCGTAGGTCAGCGGATCGACCGCCGGGTTGATGCGCGCGTCGATGTTGATGCCGCCGGCCTTGTAGCCGCGAGTCAGCGACACAAAAGCGAGCTCGTGGTCGCTCAGATCGTGCTCGAGCGCGAGCTTGCCGCCGGCGAGCGTGTCGTCGAAGGACGGCTGCAGCACGACGACCGGGTCGAAGGTGCCCCGGCTCTTGCGGAAGCGGATTTTCGTGCCGTTGCCGTCCATTCCGATCTTTTCAACGCGCAGGCCGGCGACCAGCCGCGTGCGCGGCGTGAAGTCGTGGCCGAGCTGGCCGAAGAGCGCGATGTTGGTGGAGTGATAGGCGGTCTTCAGGCCGCGAACGTTGCCGGGATCCTCGTTGGTGTAGCGCGAAGTCTCGTCGGTGCCGGAATAAAACACGCCGAGCGTCCAGCGGTTGATCCAGCCGGCGGCGGCGCCGGGCTCGGAGTCGAGGCGCAATTCCTGGTTCACGACCCAGCGCAGGCGGTGCAGGTCGCTGAAGCCCATGTAGGATGCCGCGGTCCAGTCGTCGTCATAGGCGTAACGGGAGCGCGTGCGGGCGCCGCTGGTGACGGTGGTGAAGCGCATGCCGTCCCAACCAAGGTAGGCGCCGCGCAGGCTGGCGGCCAGCGACTCCTGGGTGTCGAACCCGGGCTGGTCGCTGTAGGTGGAGCGGCCGTTGTTATCGAGGGCGAACTCATCGTAGCCGTTATCGAAGTCGGCCGCCAGCACCGCGGCTTCCCAGCGCCAGAATTCATTGGGATTCCACGTCAGGCGCAGCCGCGCGGTGAATTCATCGCGAGCGTTGGTGTTCTTGTTGAGTGTGAGGTTGTGACGGAAGCCGTCGCTTTCGCTCTGCTGCACGGCGACGCGCATCATCAGCTGCTCGGGTTTCGCTGCAATCAACGGGCCGCCGACGGCGAAGCTGCCGGTGTGCAACGAATCTTCGCCAAAACCCGCCTCGGCCCGGCCGGTCCAGAATGGCGTGGGGGCGTTGGTCACGATGCGGACGACACCACCGGCAGCATTCGCGCCGAACGCGCCCGCCTGCGGGCCGCGCAGCACCTCGACCTGTTGCACATCGAACGCGCTGCCGATGGTGCCGAGCCCGGTGAAGTCGAGATCGTCGACGAGGAAACGCACGGCGGAATCCGGCGTCTCGCCTTCGAACTGCGAATTCTCGCCGATGCCGCGGATCTGCAGGTAGCGCGGTCGCGCCGTGCCGCCGGTCCAGGTGAGATTGGGAATCTGGTCGGCCAGGTCGCCGAAGTGCCGGACGGCACCGGCGCGCAAGGCGGCTTCATCGTAAACAGTGACGCTAGCCGGGATGCGCGCGAGCGGCGCCGCCCAGAGGTCCGCGGTGACGCGGAGCGGTTCAAGCTCGACTGTCTCAGAGGTGGAACCCGGCCTTCCGCCGTCGCCAAGGCTATGGCGGACAGGCCGGACGGGTTGTTCGGAAAGCGCCGCGGTCTGGGCGCACAGCGGCAGGGCCGTCAGGGCCAGGTTAAGCAGGAGGAGCCCTTCGACTTTGCTCAGGGCAAATCCGCCGCGGAGGCGCCGGATTTGGATTCGTGTCGGGAGTTGCATTTTGGTTAAAATGCCCGACCCAAATCGGACTCCCGGATCGAAATAAGAGGACGGCGACGTGCCGCCCTTGCTTGTTTCCTTCGCCGGTATGATCCGTTTCAGGTTCAAAGGGTTTAGCGGTCGTGCGAACCGCAATCTCAGCCCTCCGCGGAGGACACCCCTACGAGCACCGCCAGCGATATGCCGGCCGCGCAGACGCGCAAGAAAAACTTTCCCCTATGACCTGAAGTGGCGCGTCAGTAGCCCGCGGCCGTGTTCGTGCGGCGCGGGTCGGCGTAGCCGGTGTAGGAACCGTCGGGGTTCAGCTCGATGGCGTTGATGCCGCCGAAATAGCGCCCGGTGCCGGGCGCTTCGGGCAGCTCGACCTTCCAGCCGAGCGCCTGCAAAGCGGTGGCCTCTGCCGCGGACAGCGAACTTTCTGCCGCGAGACTCTCCTCGTTGTCGTTCCGCCAGTTGCGATCCCAGTGGATGCGCGTGTCGCCGATGGCCTCCGCCAACGGACGGTCGAAGGCCAGCCGATCGAGCAACGCCTGCAGGAGCGCCGTCGGAATGCGCGCCGCCCCTGGAATGCCGAGGGCAAATACCGGTTTGCCGCCGCGGAAAACGATGGTGGGCGCGATGGTGCTACGCGGGCGCTTGCCCGGCGCGATGTAGTTGAGGCTGGCCGGGTCCGTGAAGGCGAAATTGCTCATCGAGTCGTTCAGCACCACGCCCGTGCCCGGCGGCACCACGCCCGCGCCGAAGTGCAGGCTCTGCGATTGGGTGGCGCAGACGATGTTGCCGGCCGCGTCCGCGACGAGGAAGTGCGTCGTGGCGGCAGCGACATCCTCACTGAAGCCGCTGTCGTCCAACAGACGAAAGCTTGGGGGTGGAACCTGACCTCCGGGCAGGTTTTCGCTCACTTCAGCCAGCGTGTCCGGAGACCGCGCTCCACCTTGCGCTGCACCCGCCACCTTGCGGACCGGCGTGTCGGCGGCGCGGACCTTCGCGCGAATCGCCGCAATGGAATCGGGCGCAACCATCTTTTCGTAGTTGAACACGGCCTCGGGCACATCGGCGATGCCGCGCTGCACGAGCGGCTGCACCTCGCGCCAGACCCGGCCGATCTTGTCGAGGTTGGCGGCCGAGCGCAGCGGGCCGGCGAAAGTCTCGTCCTCGAGCACTTTCAGGATGGTCAGGAAGAGCGGCGCTCCGTTGGTCGGCGGCGGGCTGGCCAGCAGGTGATAACCGCGGAAATCGAGCTGGAGCGGCTCGGTGAGCCGGGCCTCGTAGGTCGCCAGGTCGCCAGCCGTGAGCACGCCCCCGCCCTTTTGGGAAGCCGCGACAATCGCCTCGGCCACCGGACCGCGGTAAAAGCCGTCCCGCCCGTGCGCGGCGAGCAGGTCGAGGGTGCGGGCCAGGTCGGCGTTGGACAGGCGCGAGCCGACTACCGGTAGCTGACCATCGGGCAGATAGAGCCGGGCAATCTCGAGGTCGCCCCGGCGAAGTTTCTTTTCCTGTTCGGAAAAAAAATCGCGGGTCTTGGGCAAGATCTCAAAACCGTCCTGGGCGAGCTTGATGGCCGGAGCCACATCGTCCGCCCACTTGAGTTTGCCCCACTTCTGATGCGCCGTCCACAACCCCGCGGCCAGACCGGGCACGCAAACCGAACCGTAGCCATAGCTGCGGTCGTCATCCGGCCGGGGCAGGTAGGTGGCGATTTCGAGCGACCCGGCGGCGTCCATCGCGTCCACCGCATAAGTCTTCCCGGTGGCCGCCTCATAATAGAGCAGCATGAGCTTGCCCCCGAGGCCCGAGCCGTAGGGTTCGGCCACGCCCAGTGAGAGGGAGACGGCCACCGCGGCATCGACCGCGTTGCCGCCGGCCCGGAGCACCGTCAACCCGGCCTGGGCCGCCTGCGGGTGGCCGGCTACCACCATGCCGTGCCTGGCCACCACGGGCGTCACGGTCACCGGCACGTTGGCCACAGCGGACCGGACCAGCGCCAGCAGCGTTAGAACCAGCAGGGCGGGGACGCGAAGAGTGCGCATGGCGCTAAATTTGCAGGTCTACCGGCCCGGCGCCATGCCAGATTTGGCGGAGCCTACGCACCCCGCCCTGTCCGGCAGCAGCCGTCGCCGAGCCTATGGCCCGCCAAGCCCCTCTTAATCCGGAACCAGGCAGAGGAACCACGAATAAACACGAAGGCACACGAATGAATCGAAAGTAGCAGCGGTGGTAACCCTGCTGGTCGGCTAACGACAGCTGCTGTGGTTTTCAATCATCACTGAATGGTGTGGTCTTTAAATGTAGGGCCGGTGCTTGTCGCCGGGCCGTGGTTCGCACGTGGAACGGTCCGCCGACGAGCGGCGACCCTACATTTCACTGCATCGTTCCGGATGAAGAGGGGTGGCGCGACTTGTCAGCCATAGGCCCGGCGACGGCTGAAGCGACGGGGTGTGCAGAGAGATCGCGAACGCCTTGGCCGGAATCGTGCCTTACGGTGGGCCAGCGAGCTTGCTCGCGCTCCTTGGGCGCCCGCGAGCGGGCTGCCTACCAGTGCCCGTTCCTTACACACCCCGCCCTGCGGGCAGCAGCCTTCGCCGGGCCTACGGCTCCCAAGCCCCTCTTCATAGAGGGGATTCAAGACCGACCGGCGTCTTTCGCGATTGAGCCGGCTGCCGCCATCCGCTGTGGTAGGCCATCCCCAATGAAACTGCTTCTCCCGGTTCTTGCCCTCGCAACCCTCCTCCTCGGTGGCTGCGCGCTGCCCCGCACGTTCACCCGCCACAAGGGCGACGAGATCATTGTCGCCGGCCAACGCTTTCACACCGGCACCCGCGTCATCACGTGGATGGAGCCCGGTGGTTACGACGGCTACCGGGTGGAACGGCGCTTCGTCCCGTTTGCCGAAAGCAGCTGGGAACAGACCATCGCCGCCAAGCCGAAGTTCGGTTCGCCCAACCGCTACGGCCTCCGGCAGGCCGCGCTTTCCCCCGAGGAAATTGAACTTCGTCGCGGCGGCGGCTGGGATCTGCCCGCCCTGCAGCGCGTCGTGGACCAGTTCGTCCTCCACTACGACGTGGCCGGCATCGCCAAGCATTGCTTCAACATCCTGCACGACCACCGTGACCTGAGCGTGCATTTCATGCTCGATATCGACGGCACCCTTTACCAAACGCTCGATCTCAAGGAACGCGCCTGGCACGCCACGACCTCGAACCACCGGTCCATCGGCATCGAGATTGCCAACATGGGCGCTTACCCGCCGGGTGACATGAAAGCACTCGACGAATGGTATCAGGTCGATGCCCAGGGCCGGCGCTACATCAAGGTGCCGGATAAACTCGGCGACCCGATGATCCACACGAAGAATTTCACCGGTTATCCCGCCCGCCCCGATCCCATCCGCGGCGTGGTGCAAGGCACGGAGCTCGTCCAATACGACCTGACCCCGCAACAATACGCCGCCCTCATCAAGCTCACCGCCGCCCTCGCCACGGTCTTCCCGAAGATCAAACCCGACTACCCACGCGATGCCGCGGGCAACCTGATCACCGTCAAACTATCGGACGACCAGCTGGTCGCCTACGAAGGTGTGCTCGGCCATTTCCACATCCAGACGAACAAGACCGACCCCGGCCCGGCGCTGCAGTGGGACAAGGTGATCGACGGCGCGCGCCGGCTGATGAAGCTGCCGCGGATCAAGCGGGCGACGGCTCCGCCCGCAAACTGACCCGTGGGCCAGCGAGCTTGCTCGCGCCGGATTGTGCGCCCGCGAGCGGGCCGCCCACCCTAAGCTTTCTTCCCAAACGCCGGGTCAACCTTGAGAAAGGCCGTGGCGATGAACGACGGAATCGTCGCCACGCACACCCAGGCGAAGAATTTCACGTAGCCGAGATTGTCCTGGATCCACCCGGCGGCCATGCCGGGCAGCATCATGCCGAGCGCCATGAAGCCCGTGCAGAGGGCGTAATGCGCCGTTTTGTTCTCACCCTCCGCGACCATCATCATGTAAAGCATGTAGGCGGTGAAGCCGAAGCCGTAGGCAAACTGCTCCACCACCAGGGCACCACCCACAATCAGCAGGTTGCCCGGCTGCGCGACCGCCAGATACACAAACACCAGGTTGGGCGTGTGCATGATGAGGATCATCGGCCAGAGCATCCGTTTCAGCCCGTGCATTGAAATGACGATGCCGCCCAGGATGCCACCGATCGTGAGGGCGATGACGCCGGCCGTGCCATAAACGATGCCCACCTGCTGCGTCGTCAGCCCCAGCCCGCCCACGTCGCGGCTATCGAGCAGGAAGGGCGTGACCAACTTGAGCGCCTGGGCCTCGGCGAGCCGGTAGAGAAGCAGGTAGGCGAGCGTCACCCCAATGTGCTCCTTGCGGAAGAAGGCGGCGAACACGCCCAGGAAACCAGTCACCCCTCCTCCCTGGCGCACCGCCTGGTCGGCGGCCGGCCGCGGCAGCGCGAACAGGTGGTAAACGGCCACCACGGCGAAAACGGCCGCGAGCAACAGGAAGACAATCGTCCATGCCCGGGTCACATCCCCGGTTTTTTCCTGAAGCGTGCCGGCGAGATAAACGAGCCCGCCCTGTCCCGCGATCATGGCGAGGCGGTAGAAGGTGCTGCGCACGCCCACATACGCCGCCTGCTGGCCCGCGGGCATCGCGAGCAGATAAAATCCATCGGCGGCAATGTCATGCGTCGCCGAGCTGAACGCCATCAGCCAGAACACCGCGAGCGTCAGCTGGAAGAACCGCTCCGTCGGCACCGTCAGTGCCACCAGGGCAAACGCCACGCCGATTACGAATTGCAGGGTGACGATCCAGAATCGCTTGGTCCGGAACATATCCACCAGCGGCGACCAGAGCGGCTTGATGACCCACGGCAAATAGAGCCAGCTGGTGTAGAGCGCGATCTCGGTGTTCGAGACCTTGAGGTTCTTATACATGATCACCGACAGCGTCATCGCGACGACGTAGGGAATGCCCTGGCTGAAATAGAGGGTCGGGATCCAGCGCCAGGGATGCGCAGTGACCGGGGTAGCGGGTGCAGGCATGGGAATGGTTAAATCGTTCTCGTTCTCCTACTCGTTCTCTTTCTCTCGTTTCATTTAGCGAGGATGGCCGGCTGGGAGAACGAGTAAGATTACGATTACGAGAACGATTTGAGGACGCCTCAGGGTTTTTTCGGCGCGACCAACGTCAGCGCCACACGCGGACTCTCGTTCCCCAACCGGTCCACGGCACTCACCACCACGGCCTCGGTGCCGTCCGCGGCAATAGCCAGCTCGTCGGCGGCTTGGATCGAAAAACGCCAGTCGCTACCGTGACGCCGCCAGATGGCGTAAGTCGCGGCCGCTTCGCCCTTCCCGGGCTGGATCAGAATCTTGCCGTCGCGCTGTTTCTTCAGCGTCGGTGCGGCCGGGGCCACGCTGTCCAGCCACGGCGTTACCGGCACCAGCGCCGGGGCGGCATTCGGGCCGGCCTGCAATTGGGTGCTGATGCCCCGGCGGTCCTGCATCAGGGCGATCATGCTGTAATGGATATGGCCGGTGGTGCCGGGCTCGGTCCGCACGAGATCGACCTGTTTCAAAATCTCCTCGGTTGCCCAGGATTTCGGCGTGTCGTTGAGCTGGCTGGTGAATAATCCCGGCCAGACGTGCCGTTGCGCGGTATTTTGCTTCACCCAGTAGTCGCGTAGCACGGAAAATTCCTGCCCTTTCCGGTCGCGCGGCCAGTAAAGCTGGGGCGCCAGGTAATCGAGCCAGCCCTTCTCCAGCCACAGTTCGACGTCGGCGTAGAGCTTGTCGTATTGGCTAAATCCCTCGATGCCGGGCGGGCGGCGGTCGGGACGACCGAGACCGAAGGGACTGACGCCAAACATCACCTGCGGCTTCACCGCATGGATGGTGCGATACAGCCGTTCAACCAGCTGGTCGACATTCTGGCGCCGCCAGCCGTCGCGGCTCAAGCGGCCGCCGCCGTCGCGGTAGATCTTCCAGGAAGGCTCGTCAGGGAAATCCAAGGTCGCCACCGGCTGGCCGGGCGCGGGTTTGGGCGCGTTCGGGACCGGGATGGGATACGGGTAGAAATAATCGTCGATATGGATTCCATCCACGTCGTAGCGCCGCACCACGTCGGCCACCACCTCGACGGTGCGCCGGCTGGCAAAGGCATCGCCCGGGTCCATCCACCAGTAGTCGCCGTAGGTTTTCACCGACGCCGGGTGCGTCTTGGCGATGTGCGTGGGGACGAAATCGGATTTCGCCTGGTGATGCCGGGCGCGATAGGGATTGAACCACGCATGCAACTGGAGGCCGCGGCGGTGCGCCTCCTCCACCCAGAGCTTGAGCGGATCATAGCCGGGATCGCCGCCCTGCCCGCCGCTCAGGTATTCGGACCACGGCTCGAGCGGCGAAGAATAAAGCGCGTCGGCCGCCGGGCGAATCTGCAGGATGATGGCATTGAGGTTGATCGCGCGGGCGCGGTCGAGGATGGCAATCGCTTCGGCCTGCTGTTGTGCGGCGGGCAAGCCAGGCTGACTCGGCCAGTCGATGTTGGCCACCGTGGCCACCCAGACCCCGCGGAATTCGCGTGGGGCCGGCGGCGGGCTCTCGGTGATTTTGGGCGGGCTGACGCAACCGGAGAGGAGCAACGCGGTCAGCGCTGCCAGCCAGGTAGGAGCCTGTTTACAGGCGATTTGAAACTTCCGCCGACAGATCGCGTGTGAGAGCGCTTGTAAACAAGCTCCTACAAGGGGTGACCGAATCATTTCTTCCCCTCCCCGATGGCCTTCCGCACGCTGCCGCCGACGGCGTCGAGCGCGGCACGCGCCGAGGTGGCGTCGGTTTTGCGGAGGAGCGCGACAATCGCCACCTTCACCCGGTGGCCGCAGGCCTCAAGCGTGCGGCGGGCCGTGGCCTCGTCAGCGCCGGTGACGCGCACCGTCAGGGCGATGGCGCGGCGGTGGAGTTTCGCGTTGGTGGGCATCAGGTCCACCATCAGGTTGCCGTGCACCTTGTGCAACCGGACCATGAGCGCGCTGGAGAGGGTGTTGAGCACGATTTTCTGCGCCGTGCCTGCCTTCAGGCGGGTGCTGCCGGAGATCACCTCACTGCCCGTGTCAATCGTGATGCCAATCTCCGCCTGCGCCGCGACCGGCGCACCGGGATTGTTGGCCAGGCCAATGGTCAGCGCGCCCGCGGCCCGGGCCGCCGCGATCACGCCGAGCGCGTAGGGCGTCGAACCGGACGCCGCGAGCGCGATGCATACGTCGTTGCCCGTCGGGTTCAACGCGCGCAAATCCGCCGCCCCCTGCGCCTGATCATCCTCCGCGCCCTCGACGGCCTCATACATGGCGCCCTGGCCGCCCGCAATGAGCGCCAGTGCCCGGTCCTTGGGCCAGCTGAAGGTGGGAAACAGCTCGACGCTGTCCAGCACGCCGAGGCGGCCGGACGTGCCCGCGCCCGCGTAGATGAGGCGCCCACCGGCGGCGATGCGCGGCGCGGCCGCGTCCACGGCAAGGGCAATCTGCGCCGCCGCCGCGTGCACTACACCGGCGGCGTGCACCTGGTCCTCGGTGAAGGCCCGGACCAGGTCGAGGGTGGCATACTGGTCGAGATCCGGATGTCGACCGCTGGGGATTTCGGTATTTAGCATCGGCGAGATACAATCCTGCGTTGCGACGCATGGTTCAACTGTTCATTTCTACTGCACCGTGGAAATCCCCTGCCCTGCATCCCGTCCCGCTGCCCGCCCGTCCCATGACTGAGCTTTTCGTCGGCACCCTCTCCGGCACCAGCGTCGACGGCATCGACGCTGCCCTGGTGCGTTTTTCGCCCGCGCCCGTGCTCGTGGCCTCGCACTCGCTGAAGTTTCCCGCGGAGCTGCGCAAGGATCTGCTGGCTCTGGGCGTGCCCGGGGAAAATGAGATCGACCGGCTCGGCCAGGCGGATGCCCGCCTCGGGCAATTGTTTGCCCAAGCCGTCAACGAACTGCTCAACCAGGCTGCCGTGCCGTCCACCGAGGTCCGCGCCATCGGCAGCCACGGCCAGACCATCCGTCACCGACCCGGCATGGCGCCGCCATTCACGCTGCAAATCGGTGATCCCAACGTGATCGCGGCCCTGACCGGCCTCCCCGTCGTCGCGGATTTTCGCCGCAAGGACGTGGCGCTCGGCGGTCAGGGCGCGCCGCTCGTGCCCGCATTTCACGACGCGGTCTTTCGGAAGCCGGGCACGGACCGGGTGATCGTGAACATCGGCGGCATCGCCAACCTGAGCGTGTTGCCCGGCGATGCCTCGCGCCCGATCCTCGGTTTTGACACCGGCCCGGGCAACACCCTGCTGGACGGCTGGAGCCGGCGCATTCTGAATGAACCGATGGATCGTGATGGCGCCTTCGCCGCGCGCGGACATGCGCGACCCAGCTTGCTGGCCGCATTCCTCGACGACCCGTATTTCCAGCAGCCCCCGCCGAAAAGCACCGGGCCGGAGCATTTTTCGGCCGACTGGTTGCAACGCTCGCTCGCCACGGCCGGGGAACTCGCGCCCGCTGACGTCCAGGCCACCCTGCTCGCGCTCACGGCGCGGAGCATCGCGGAATCGATCCGGCAATTGCCGGGACTCCACCGGCCCGCAATCTACGTCTGCGGCGGCGGCGCCCACAATGGCGCGCTGATGCGCGCGCTGCAGGACAACCTGCCCGGGTCCACGGTCGCCCCGACCGATGCCCTGGGTCTGCCCGTTGACTGGATCGAGGCCATGGCCTTCGCCTGGCTGGCCCGGCAACGCCTGCAGGAGAAGCCCGGCAACTGCCCGCTTGTCACCGGTGCATCGCGGCCGGCTGTGCTCGGCGGCCTGTGGCTGCCGGGGTGAGCGTAGGCCAGCTCGCTCGCTCGCGCTCCACCGGGCGCGAGCAAGCTCGCTGGCCCACGAATCGCGGACTTCTGGCCTAGCGCGCATGGCGCGCGGGCAGCCTGATTTCGCCGGCGGCCACCCGATGCAGGAAGAGCGCGACGATCTGCGCGCGCGGCGCGATCGTCTCCACCCGGCAGAACTCACGGTCGCTGTGCAGCTGGTCGCCCACCGGCCCGCAATCTACGTCTGCGGCGGCGGCGCCCACAATGGCG
>JBKJRX010000349.1:0-13994 GCA_046593155.1 Lacunisphaera sp.
CGGTCGCGAGCACGACGGCGTCGGCGCTGTGGCGGGTGGCGGCGCCGGTGATCAGGTCGCGCACGATGATGCCCTTGGCATGGCCGTCCACGACCTGATCACCGGCGCCGCCACCCGCCACAGCGCCGACGCCGTCGTGCTCGCGACCGGCGGTTACGGCAACGTCTTCAATCTCTCGACCTACGCCCGCCAGGCGAACACCACGGCCATCTGGCGGGCCTACAAACGCGGCGCCTGCCTCGCGAACCCCTGCTACACCCAGATCCACCCGACCTGCATTCCCGTGAGCGGTGACTACCAGTCGAAGCTCACGCTCATGTCGGAATCCCTCCGCAACGACGGCCGCATCTGGGTGCCGAAGCGAAAGGAGGATCGTCTCAAGAAGCCCGCCGACATCGCCGAAGGCGACCGCGACTACTACCTCGAGCGCATCTATCCGAGCTTCGGCAATCTCTGCCCGCGCGACGTCGCCTCCCGCGCCGCCAAGCGCATGTGCGACGAGGGCCGCGGTGTTGGCGAGTCCGGCCTGGGCGTTTATCTTGATTTCTCTGACGCCATCAACCGCCTCGGCGAACCGGCGGTGCGCGAGCGCTACGGCAACCTGTTTGACATCTACCACGAGATCACCGCGGAGAGCGCATACCAGACACCGATGCGCATCTTTCCTGCCGTGCATTATACGATGGGTGGCCTGTGGGTGGACTATAACCTGATGTCCAACATTCCCGGTCTGTTCGTGCTCGGCGAGGCCAACTTCTCCGACCACGGCGCCAACCGGCTCGGCGCCTCCGCCCTTATGCAGGGTCTGGCCGACGGTTACTTTGTCATCCCTTACACGATCGGCGACTACCTCGCCGGCCAGAAGCCCGGTTCGCGCCCCGCGACCGATCGCGCCGAGTTCAAGCAGGCGGAGGACAACGTCACCGGCATGACCAAGCGTTTCCTTTCGAACAAGGGCAGCCAGCCCGTCAGCCATTTCCACAAGCGCCTCGGCAAGATTATGTGGGAGCATTGCGGCATGGCGCGCACCAAGGAGGGTCTTGAGACCGCGCTGCAGAAGATTCCCGCGCTACGCGAGGAATTCCAATCCAGTGTGAAGGTGCCCGGCTCCGCCGACACTCTCAACCAGTCGCTTGAGCAGGCGGGCCGTGTGGCCGACTTCATCGAGCTGGGCGAACTGCTCTGCCGCGACGCGCTCACCCGCGAGGAAAGCTGCGGCGGCCACTTCCGCGAGGAACACCAGTGGCCCGACGGCGAGTGCCAGCGCGACGACGAGAAGTTTGCGCACGTGGCCGCTTGGGAATACCAGGGTGAGGGCCAGACCCCGCTGCGCAACACCGAGCCCCTCAACTACGAGTTCACCAAGATGAGCGTGCGCTCCTACAAGTAAGCCGAGGAACCTCCCATGGTCGCTCCCCCCGCCAAAAAACTTTTCTGCGTCACATTGCGCGTCTGGCGCCAAGCCGGCCCGGCCGCGCCCGGCAAGTTCGTCGACTACCCGGCCGCGAACGTGAGCCCCGACATGTCCTTCCTCGAGCTGCTCGATGTCGTGAACGACGACCTGACGCTGAAGGGCGACGAGCCGATTGCGTTTGGGCACGACTGCCGCGAGGGCATCTGTGGCACCTGCTCGTGCACCATCAACGGCAAGCCCCATGGCCCGGGCAAGGGCATCGCCACCTGCCAGCTCTACATGCGCAGCTTCCAGGAGGGCGATACGATCATGGTCGAACCCTTTCGTGCGAAAGCCTTCCCGATCCAGAAGGACCTCATCACCGACCGCGCCGCCTTTGATAGAATCCAGCAGGCGGGTGGTTTCATCTCTGTCCGCACCGGCGCAGCCCCCGATGCCAATTCAATTCCCGTGCCGAAGGAGGACGCGGACCTCGCGATGGACGCGGCAACGTGCATCGGTTGCGGGGCCTGTGTCGCGGCCTGCAAGAACGCCAGCGCGATGCTCTTCGTGGCCGCCAAGGTCTCGCACCTCGGCTTGATGCCGCAGGGCCAGCCCGAGCGCGACAAGCGTGTGCTCGCGATGGTGCAGACGATGGATGAGGCCGGCTTTGGCAACTGCACCAACCAATACGAGTGCAGCGCGGTGTGCCCGAAGCTCATCAGCCACGACTTTATCGCCCGCCTGAACCGCGATTACGTGGCGGCGCTTTTCAAGACCAAGTTCAAGCCGGCCTCCAATGCGGACGGCGGCGGAGCGGGCTGAGTATGCCAGACTACTTTGCCGGTGCCGGCGAGGAGTCAAATGGCCAGGCTGGCGTGATGGTCGGTGTCACTCCGGAAACGGTGTGACCAAAGGTTAAAAGAAAACGCCGCGATGCAAGACCGCGGCGTAGCCCAAGCAGAGGCGGATCAACCGCGCACCAAGATCAGCGCCGCGCCCATCACTACGCCGTCGATTTTTGTGGAACTGCCGGCGGCGCACCACATGTTGCGCGGACGCATTGCGTGGTTCACTTGACCTTCCAAGAAGACGCCATGAACAGAGCCGCCTTCGGGTTTCAGCTTGGTCGGAATCCTAAATGAGAGGTATCCGACCAATCGGGCCGAGCCGGGCTTATCGCGTGGCTGCGGGGGCAACTGGCCCAGATTGGCCCGGAAGCTACTGTCACCATCACTTTCATCGACGATCACGTTCGCCCCCAGTTCTTCCGCATTCCAAGTCTTTAGCGCATGAACTGTGGGTGGCAGCCCCGCGACCAAGCTTACAAACAGGACGGTCGCTTCACCCGGGCGATTGCTCTTCTCATTTTGATGCAGATACGCTTTGGCCGCAGCCACATAATCTTCGACTGTATATAGTCCGAGCCTGCTCTCCGAAGACGAAGCGCGGCCGAAAATGCCGGTGGCGCCAAGGATGAGGACGATGAGAAGTTTTACTTTCATAGAATGCTGATGTTATACGGTTAATTTTCGTAGTAATTGCCGCCGCCATCCTCATTGGAGGATACATGATAGACGAATCCCCAAGCTGTGGGATGAATAATTGTTGTGCCAGAGCGAACATTGCTTCTGATGGTGCGCTCTGCGTTCCCGGCAGTGCTTTCGGTATGACTTGTTTGAATATTAACGGGAATGTCTTTGGTCTCTCCCGCAGCAATGGTGTGCTCCGCAGTAATGTTGGAAGTTAGAGTTTGTCCCGTATTCGCGTTTTGGACCATGACATCGATTCGCACTATTTGCTGAGTGGCGGTGTTGTTTGTGACCCGAAATGAAGTCTCGTGGATCAGGATAGTGGGTTCTCCGGCGATTGAGGAGCCACCGCTCGGGAATCCGGTTGAGGGATTCACCCCCGGAGTGATGGTGGCTGAAATTTGGGAATACGCGCATGGCAAACATGCCATCGCGGCAGTCGCGATCAGAATCGCAAATTTGGTTCGTATCATCGCCGCCAGCATACTGGGCGGAGAGGTGATGGGGGGCGCGCCAATACAGCCTGATTTCAGGTGTTCGAGCGTGGGGCAACGAGATTGGCTGTAGGCCTGAGGCGCTGCAGGCGGTTATATCCAGCGCGACAACATGGGTGATGTCTCTCCAAATGTCCCTGCATCGAGCCGCTTCTCTTGCTAGAAATTTCCTGCAACTTCCGCGTGGCCGCCGTGTTTTTATGGCATCAACCAACTGATCCCATGAAAACTGCTCTTATCTCTGTTCTCACCGCCACCCTTCTGGGTTTCGCGTCCCTCGCCAGCGGCCGCCACTTCGACGCCACCGATTTCACCGCCATCCTCTTCGCCACCGGCCTCGTGGCCTGGACGATCGACCAATATAGCCGCGCGCCCCGGGCGCTGGCGGTCGACCGGCCCATCCGGTTCCCGATCCGCGTGAATGTTCGCTCTGCCAAGGTCCCGGCCATGCGGCTCGCGGCCTGAACAATACGTCTTCCACTCAGGCGGCCCCGGAGCAATCCGGGCACCGCCTTTTTATTTGGTGGTGACCGGCACCATGCCGGCCGAAGACAGGCTGCTCTTGTCCATCGAGTCGCCATAAAGCCGGATGGTCACGACTGATTCCAGGCGATAGGCGGCGGAACCAGCCGTCGCGGCTGCGGCCAGAGTGCGCTCGGCGGCGGGACCGCCGCTCACGAGCGGGCTGACCCGGTTCGCATTGCTTTGCGCCGGGACTGCCACGGCTTCCCGGTCATTGATGGTGCCAACCAGCACACCATTGAGAAAGATCCGGTGGTTGGCCTGCGCCACCAGGTAGGAAACAACATTCGGATTCACTACGCGCCAGGATACCTGGGGGGCGCCGGCGCTGGGGTGGACGATGCTGGTGAGCTCAACTTTAAGCCCGACCATGACACTGTTGGAGCTACAGCCGCTGGCGAGTGCGGCAAACAGGGTGACCAAAAAAAGCGGGGTAAGGAATTTCTTCATCGCCCTGCATCTTGCGCGGGCCACGAAGCGCGGCAAGTTTACTCGTCCGGCTCCTTGGCTTTCTTTTTTCCGCCCCGGCCGCCGAGTTCGAATTGTGCGATGACTCCGATGGCCGCCAGCGCGAGGATGGACGGGAACATCCAGGAATTACTGCCGATCAGCGCGGGCATCTGGTCTGGTTGCCGGAAATAATACAGCCAGTCGATCTGGTTGGTGAAATAGGCCAGGGCGAGCACGGCGCGAAACGCCCCGAGCAGCGCCGTGGACAACATGATCAGCACCCGCTGGACCTTGATGGCGAGGAAGCCACCGATGATGCCGAGCACGCAACCGCTCAGCAACGCGACCAAGTGATGGAAATTAGCCAGCAGCAGAATCCCGAGTGTGGCGCCAAACCCGAATCCGGCGACGAACACCGCGGCAATATAGAGCAAAAACGCCAGGCCGGCGCCGAGTAGACCGCCCGCGATCAGGCTGATGGTCACGCCGGTGGGTCCAAGTCCCAGGGCTGTGGCCGCGGTTTGGGCGAACATTGCGCCGAGCAAGCCGCCCACCAGCGCCAGTGTAATCTTGAAAACCCGGTAGCCAAAAAAACAGTCCAGCACCCCCCACGCGATGGCGGCGACGGAAATCCACGGATAAAGCTCGGCACTAGGTTGCACGGGCCGGCACTAAGCCACGGCGCCCCGTCACCGGTCAACCTGTTTGCCAGGCGGGCGGCCCGGACAAATCCCGGGCCGCCAGCAGGCGGCAACGGGACAACCGTTCAGAACAACATCACAGCCCGCGCGCTCTCGAGCACGACCCAGGCAGCGGCAAACGCGCTCGCCCACAGGAACAGCCCCTTGCCGACGCGCCGCCGGCGCAGGCTGCGCTCGTAGCGGTCCACATTGTGAGTGCGGAAGCCGGTTTCCTCCAGGTAGCAGGCGAATTGGGCGTGTTTCACCCGGGCCGTCCGCAGGCGCTTGTCGCTCCGCATGCCGAGGGCGATCGGCAGGTGGTTTAGCAGGCGGCGGAAAGCGTAGGACATGGCTCCATCCATCGGAAAATAGCGCTTCCACTCAAGGGGAATCTGGCTATCTGGACACCTTTCACGCTCACTTTACCTCGATGCACCACTTCCACTACACCGGCCAAAAACTGCACTGCGAGTCTGTCGACCTGACGGCGGTGGCCCAGCTCCACGGCACCCCGACCTACGTCTACAGCGCCAAGACCATCGAGGACAACTACCGCCGGCTTTCCGCCAGCCTGGCCGGGCTCGACGTCCAGATCTGCTACGCAATGAAGGCGAACTCCAACCTCGCCGTGCTTCGCCTCTTCGCGAACCTCGGCGCCGCCTTCGACCTCGTGAGCGGTGGTGAGCTCAAACGCGTGGTCGCCGCGGGCGGCAGCGCGGCCCGCAGCGTGTTCGCCGGGGTCGGCAAGACCGAGGCCGAGATCCGGCTCGCACTTGAGACCGGCGTCTTCGGCTTCCACGTCGAGAGCGAGCCTGAGCTGGCCCGTATCAACCACGTGGCCGGCCAGCTGGGCCGCAAGGCCCCCATCGCCATCCGCATCAATCCCGACGTCGACGCCAAGACGCACGCCAAGATTACCACCGGCAAGAGTGAGAACAAGTTTGGCATCCCGCTCAAGGCCGCCGCCGCCGCCTATGAGGCCGCGGCGAAGTATCCCCACCTCGAGATCAAGGGAGTGCAGATGCACATCGGTTCGCAGCTCACTTCCGCCGAGCCGTTCGTTGAGGCCGTGAAGAAGGTCATCCCTTTCGTCGAACAGCTGAAGAAGACCTACGGCATCACCTATTTCAGCGTAGGCGGCGGCATCGGCATCGTTTATCAGGAAGCCCTCGCCAGCGGCGACGCGGCGTGGTGGAGTGCCAAGCCCGAGGGCGAGCGCCCGCTCACGCCCGAAACCTACGGCACCGCGCTCACGCCGCTGCTCGCGCCACTCGGTCTCAAGATCCTGCTCGAGCCGGGCCGGTTTCTCGTCGGTAACGCCGGCGTGCTCCTGTCCAAGGTTGAATATCTCAAGCGCGGTTCGGGGAAAAACTTCCTGGTGCTCGACGCCGCCATGAACGACCTCGTGCGTCCGGCCATGTATGAGGCCTACCACGAGCTTGTGCCGCTGTTACGCGACACCGCTCGGCCCGCACTCAAGGCCGACCTCGTGGGCCCCATCTGCGAGTCGGGCGACTGCTTCGCCAAGGACCGCATGGTGCAGACGGTGGGTGAGGGTGAGTTTGTGGCCTTCATGAGCGCTGGCGCCTACGGTTACACCATGGCCAGCCGCTACAACACCCGCGCCATGGCGGCCGAGGTGCTGGTGTCCGGCAGCCGGTTCGAGCTGGTCAACGTCCGGGAAAATTTTGATGCTATGCTTGCTGGGGAAAAAATCCCCGGCTTCCTCAAAACCTGACGGCTTGTCCCATGCCCGACCCGCGCCCCCTTAATTTCGCTATCATCGGTGCGGGCGCCTGGGGCACCGCGATGGCCGTGCACCTGGCCCGCCGCGGCCAGCACACCACGCTCGTTCCGCGCCGGCCGGAGCACGCCGCGCAGCTTACCGCGGTCCGTGAGAATCGCGATTACCTGCCAGATATCAAGTTTCCCGAGGGACTTCTCGTGACGAACGACCTGCGGGCCGCGCTCCTGGAGGCCGACGTGGGGCTCATTGCCTGTCCGTCGCAATCCTTGCGCACCTGGTGCGAGCAGATGCGCGCGGTGTTGCACGACACCTCGCGCTTCCAGCTTTTCCTCAGCCTGGTCAAGGGACTTGAGATCGGCACGCATCTCCGCCCCAGCGAGGTCATGGGGCAGGTGCTGCCCGGTCTGAACTGTGGCACCCTGACCGGCCCGACTAACGCGGGCGAGGTGGCCCGTGGGCTGCCTGCGGCGATGGTCATGGCGGCCCAGCGGACCGACGAGTTTGTGCCCAAGGTGCAGGCGGCCATGAGCGGCACGACGCTGCGCATCTACATCAGTGACGACCTCGCGGGGGCGGAATACGGCGCCAGTCTGAAGAACATCTACGCCATTGCGGCCGGCCTGTGCGACGGCCAGAAACTCGGCGACAACGCCAAGGCCGCCCTGTTGACTCGCGCGGTGACCGAGATGGTTCGCGTCGGGTCGACGCTCGGGTCAAAGCCCGAGACCTTCTATGGCCTGAGCGGCTTCGGCGATCTCGTGGCCACCAGCCACGGGGCGTGGAGCCGCAACCGTGAGTTCGGTGAGAAGATCGGGGCGGGGAAATCTGTCACGGAGCTGCTGGCCGGCCGCAAGACCGTCGTCGAGGGCCACCGCACGACCGCGGCGCTCTATGGACTTTGCAAGGAACGCGGCATCACCGCGCCGATCCTCGCTGAGGTTTATGCCATTCTCTATCAGGACAAAAAACCCGCGGACGCGCTCCACGCCTTGATGACTCGTGAACTCAAGCGCGAGACCGCGGCGCCATTCCCGAAGAAGTGAAGGATTTGGCCGGCGGGGAATAGTGGCGCTGCTGTGCCTGCGAGCTGGTCAACGTCCGAGAAAATTTCGATGCTATTCTAGCCGGCGCCGGCACATCATCATACCCCATGGCTTGGGTTCAGAATTATATCCCCGTTTCCGAAAGCTTGGCGCTTTCAGCCTTCGCGGCGGCCCTGCCGGTCGTGGTGTTGCTCGGGCTGCTGGCATTTTTTCAGGTGCGGGCCCACTGGGCGGCGCTGGCCGGACTGAGCGCGGTGCTGGTCATCGCGACGCTGGTTTACCACATGCCGGTGCCGCTGGCTCTGGCGGCAGCGGGTTACGGCGCGCTTTACGGATTGCTGCCCATCGGCTGGATTGTGCTGAACGTGGTCTTCCTTTACGAGGTTACGGTGAAGACGGGCCAGTTCGAGATCGTGAAGCAATCGATCGCGAACCTTTCAGGTGACCGGCGCATTCAAGCGTTGCTCATCGCCTTCAGCTTTGGCGCATTCATCGAGGGCGCGGCCGGTTTTGGTGCGCCGGTGGCCATCTCGGCCGCCATGTTGATCGGCATCGGTTTTCGGCCTCTGCTTGCCGCCACGCTGTCTTTGATCGGCAACACCGCGCCGGTCGCTTTCGGTTCGCTCGGCATCCCCATTATCTCGCTGGCCCAAGTGACGGGCTTGCCGTTGCTGGAGCTCAGTGCGATGGCCGGCCGACAGTTGCCTTTTTTCAGCCTCATCATTCCCTTCTGGTTGATCGCGGCGATGACCGGCTGGCGGGCAATGTGGCAGGTGTGGCCCGCATGCCTGGTCGGAGGAGCCTCCTTCGCAGTGGTGCAGTTCCTCGTGAGCAACTTCCACGGTCCGTGGCTGGTCGACACCGCCAGCTCGCTCGCCTCGATGGGCGCCATCCTGGTGCTGCTGCGCTTCTGGCAGCCGCGCACGGTCTGGCGTTTCGCGGATGAGAGGACCATTGTGCCCGTTGCCGGGCCGGCGATTCCCGGGCGGGTGCTTTTCCGCGCTTGGTCACCCTGGATGATTCTGACGGTGGCGGTATTCATCTGGGCGTTGCCGACCACCAAGGCCGGGCTCAACGGTGTGTGGGAGAAGAAGCTCCCGATCCCGGCCCTGAACGGCGCCGTGTTCAAGGCTCCGCCCCTGGCGCCGCAACTCAGGGCTGAACCCGCAATCTATACCTTCAACCCGCTTTCGGCCACCGGCACGGCGCCGTTACTGTCGGGGCTCGCCGCCGGCTTGTTGCTCGGATTGGGTCTGCCGTCGCTGGGCCGCCTTTATCTGCAGACCGTCTGGCGCGTCCGCTGGTCGCTGCTCACGATTTCCGGGATGCTCGCGCTGGCCTTCGCCTCGCGCTACGCGGGGCTTGATTCGACCCTTGGCCTGGCGTTCGCGAGCACAGGCGTGCTGTTTCCGTTTTTCTCCCCGCTCCTGGGCTGGCTGGGGGTGGCGCTGACTGGCAGCGACACTGCTTCTAACGTGCTGTTCGGCAACCTGCAGCAGGTGACCGCCCAGCAGGTGGGCATCTCGCCGGTGCTGGCGGCCGCGGCCAACAGCACAGGTGGCGTCATGGGCAAGATGATCGATGCCCAGAGCATCGTGGTGGCGAGCGTCGCCACGGGCCAGCACGGCGAGGAAGGAAAAATCCTGCGCTCCGTGTTCTGGCACAGTCTCGCGCTGGCGACGCTCGTCGGGATTTTCGTGTTGGTCCAGGCCTACGTCTTCCCGGGCATGGTGCCATGACCCGCGTTCTCCTCACTTTCGATCCCAGTGTAATCTTCCCATGAAAACACGACTCTCGCTCTTCGCCTTTGGTTTCGGCCCCGCGGGGCTGATTCAGGTTTTCCGCTGAACGGCCGTAGTTTCCATCGCGGGGCCCTCTCCATCCCGGTGGGCGGTCAGCATGCGGGGCAGAAAAGGAATGACCAGCAGCACGACGGCGGAGCTGCCCGAGTTCAGCAAGATCATGCCCGCGAAGCTATGATCAAACAGCTCGAAAATCCAGGACCCCAGCAGATCTGAGCCCGAGACCGAAAGACTGCCCAGGCTGAAGATGAGCGCATAGCCGAGCGCGGCAAAATTTTTGGGCGTGGCGCGGGCCAGCAGGTCGAAGATCGGCATGAAGGCCAGGGCGGTGCAAAGCCCATACAAGGCTTCGATCGCCAGGGCCGGGCCCATCGACCGGTAGGCGAAAAAAGCCAGCGCCGAGGCCGCATGCAGGCTTGCTCCCAGCCAAAGCAGACGACTGAGGGCAATCTGGCGGCAAATTCGCATATAGAAGAGACTGCCGAGCAGCCCGGCGGCGGCCGACACGAAACCGAGATACCCGATATACTGCGGCGTGAAGCCGAGGGTCTCGCTCTGATAATAAAACAACGGAGTCCCGAACCCGGGCGAAAACTTGATGAGCACCCAGAAGCCGGCGGCCGTCCAGAGCGTGCGGTGCCGGAACAGTTCCTTGAAGTGCGCCAGCGTCCACTTGGGTTTGTCTGGTCCGGCCGGGCCGGATTTTTTCTCCCGGAGCATTTTTGAGAAAACCACGGCTAGGACGATCATGAGGGCGGCATTGATCAGGAAGCCGTAATGGAGCAGGTGTATGGCGATCCAGCCGCCGACGAGTCCCGTGAGGAGCCAGCCCAGGCTTTCGGTGCCGCTGCGCACCGCACTGATGCGGCCGGTGGCGCCCAGCGTCTGGCCCACCTCCACCAGCATGCCGCCCAGCGTCGTATGCACCGTCATCAGGGCAAAGTTGATGGCCACGACCAGCCACAGCATGAAACCGTAGCTGTTGTGCGCCAAGGGCAGGACCAACCAGAGCGCCCCGGCCACCGTGGAAAAGACGACCAGATATCCCTTCCGGCGGGTGCCGAACAACCGCACGTTGTCGACGAGCAGGCCGGCGAAGGGCTTGCAATACCACGCGAGCTTGGTGATGGCAAAGAAGCCCGCCAGCTGGGTTGCCGTCAGATGAAGGTGATCCTTGAGCAGGAACCGCAGGGCCAGGCTGGCGATCCCTTCCCGGTAGTCGCACAAGGTCAGGAACAGATACCCGGTCCCCACCAGCATCATGGCCGACCGCAGCCGGGCGGCCGCCGGCTGGTCTTCGCGGCCAAAGGAAAGATCGCCCGCCCCGGCCTGACCGCTTGGCGATGGGGTGTTCATGGATTCTTGGCACCGCCGCCACCAAGCGTCAGTGTCATTTTTTTCCGACGGGCTCGATGACCACTCCGGCGGCGAGCAAACCGGTATAGGTGGAGCCGTCGATGCCCAGTTCCGCCAAGATGGGACGGTTGTGTTCGCCCAGGTCCGGGGCGCGGGAGCGGATCGAACCGGGGGTGCCGAGCAGGCGCGGCACCACATGGTGCATCGGCAGCGTGGTCGTTTCCGGGTCGGGATAGTCCGCGACGATCTCGCGCTGGATAAAGTGGGTGTCTTCGAGGATTTGCGCCACGTCGTAGATCGGTCCAACGGTGACCTCGGCCTTCTCGAAAAAAGCGACGTTTGCCGCCTGCGTATGCTGGCTGATGAAGGCGCCGATGATGGCGTCGAGTTCCCCGGCGTTTTTCACACGGTTGGCGTTGGTGCGGAAACGCGGGTCGTCAATCAGGTCGGCCCGGCTGATGGCGCGGAGCAGTCGCTCGGCCATGCCTTGGGTGGAGCCGGAGACGGCGACATACTTCTCGTCCGAGCAGCGGTAGACATTGCGCGGGCCGGAGTTGGTCGAGCGGCTGCCGGTGCGCGGCTTGACCTTGCCGGTCAGGCGGTAGTTGGCGGCCTGCGGGCTGAGGATGGCGAACAGCGGATCGAGCAGCGGTAAATCGATGACTTGGCCGTGCCCGCCGTTCTTTTCCACTTCACGGAGCGCGATCATGACGGCCGAGGCGCCGTAGAGGCCCGCGACGCCGTCGGCGAGATACATGGGTGGCAGGACGGGTTCGCGGTCGGCAAAGCCGTTGAACGAAGCGAAGCCTGACATGCCCTCGATGATGGTGCCGAACCCCGGGCGCTGGCTGTAGGGGCCATCCTGACCCCAGCCCGAGATGCGTGTGATAACGAGCTTGGGGTTAAGCTTGAGCAGGTCGGCGGGCGCGAGGCCCATTTTTTCCAGAACGCCCGGACGGAAGCTTTCAATGAAAAGCGTGGCGGAGGGAACCAACCGGCGGATCAGGTCGATGGCCTCGGGTTTGCGCAGGTCGAGGGCGAGGCTCTTCTTGTTGCGCGCATAGATCTTCCAGTGCGTCGAGACGCCGTTGGTCTGCCAGGCGCGGAGGGTGTCGCCCTCGGGCGGCTCGACCTTGATGATCTCGGCGCCGAAGTCGCCGAGGATCTGGGTGAGCACATTGCCGGCGAACAGGCGCGACAGGTCGAGCACGCGGATGCCCTGCAGCGGGCCGCGGGCGCCGGAATCATAGTCGCGCTTCTTCAGGGGCATGCGTGGGAAATCAGCCCAGCTGGCGGGCGATGGCGAGAACAGCGTGAGCGCGCTTGATGAAGGGCGCATCAATCATCCGGCCGTCGACCGTGAATGCGCCGGCGTTCGTCCTCTCCGCGGCCTCGACCACCCGCCGGGCAAACGCGATCTCCTCGTCGGTGGGCCGGAAAATCTCGTTGGCCAGGGCGACCTGGCTCGGGTGGATGCAGCTCTTGCCGAGATAGCCGAGGCGCTTGGCGGCGAGGGCCTCAGCGCGGTAGCCGTCGGGATCCTTGATGGCGCCGAAAGCCGCGTCGCAGGCCCAGATGCCGGCTTCGCCGGCGGCGAGGCGCACCGCGAGCTGGATCTGGTGGACGGCCGCGGCGTCGGTTCGGTCGATCCCGAGCGGTTCGAAGAGGTCAGCGAAGCCCAGCTGCAGGCCGGCGACGCGCGGGTCGGCGCCGGCGATCTCGGCGGCCAGCCGGAGGCCGCGGGGGGATTCAATGTTGGCGAGGAGGCCGATGGGGCGGGTGAGGCCGCGGGCTGACTCCAGGCGGGCGAGGGCGTGGGCCGCCGCGTGAATGTCCCCGGCCGACTCCACCTTGGGCAGATTGAGCAGGTCGAGGCGTGGGCCGACCACGGCAGCAAGATCCGCCTCGAAGTGCGGTGTGCCCAGTCCGTTGACGCGCACGATCAGGATTTTCTTCGATCCGGCGAACTCCGGCGATTGCAACGCCTGGCCGACGAGCCGGCGGGCCTCGGCCTTGCCGGCCTCGGGCACGGCGTCCTCCAGGTCAAATGACAGGCTGTCCGCCGGGCCGGCCAGGGCCTTGGGGAAAAGTTCAGGGCGCGAGCCCGGGACAAACAGCTTGCTGCGCATGGGGCGACGTTGCGGATATTTCAGCCGGCGTCGACCACGCAGCGGAAGCCGAGCATGCCGCTGCGGTCCTTGCCGGGGGACATCAGGAGGTATTTGCCGTGTTGGTCGAGCTGGTAGGCCTGCGGGAAATACCAGTGGGAAGTTTGCGGCTGGTAGGAACTGCCGCCCCGGAGTGCGGCGGCACGCGTGTGCTCATCCATGAATTCGTCGGTCCACTGCCAGACATTGCCCACGAGATCCATCACGCCGAAGGGACTGACGCCGCCGGCATGCGCGTCGACATCGTCAGGCGGCAGCAGCGTGCGGCCTCGGTTCGGTTTGGGCATGTTCGCGGCGTTCCAGTCGTTACCCCACGGATAAAGGCGGCCGTCGGAGCCCTGCGCGGCGTAGTGCCATTCCCATTCGTGCGGCAGGCGCTTGCCCGCCCACGCGGCATAGGCGCGGGCGTCCTCAATCGAGACCCAGGTGACGGGCTTCTTTTCCCAGCCGGGTTGGGACGCTCCGTTTTTCCAGTCGCGGAGATAATGGTGATCGTCCTTCGGCCGGTAGCCGGTGGCGTCGGTGAATTTCTTGTAGTCGGCGTTGGTAACCGGGTAGCGGTCGATGTGAAAAGACTTCATCGCCATGCGGTGCCGGTGGGCGCGGCGCGCGGAGTTTTCCCACGGGTATTGGAAGTCGAGACCCTGCCAAGTCTGGCCTTCGATCTCGATGCCGGTGACCTTGAAGTCGAACTCACCCGCTGGGATCGTCACCATGCCGGCGGGTGCGGTGGCGGCAGGCTTGGTCGGCGCGATGGGCACGATTTGCTGTGGGGTGGCCTGCCACTGGGCGGAAAGCGATTGGAGC
>JBKJRX010000036.1:0-14921 GCA_046593155.1 Lacunisphaera sp.
CTCCTTCTGGCTCATCTTTGTGGGCTTCAACGCCACGTTCTTCCCGATGCACTTCCTCGGCCTGAACGGCATGCCGCGCCGCACCTGGACCTACGACTCCAACATGGGTTGGAACGAGGGCAACCTGTTCGCCACCTGTGGCGCCTACCTGCTCGGCCTCGGCATCTTCACTTACTTCGCCGTGCTGGTCTGGTCATTCTTCAAGGGCCAGAAATGCGGCAACGACCCGTGGGACGGCCGCACGTTGGAGTGGTCCATCCCCTCCCCGCCACCCGAGCATAACTTCGCCGCCATCCCGACCATCCACGCCCGCGACGCCTGGTGGTATGAAAAGCACCACCAGGAGGAGATCGCGAAGGAAAAGGCCGAGCACATCAAGGCCGAGGCATCCCACGGCGGCATCCACATGCCCGACCAGTCGTGGTATCCGCTCTTCTCCGCCATCGGCCTGTTCATCGGCGCCTACAACTTCGCGCAGTTGCACCATCCCCTGATGATGTTCGGCAACCAGATCCTCTCCTCCCACCTCCCGCTCGCCCTCACCGGTGGCGTCATCATGGTCATCTCGCTCTACCTCTGGTCCCTCGAGGGCCCCGGCGGCTACCACCTCCACATCGACGCCGACGGCAAGGTCACCGAATCCCGCGGCGACCACCACTAATTCAAATCTTTCTCGTTCTCTTAATCCTACTCGTTCTCCCCTCTTAACCCGCTTCCTTCCCAGTCCTGAGATTAAGATTACGAGAACGATAAAGAGAACGATATCCCCTCCCAATTTTTCAGGTCTCAGCTTTCAGCCTTCAGGTTTCATCTTCCACCACATGAGCAGCCACGCGGCCAACGGTCACATCGACCACCATCACGACTCCACCACGGCGACGGGCATTCCGAATAAGAAGCTCCTCTGGTGGGCCTTCCTCGCCTCGGACTGCATGTTCTTCGGGGCGCTGATCTCGACCCACATGGTTTACCGGTTGAACCCGCCCCCGGGCAACGCGGTCCCGACCGCGGTGTTCAACATCGAGCTCACCTCCTTCTCGACGTTCATCCTGCTCATGTCCTCGCTGCTCATGGCGCTCGCGGTGAACGCCATCCAGCGCGGCAACGTGAAGAGCACCCGCACCATGCTGCTCGGCACGATGTTCTTCGGCTGCATCTTCCTCGGCGGCCAGGTCTACGAGTTCGAGCATTTCGTCCTCGCCAAGAAAATGACGCTGTCAAACAGCATCTTCGGCTCCACGTTTTACACGCTGACCGGCACCCACGGCACGCACGTCGCCATCGGCGTGCTCCTGCTGGGCATGATGTATGTCCGCACCTTCAAGCCGGCCTATGGCGGCGGGTTGTTCATGAATTTCCTCCACCTGATCACGGTGTGTGTGGTGATGGGCGTCGCCTTCATCTGGTTCATCCCCGGCCTCATCGAGGTCATTTACGGCCTGCCCTTCGGCGACCTCCTGCGCCGCGCGACCGGGCCTCTCGTGGTCGGGGCCGTTGCCCTGGTCGCCCTCTTCTGGCTCGGCCGCGCTCGCGGCGCCGTCGAGTTCGGCGAGAAGAACGCCATCGATGTCGAGTCCATCGGCCTCTACTGGCACTTCGTCGACATCGTCTGGATCATCATCTTCACCGCCGTCTATCTGTTGGAGTATCTTTAAGCGGTCAGCCCTCGGTCTTCAGCCTCCCTCTTAAAATTTTCAGGTCTCAGGTTTCAGGTTTCAGGTTTCTTTCTTACCAATCATGAGCTCACCCTCTCACATCGCCGATCACTCTTCCGCGCCCGCCGCCGGCCATCACGAGCCGAGCAAGTATCATTTCTACATCAAGGTCGCGATGATCCTGTCCGTCGTCACGGGCATCGAGGTCGTGCTGGTTTACCTGCCCTGGCCCAAGTGGTTTGTGGTCACCACCCTGCTCGTGCTTTCCGCGGGCAAGTTCATGGCCGTCATTTTCTATTTCATGCACCTGCGGTGGGACAAGGTGTTCTGCACGATCCTGTTTTTCATCGGCCTGGTGCTCGCGGGTGGCACGATGTGGGCCCTGCTCCAGCTCTTCGGCGCCGACGCCGGCAAGCCACTCAGTGCCGCCGCGCTGGAAGTCGTGCGTTTGAGCATCGCCTGAGGGATCTATCGCATCCCTTCCGGCCGCGACTCACCGTCGCGGCTTTTTGTTGGACGCCCCCATAACAGGGAACCTTATTTTAGTGCCCTAAATTCAAGCCCTCTGGGTTCTGTCGGGGCCTCTCGCAGTCGGATATTTCCACTCCATGCGAGTGTTGATACCGGTGATAGTCGGCGCGGTGCTGATTCCTTCTTTATTTGCACAATCGGCCGGCACCGCCTTGGTGCGGCATGCGCCCACGCTCAACGGAACAGTCGAGGGCTCGATCCGGCAGATGACGGCCGAGAGCATGACGCTCAATGGCAACGCACAGGTAAGCGGCGATTTGCTGGTGCCGGGCACGCCGACCATCCGATTGAACGGTAACCCGGCTTATGCCGGCACACTCGATGCCGATGGCAGCACAGCGCCGACTGGCCACACGATCACGCTCAACGGCGGCGCGACGCTGCGGCACGTCATCCGCCGCTCAGAACCTCAAGGCCTGCCTGCTGTGGCGGCACCGCCGCAGCCGAATGGCACACGAAATGTTTCATTGGACAACCCAAGCCAGTCACCGGGCGACTTTGCCACGCTTAAAGATCTGACCCTGAACAGCAACGTGGGTCCGATCGCGATCCCGCCCGGCACGTATGGGGATTTCACTGCCCATGGGAGCAGCCACTTCACCCTCGGCACGGCCGGGAGCACTCAAGCCACGGTCTATCATTTTCAGCGCCTCACGTTCAATGGATCCAGCAGGCTTGATATTGTCGGACCGGTGGTTGTCACCCTGGCCAATGGTGTGTCGGCCAACGGGAGCTTGGGCAATTCCGCCCATCCCGCCTGGCTCACCCTTAATTTTGCCAACGGAGGCCTCACGCTGAATGCCAACGTGTCAGTTTACGGATATGTGGTCGCTCCCTACGGCACGATCACGATCAACGGCCGCGCTCAGCTCATAGGCGGACTGGTCGCCGACCAGCTGATCATCAATGGCAACGGCCTGCTGCATCTGCTGGCTTCGCCAACGGCCAACCAGCCTCCCACCGTGACGCTCACCGCGCCCACCCACGGCACCTCCTTCACCGGATCGGCCACCTTCACGCTCGCCGCGACCGCCGCCGATGTCGACGGCACTGTGACCAAGGTGGAATTCTATCAGGGCACCACCAAGCTCGGCGAGGACATCACTGCGCCCTACACCTTGCAGCATACGGTCAGTTCACCTGGTAGCCATACCTATGTCGCCCGGGCCACGGACAATCTCGGGGGCACGGCGGACTCCCCTTCCGTCACCATCACCGTCACCAGTCCCAATCAGCCACCCAGCGTAACGCTTACCGCGCCCGCCGATGGCACGCTGCTCACCGCTCCGGCCAACGTTGCACTCGCGGCCACGGCCAGTGATCCCGACGGCTCCATTGGCAAAGTCGCCTTCTATCAGGACACGCTCAAACTCTGGGAGGATTACGCGGAACCGTATGTTTTTTCCGCCACCAACCTGGCTGCCGGCACCTACACGTTTTCAGCCAGAGCTTACGATCTGCAGAGCCTTTCCGCCACCTCCGCATCCATCACCGTCACTGTGGTTCAACCCAATGAGGCGCCCCTGGTGTCGATTACCGCGCCTGCAGATGGCGCGACCCTCCTAGCGCCGGCCACTTTCGTCCTGACCGCCACGGCGTCAGATCGCGACGGCGTCGTGACCAAGATCGAATTTTTTGAGGAAGCTTCCAAGTTCGCGGAGGACAGCTCCGCCCCGTATGAGTTTGTCGTCTCGGGATTGGGGGCCGGCAATTATAGTTATCTGGCCCGGGCGACCGACAACACGGGTTCGGCCACGGACTCCACGCCGATCACCGTCAACGTGAGCCGCCCCAACCTCCCGCCGTCGGTCGCTTTGACCGCCCCTGCAAACGGCGTAAATTTTACGGCCCCGGCCAACGTGCTGCTCGCGGCCACGGCGGCGGACAGCGACGGGGCCATCGCCAAGGTGGAATTCTACCAAGACACCACCAAGTTGGGTGAGAGTTTCGTCGCGCCCTACGAGTTCAACTGGCTGTCAGTCGCGGCGGAAACCTATTCTCTCACCGCCCGGGCGACGGACAACGCGGGGGCGACCGCAACATCGGAAGCGCGTGCGATCACGGTCGCCTCCAGTCTGGCCACGCTGCCCTTTGTCGCGGAGTTCGAACCTTCGGAAGGCTATCAGCCAGGCCCGCTCGCCGGGCAGCAGGGCTGGACCGCTACCGGTGGGGTGGCGGTGGTGGCATCGAGCGGCCCGGCCAGCCTGCAGGAATTGACGATCCCCGCCGGCCAGCCGCCAGCATCGTTGGCCCACGATATCTCGGCGGCGGGCGCCACACCAGTCTTTGTCGATTTTTTCGCCCAGCCAGTTGCTGGCGTGACGGCAACCACTGGGGTTACTTTCAACACCTCGGCAGCACGGGTGGCTTTGGTCGGCATGACATCGCCGGCCAGCCTGCAGGTTTTTGACGGCAACGTCTGGCTCGCCACCGGCAAGACCGTGCCGATTGATGCGGCCGGTCGCACAGTAGATTGGCTGCGGCTCACCACTCGCGAGGACTATGTTACGAAGAGGTGGGACCTTTATTCCGACGGTCGCATGATCATCGCCGATGTCCCTTTTGTCGATAATACAGCGGCTTCTCTTACCGGCTTTAGTGCCACCGGGCACGCCACGGTAAGCTCGTCCTTTGACGACTTCTACGCCGGGTTGGAGAACCCCATCGCAGCGGACGCAGACCACGACGGCATGGATGACGCTTGGGAGACGGCGCACGGCTTGAATATTTCCCTCAACGATCGCAACACCGACCACGATGCCGACGGCCTGACCAACATCATCGAATACGTCCTCGGCACCAAGCCCGACAACATCGACTCAGACGGTGATGGCATGAGGGATGGGTGGGAATACCAGCACGGACTCAAGCCGCTGGTGAACGATGCGGCGGCGGATCTGGATGCCGACGGGGTGACCAACTTCATCGAATTCAAGCAGGGCCGCAATCCGACCAAGGGGGCAGTGCCGGATTCCACCGGCGTCATCAGCCTCCGTGTTTACCAGCCAAATCGGTAAGCCGCACCGCAAGCCTTTACACCATGAATTCCCCCTTCTTCAGGATCGCCTCTGTTTTTGCCGCCGGCTGGATGAGCCAGGCCGCATTGCTCGCCGGCACGCCAAATTACATCCGCCCCAATTTGCAGTATGCCAGCGAGACGACCTATCCAAAATTCGCGGGCGTGCCGCAATTGACCGCCGTGCCGGTCGGACAGGTCCCGAAATATTACAGCAAGCTGGTGTTTTCCGGGGGCACGGAAAATGCCCGTGGCGCGCTGGCCAGCGCGGGCGCCGGCGGCAATCCCTGGCAGCGGCGCGCGGAATTGAGCGGCGCAATTGTTTACACTTACAATCCGGCCACCGATCAGGTGGTTTGGGCCAACAACACTCTCCTGCAAAACGGCGAGGTGCTCGGCGTGCCCCCGTGGGATCCGGCCACGCCCAACTGGCCCGAGGCCCCGGTATTGACCGTGAATGTCCCGGTCAGCGGCGGGGGACCAATCGGCTATGGCGCGTGGTATATGTCGATCAACAATCCTCTGGGGCTGGCGGTGCTGGGGGACACCAGAGCGGCCGACGACAATATTTTTCGCGGGGGCGTCTTCAGCGGCGTCTCCCTCGATCCGGTGGAGTGGCGCGATTACCGGGTGATGGAACTGCAGAACGAGGACACCCGGCAGATGGCCGAAAGCCGCGCCAAAGTATACAAGGACCCGGCGGTGGCCCATCTCGACAACACCTCCACCCTCGGCGGCCTCCCCACCGGCAACGTCACCTCCTGGACCATTCGGAAGGTGCATCTCAAATATGATTTTGCCGGCTCCCCGATCTGTGAAGGCGGTGGTAACCTATTTGAGCAGCGTGTCGGGTATGAGTGGCGGCGCTTGGGCACCCCCACTTGGGAAGACTATAAAACCGTCACCTCAGCCATTACCCTCAAGGACAAGGATAATGGAGGCGAATTCGATCTGCCACTCGAGGATGGCTATGAAATCCGGATAAAAGATTTCACCTTGGAGGCAATCGGAGGCGATTGCACCAGTTGCGGCGCAGGCGACACCGGCCTGGCTGGCGGCAATCGCGGGCCCACCCGTGGCTCGATCCGCTGGCAGATACCGCTTGGCCATACTGCCACCGGCGAATCCGCCGGCTACCTGACGCTTTTTTCGCCCAACATCACTCCGGCACTTTACACTCCGGCGGCCCTGCGCGCCTCCGTGCTGGGTGAGAATGCCACGGTCGTGCGCGATGCCCAGGACACCGTGCGTCAGGTGCTGGCTCCGCAGGCGCTCGCCGATATTGTCACCACCAGCACCTCATCCTACGAGATCCGCCTCTATGATCGGGCGGACGTCGGCGCGCTGGGCGGCGACGGATTGTATGCGGTCTCCGGCAGCCCTTACCTCAAGTGGCGGATCGATGGTTCGCCGGCCGGCGGGATCTGGCGCGTCACTCGCGTCATCGGCGCGCAGAGCGTCGTCATGACCGAGGTGGACGAATCCCAGCCGGGCCGCACGGTCTTCAACGAGGCGGGTGGCTTGCGCGTGACCGAGACCACGCAATCCACCGAGGGGGGCGACCGGGTGGAAGATGTGGTGGTCAAAGACGCCGCCGGGGGCGCCGGTTCGAGGACCAAGACCTATTGTCGGACTTTTTCCTGGGGCGAGGAGCGCGTGAAGGAGATCGTGGATCCGGCCGGCGCCGCCCTGACCACGCTTTGGGCCCATGCCACCGCGCCCGGTGGGGCGCAGCGCAAAGTCACCAGCATCACCCACCCCGATGGCTCGGTGGAAAACTACGATTATCTCAATGACGCGAGCGGCTCAATTTATAATCACAACGCGCCAATGGGGAAACAGTGGATTAAAACCACCGGTTACCGCCGCTCGCTGGCAGACCTCGATGGCGATGGAACTGCGGACAATCTGACCTCGGTTTTTCAGGACATGTTTCTCTCCAACCTCGGCCTGGACCACACGATCCTGTGGGGAGCACCCGCGATCATCGGCGGCATCAAATACAAGCTCCGCGACGACCGCCGCTCCACGGTGCCGGGCGCGCTTTGGAACCACCCGGGCAACATCATCACTCGCGAGCGGTATTACGCCGAGGGCATCCACGCCGGGGAACTGGCCTACCGGCTCAATCCCGATGGCACGCTGCTCCTCCGTCGCTTCACCGCCAATCCCGATGGAGGCACCAGCACCATCGAGGAGGAGGGTGCGGCGGATGCCTCGCTTGAGACCGTGACCGACGGCACCCGGACCGTGCGGGTGCTCAGCCCGCGGGGACGGGAGGCCTCTACTTTGGTGACCGACATCGCCACCAACCGCACGCTCCGCTCCGAGGTCGTCGGGCAGACCGACAGCTTCGGACGGCCCATCCAGATCCAGCACCTCGATGGCGAGGTGGAAACCCGTTCTTACTGCCAGTCCTGCGGCGCGGTGGAGCAGATCAGCCTGCGCGGTGAGACTGTCGCCTACGAGTTTGACGAACTGGGGCGCAAGCTCTGGGAGACCCGTTCCGCCGGTGCGACCATCATGTCGCGCCAGCGCTTTGAATACGACGCCGCCGGGCGTCTGACCAGGACCTTCCGGGTCAACCCGGCCGATAATTCCGAGACTGTGGTCGCCGCCACCGCCTATGATCTGGCGGGGCGGGTGGTTTCGAGCACGTCGCTCCTGTCCGGCACAACGACCTATGGTTATGCCTTCGGGTCCAACAATTCCACGATCACCACCACCATTTACGCCGACGGCGGCACCCGGATCGAGACCCGCGGTGCCAGCGGCGCCTTGTTCAGACTCGGTGGCACCACCGTGGCCCCGCTCGAACACGACTGGCAGACATTTAGTTGGGACGGCCGCGGCACCGGCTACGTGATGTCCACCCGCCGCTACTACTCCGCCACCGATTATGCGCTCGAATACGCCGGGTTTAATTTTCTCGGCGAAGTTGCCGAAAACACTCTCGGGGACGGGGCTGTTTCCCGCCGCTATTTTGACGCGGTCGGCCGGCTCGCCCGCGAGGTGGATCCCGACGGTATCACCACGCTTTACGGTTACGATGTCCGCGGCCGGCAGTCGGTGACGGCGGTGGCTATGAACGGCAACAACACGATCGATTATGCGGGGACCGACCGGATTACCCGCACCCTCAGCTCTGTGGGGGTTCGTGATGGCCGGACGGTCCAGCGCACGGAGACCCAAGTGTGGGAGATTGACCAGCAGGCCACGCCTGTGACGGTCTCCATCTCGGAACAGAGCGTCGATGGGCTCGCTTCCTGGCAGACGGTGCGCGGCCTCACCAGTTCCACGCTGATCACCCATGACGGCACCGGCGGCCGCACCGTGGTTTCGACTGCGCCGGACGGAGTGACCGAAACACAAACCTATCTAGGAGACCGTTTGCTCGGCACGGTGGCCGAGCGTGCCGGCCTCGGATCCTTGGCTTCGGTCACCTATGATTACAATGCTATCGGTCAATTGACCACCAGCACGGACGCCCGCACAGGCGTGACGACCTATGCTTACGATGCCCAGGACCGCCTCCAGTCCATCACCACACCCGATCCTGATCTGGTTCGCAGCGGCCCGGGTTATGACCCGCAGACTACCACCTTCGGTTATGACGTGATGGGGCGGCAGACGACCGTCACCCAGCCCGATGGCACGGTGGTCAACACTACCTTCTGGCCGCATAGCCAGCCAAAGCGCACGTGGGGCAGCCGCACTTATCCTGTCGAATACACCTATGACGAGCAGCTCCGGGTTAAGACCATGACCACCTGGCAGGACTTCGCCAGCGCCGCGGGCGCCGCAGTCACCACCTGGAATTACAACTCCGCCCGGGGCTGGCTCGACAACAAGCGTTACGCTGACAACACCGGTCCGACCTACCTTTACAAGCCCTCCGGCCGCCTCTTGCGGCGCACATGGGCGCGCGGGGTGCAGACCAATTATGCCTACAACGCCGTCGGCCGGCCCACAGGCATGACCTATTCCGACGGCACTCCCGCCGCCACGCTCGCTTACGACCGCGCCGGTCGCCCCAAGACAATCACCGACGGCTCCGGCATCCGCACCTTATCCTATGATGCCTCGGGCCAGCTCAAGGATGAGGATTACACCGCCGGCCAGTTCGCCACCCTCGGCGTCCACCGCACCTTCGACGCGCTTCAGCGGCTCAACTCCCTCTCCGCGTTCTCCGCGTTAAACCAGATCGGCTATTCTTACGATGCCGCCTCACGCATGGACACCGTGACGAGCGGCACAAACACGGCGGTGTATGGCTACCTGCCGAATTCCCCGCTGGTAGCGTCCGTCACCTTCGCCCAAGGCGGCGCTACGCGCCTCGCTACGGCCAAAGTTTACGACAATCTGAACCGGCTGGCCTCGATCACCTCCGCGCCCTCTGCGGCCTCCGCGTTAAACCATCTGTATTCGTATAACTCCGCTAACCAGCGCATCCGCGTCACCCGAGAGGACAATGCACGCTGGGACTACACCTATGATGCGCTTGGCCAGGTGACCTCCGGCCGGAAGTCCGATACTACGGGTGGCGTCCTTCCGGGGCACGACTTTGCGTGGACTTACGACGACATCGGCAACCGCAAGACCGCCACCGTCAATGCACAGACCTCCAGTTATACCGCCAACCTGTTGAACCAGTATTCGTCCCGGACCGTGCCCGGCACGTTCGACCTGCTCGCTGCGGCGGAGGCCGGTGCGACCGTCACCTTCCAGTATCCCGCGAGCACCGGCTTGCCCACGCCGTTGCCCCGGGTGGGCGACCTGCTCCACACGCAGCTCGCAGCCGACAATTCGTCACGCAACGTGAACGCGGAAGTAAAGGTCACTGGCGTGAAAAACCTGATCGGCCCCGGCGGCGAGGATGCCGTGACGGAGATCATCCAGGCCGCCTACTTTCCGCAGAATCCGCTCAGTTACACGCACGATGCTGATGGTAATCTAACCGCTGACGGCCGGTGGGCCTACGCCTGGGACGGGGAAAACCGGCTGAAGTCCGTGGAGACCACACCGGCCGCGCTGCTGGAGGGAGTGAAACGCGAGAAACTAGTGTTCACCTACGATGCCCAGGGCCGGCGCGTGGCCAAGGTGGCGACCGGCTACTCGGAGCCGGTGTTCTCGGCTTTGACCGCCAATTATTATGCCGCCGTGAGTGACACGCAGGTGGGGTCAATTCTCGCCACGCAGGCGTTCCCCGCCCGGTGGAATCTCGCCTGGCCCGGAACCGCGGCACCCGCGCCCGGGGTGCCGGCCAACCCGTGGATCGCGCAGATCAGCAGCCCGCTCCAGGTGCCGGTGAGCGGCGATTACACTTTCAACGTCACGATGGGTCCGGTTGACGCGCTGCGGCTCTACCTCAATGATGTCTTTGTGCTCAACCTGTGGAACTTCAACGGACCGCGAACCGGACAGGTGACCCTCGCCTTGCAGGCCGGGCAGACCTACCAGCTGCGGTGCCAGTTCTACAACGGCGGGTCCGACAGCAGCCTGCAGCTGCAGGCGAGCACCGCGACTGGCGCGGACGCCACCACCCGTTTTCTTTATGACGGCTGGAACCTGCTCGCCGAGGTGGACGCCACCGGCGCTGCGGCCAAGACCTACGCGTGGGGCTCGGACCTCAGCGGGTCGATGCAAGGCGCGGGCGGCGTCGGCGGCTTGCTGTTCGCCCAGACCCTAGACCCCAGCACCCAGACCCTAAAACCGCATGGCGCGGTTTTCGACGGCAACGGCAACGTCGTCGCCTACGTTGACATGGCGACTGGGGCGAAGTCGGCGACTTACGAGTATGGCGCATTTGGTGAGACGATCATTGCCGACGGCCCCGCTGCGACGCTGTTTCCCTTCCGGTTCAGCACGGAATTCACAGACGCCGAGACGGGACTGATCGACTACAGCCAGCGTTTCTATGATCCGAACCGCGGCCGCTTCCTCAGCCGCGATCCCATCGAGGAGGACGGCGGGGCGAACCTCTACGGCTTCGTGGCCAACTCGCCCATCGACAGCGTCGATGTGCTTGGCTTGGCCGGCTACTTCTTCGATGGCACCGGGAACAGCCGCAAGAGCGGCACCAATGTGCTCATACTGCACGATGCCTATTCTGGCTTAGCGTATTATTATCGTGGCGTCGGTAGCAGCGTCGGCACACGGGCGGTGGGCGGTCTGACGGGAGCGGGAGGGAGCAATCGCTTGGAAGCGGCCTACCGCGACTTCATCCAGGCGGTTGATTTGGGTGACCGCTACGTTGATATTGTCGGCTTCAGTCGCGGGGCGGCATTGTCACGCGAGTTTGCCAATCTGCTGGTCGAGCGCGGTTACGATCCCAAGTATGGCGGCAAGTTGCAGCACAAGTTGAAAGCGGGCCGTAACACTCCTCCGGGTGAGTGCGAGTTTGTCATCCGCTTCGTCGGTCTGTTCGATACTGTCGGATCGTTCGGCGTGCCGTGGAACAACATCAATGTCGGCATCCGAATGAGCCTGCCAGGTGTTTTGCACGCGGCCCAGGCCACCGCGGAAGACGAGCAGCGGTATCTATTCCCTCTGACTCCACTCGGAGCAGGCGAAGGCTTCAATGAGCAGAGCTTTCCGGGCGATCACTCGGACATCGGGCGTGGTCATGGGAAGAAGACCAACGATCTCAGCCGCGCCCCGTTGGAGTATATTTGGAATCACGGCCGAGCCGCGGGTGTTCCTTTCGGCAACCTGCCTGCCTTCACGCCGACCGGTAACACCACGCCGCACGACCTAAGCCGCAAGTTCCCGCACAATCTGTTCCCCAAACGCCCCCGCTAACTCCTATGAAAATCGTCACGCTTGTCACCCTGGCCCTCGGTCTGGGACTATCCGGGTGCCAAATGATCGCCCGCGATTATTACTATAGGATACTTGTCGTAAATCTCAGTGAAGAGCGGATCACCGAGACCCAAGTTCTCGATAGCACCGATGAGTATAACTACGGTGGGGGCATTGTTATTCCGTCTAGCGCGAAGATCAACGCAGGCCCGATGTCCACGCCTCCAAACGATTTTTTCATTGTGCGCTGGAAGGATGCGCAAGGTAAGGCGCACGAGCAGAAGTTTGATCTGCGTGAGCGGGTGAAGCGTAACTTCAAGGGCGAAATCGTCTTCGTCTATCAAGCCGACAAGACCTTCAAAGTCGAAATCGTGAACCCGCCGGAGCGCTATCCGATCCCGCCGCAACGCCCACGCAACGCGAGCTCCTCGGGCAGCTCGGGATTAAAAGACCACGCGCGCCCCGAGCCCCCGAAGTGAGCCGCCGATCGCGCCCAAGTGAGAACAGAGCACGTCAGGTTTTGACTCTCGGCAAAGTGGAAACCGTCGCCCTCTTGTCAAGAGTCAGGACCTGAGGTTGCCCTAACAGGAGAAACCCGCGTGAGGAAAACCAATTTTCCCCGTAAAGATCCCCGGGGCAAGCCCCGGGGCATTTGACAAGACCACCGCCAACTAATTCGAGCGTCATGCAATCCACACTCAAACCCGGCCAACCAACCAAGCCGAAGCAAGCTTCGGGGTATCGGACCCACAGCGAATGAAACTAAAGCTGTTTTTTATCGCCCTTTATTGCTTCTTGCTTGTTGGCTGCGGCAACAGCGGAATTGCCGGAGTGAAACCTGAGATCGATGTTGAAATCATTAATCTGTCTTCACGCGACTTGGAAAACGCTAAAGCTCACTTTGGCCAATACGTCTGCGAATGGGGATGGGTTGTTAAAAACGCGACCAAAGGCTTCGGTTTTTACCCCCATCCCATCACACCCGAAACAAAATTGCACTGGGATGAAGAGGGAAAAAACCGGGTGGAAAAACTGGACCTGCAGAAAATTTATCAGGCGGGAATATCGGGACGCCTAACCTTCACAATCCGCGACGAACGGGTTGAAGTTAGCTTCCGAGAAAGAGGGAAATAGCACTGTAGCGGGAACCACTTCCGAGAATTCGATCAATACTGCACATCTCAAAAGCGCGAAGCGCCCCCGCTAACTCCTATGAAATCTACCATGCTACCACCTTAGTGCTCGGTCTGGGATTGTCGGGGTGCCAAATGATAGCTCGTGATTATTACTATCGGATTATTGTTGTGAACCTGAGTCAGGAGAAGATCACGGAGAATCAAATCTTTGACAGCTCGGGCGAGTATAATTACGGATGCGGCAATTCGGTGCCGTCCGGTTACGCAGCTAATGCCGGCCCGATGGAATCGTCTCCGAACGACGTGTTCACCGTGCGCTGGAAGGATGCGCAAGGACAGGCACATGAGCAGAAATTTGATCTTCGTCAGCGGGTGAAGCCCAACTTCAAGGGCGAGATCGTCTTCGTCTACAAAGTGACAAGACCTTCACCGTCGAAATCGTGAACCCGCCGGAGCGCTACCCGATTCCGCCGCAACGACCAAGCAACGCGCGCCCCGAGCCTCCGAAGTGAGCAGTCGTTCGTGCAGTGGTCAGTATGAGGCCCAACTCAGCAACCTACGACGGCAACGGAAACGTTATCGGCCTCGTTGACATGGCTACGAGCGCTAAGTCCGCCGCCGAAGCAAACGCCTTCCGCTTTTCGACCAAATACACCGACAACGAAAACGGCCTGCTCTACTATGGCCTAAGATATTACGGCGCTAGATCCGGGCGGTGGCTGACTCGGGATCGAATCGCAGAGAAAGGCGGACAAAATCTCTATGGGTTTGTCGGGAATGCCACTCCCGCGTCAATCGATCCAGTCGGGAATGCTGTCTATATGGCAACGCGCCCTCTAAATATTAGAGGGCTACGGTATGGAAATATATTAAAGATGCTCCACATTTTCCTAGCCTTTGATGAGAAAGGTCTATCGGACGATGAGAAGTCTCAGTGGTGTAAGTTGGTTTCTAATTCAGATCAAGGAAGTCAGATCCCTGAAGGCGTAATGGGTGGGGTGGATCCCTATACTAGCAGCCCATATCTTACGACTTTCTCATTTCACCCATATTCGGTTATGAAGGGTGACAGTCAATTGAACCATGTAGCTGTGGCTGATACGCGAGGATCATATTTGGCCTACAACGCGTTTCAGGATCAGAATGCCTTTGAGAAGGAAGGCATTGGCTACTATCGACGAATGATCACCGACAAATTCGATCGGCAAGTGCAAATCTATAAATCAGCGATCCGATCGCGGAATATTAATAATTCAGCACCCACAAGATCTGATCCAGGACACTATCAGTTCGCGAAGTGCAATTGCGGCACTTGGGTAATGACAATGCTTGCTCGCAACGGTGAGACTATGCCTAAAGGATTTGAAAATCTTGGGGTCGGTCTTGGATATGGGATCGATAGAACTGGCATCCCCCAAGTCGCGACGAAACTGGCTGAGGGCTATGATCTCACTCCGAACTCCAATGGCGGCATCAATATACTTAACTATAAATGGTGAATTACATGAACGGCTACATTACAAAACTCTATCTGCTAAGCGCTGCGCTGATGAGTGGTTGCGCTTCTGTCAACGAGCCAATGATCGCTTCAGCTCAGCCACCAGCGCACAATCGATCGCGTGAATGGGAAAAGGTAACTTACAAGCAGATCGGTTTGGCAATCGAGCTTCCAAACTGGAATGCCGATATCGAGGACTATAGTAACCTTTGGGTCCTCCTTGGATTCCCGTTGGTGGATAATCCAGTGGCTGGAACACAATATGGTATATCGATTCAAATCAG
>JBKJRX010000075.1:0-4342 GCA_046593155.1 Lacunisphaera sp.
CAGACTGGGGCTGGCTTTGAGCGTCACTGGCGCTGGACGTGAGCATCGAGAGGAGAAAGAGTGAGAGGAAGAAATTCTTTTTCATGAGAAATGTTTTGTTGCCCTACATACACGCAAGCGATGTGCCAAGTTACAGGCGATCGCGTAACTGGCTGGAAAATAGTGAGTAGAAATATTCTTCGCTCTTTTTCACCAAAGTGAACCCCACCCCTTCTGCACGAAGTTGAAATCCGTGGTTCCCGCGAATGGGACGGGAGAGGTCATGCATGACCATGACTTCCGGCGAGGCGCCCGTGCTCGCCGTCCGCGCGTGGGCCGCGCTCAATCTTCACCACGCAACGCGTTTCCCATGCTCAAACTGGATCACATCACCAAGCGCTACGGCCCGCTCACGGCCCTCGATGACGTCTCGCTCCACATCGCGCCGGGCGAGTTCTTCGGACTGCTCGGGCCCAACGGGGCCGGTAAATCCACGCTCATGTCGCTGGTCGCCGGTTTGCGCACGGCCGAGGCCGGCCGCATCACCATCGATGGCAAGCCGGTCTCCGCCGCCGATCCTTCCACGCGGGCGTCGCTCGGACTCGTGCCGCAGTCCATCGCACTCTATGAGGATCTGAGCGCGGAGCAGAATCTGCGCATCTTTGGCGAGCTTTATGGCCTGCGGGGCGCCGACCTGCGGGCGCGAATCGACGAGGCGCTGGAGGCGGTGCAGCTGGCGGACCGCCGGCGCGATCAGGTGAAGACTTTCTCCGGTGGCATGCAGCGCCGCCTCAATCTGGTCGCGGCGCTCCTGCACCGGCCGAAGCTGCTCTTGTGCGATGAGCCCACGGTCGGGGTGGATCCGCAGTCACGCAACGCCATCTTCGATTTCCTGGAGGCCCGGGCTCGCGACGGTCTGACGGTGATTTATTCCACGCATTACATGGAGGAGGCTACCCGTCTCTGCTCGCGCATCGGTATCATCGACCATGGCAAGATTCATGCCCTCGGCACGCTGGACGAGTTGCTGGCGCGCCTGCCGTTCAGCGATGAGATCAGCTTTCCCGCCACCCAGGCGACGGCCGCCTTGGCCGCGCGTCTGGTGGCCCATGGCGAGGTCACCTCCGGCGAGAGCACGCACCGCTTCCATCCGGCGCCCGGCTTCAAGACCTCGACCTTCTACGCGCTGACGGAAGACCTGCAGCTCTCCTCCCGGCTCTTTGTCACTGAAAGACCCACCCTCGAGGCGGTATTTCTTCACCTCACCGGCCGCACCCTCCGCGAATAAGGAATCCCATGCGCATCATCCTCACCCTCCTCCGCAAGGACTTCGCCAATTTCTTCCGCGACAAGACGGCCGTCAGCCTCACCTTTCTGGTGCCGGTCGCGCTCATCTATATTTTTGGCCAGGTTTTTGGACTGACCCGCAAAGACACCGGCCCGACTGGCGTCCGCCTCGCGGTCGTGAACCAGAGCGACAATCCCGCGGCGCAGCAACTCGTCGATGCGCTCAAGGCGGAGAAGTCCTTTCGGGTGCTCACGAATTACGTCAATCCGGACAAGTCCGAGCGTCCGCTTACCGAAGACGACCTGCGACCGATGATCCGGAACCGCGAGTTCCGCTTCGCTCTCGTCATCCCGCGGGACGTGATCGCGACCAAAGGCTTCGGTTTGCATCTGAAAATCCTCTCGGATCCCCGCAACGAGATTGAAACCCAGACGGTCAACGGCCTGTTGCAAAAGGCGATTTTCTCCAATGTGCCGCAGCTGCTCGGCCAGTCGCTGCAGACGAGTGCCAAAAATAAACTGGGCGACTTGCGTCTCGATCAATTCAACGGGGACCTGGCCGGGGCGGTGACCAAGGCCTTTGGGGGCGACCTTGACGAAACGAAGCAGGCTTTGGTGGCCGGGGATTTCGGGTTAACCGCGGTTGGCGGTGCCGGGCAGCCGGGCCAGCCGGCGTCCTCGGGGGACTTCTTCTCGAAAGTGGTGAAAATAGAGAGCGAACAGGTCGTGGGCCGGAATGTGAAAAGCCCCGAGGCGACGAGGGTGGTCGGCGGCTGGGCGATGATGTTCCTGATGTTTGCGCTCAGCCACTCGGCCGCGGCCTTCTTTGAGGAGAAAAAGGCCGGGCTGTTCCAACGCTTGTTGTCGGCACCGGTGCGGCGGGCGCACATCCTCTGGAGCCGGTTTCTTTATGGCGTGATTCTTGGCCTCGTGCAGCTCACGGCGTTGTTTTTCGCAGGGCGGCTGATGTATGGCATCGATGTGCTGGGCAACTTCGGCAACCTGGTCGTCATCTGCACGGCGGCGGCCGCGGCCTGCACGGCTTTTGGCATGCTGTTGGCGGCCGTTTCGCCCACGGCGGCGGCGGCGAATGGCCTCGCCACCTTCCTCGTGCTGACGATGAGCGCGACCGGCGGGGCTTGGTTTCCAATTAGCTTTATGCCGGAATTCATGCAGACCATCGCCAAATTCACGCTGGTCTACTGGTCCATGGAGGGATTCTCCCAGGTGCTCTGGGCACAGCAATCGTTCGGGCAGATCCTGCCGACGGTCGGGGTGCTGCTGGGCATCACCGCCGGGGTGATGGCGATCGCGGTCTGGCGGTTCAACCGCGGACCGATCTTCGATTAATCCGTGGCGGTGGCTGACGGCGCTGGTTTTTCGGGCACCGGCTGAGGGATGGTTGCGGCGGGTTGCGGAGCCGGCTTGACCGGCTCTTCCTCCATGGCGCGGCGAACCTCGTCCTCCACGCCGCTCGCGGCTTTCTTGAACTGCCGGACTGACTTGCCAATGCCGCGGGCCAGTTCAGGCAAGCGGTTGGCGCCGAAAAGCAGCAGGACGATGAACATGATCATCATCAGCTCGGGGCCACCAATGCCCTCGATGAAGGCCAGGGAAGGAGTCATGCGAGGAATTTGACGGATTCGGCCATGAAAAGTAACGGAAAAAAGCCGCTTTATTTCTCGATCTCGTATCGGCCCACCATGCCGGCTTTCACGTGGTCGTTCACGTGGCAGTGATAAAGCCAGATACCGGGGTTGTCGGCACGCATGTCGGCCACTTTCATGCTGGCGGGCAACAGTTCGATCACATCGGTGCGCCGCCCTTCGTGGAGCACCGTGTTACCGTGCCAATGAGGGGTGTGCAGATCGGTGCCATCACCCAGGGCGACCAGATACCAGCGCACGCGTTCCCCGGCCTTCATGCGCAACAAGGGCAGGTTGCCGAACACGTAGCCGTTGATGGTGTGGAAACGGTTGATCAGGGGATCGCGGTTGACGGCGAGCAGCGCGGCATTTCGTCGCGAGAACCGGCTCTGGGCCTCGTCGAAGTTCATGAAGAGCGTCACGAATTCGCGGTCCACGTCCTTGGGCGAACCGTCCGGAAGGGCTTCGCCATGGCGGGTGACAATCAGGGCGCCCACCAGCCCGGTGTTGGTGTCCTGCGGGCTGTTTACGTGGGCATGATAGAGCCACACGACCGAACTGGCGTCTTCGGGACCGGGGCCGGATCGGGTGGGGACCTGCCAGCGGTAGGTGTAGGTATCGCTGGGAGCAATGGCTTCGTCGTCCTTGTCGGAATCCTTGGTGCCGTCGGGATAACCCGCGCCTTCGTAGGGCTTCAGGTAATGCACCCCGTGGGCATGCAGACTGACGGGAAAGGAAGTATTATTCTTTAACGTGACCTCGACGCGGTCACCGACCTCGGCGCGAATGATGGGCCCGAGAATGCCGGCGTGCTCCCAAGCCGCAGTTCGGGGCTTAAGTTGGGTGAAGGTTTCGTCGGTGTATTCGCGAAAAACCGCCTTCTTGAAAATGGGCGGGCGTCCGTCCGGGCCGCGTTTGAGCCACGGCGCGTCATCACCGCAACATTCGAGGCTGAGGACCACGTTGCCAGCCGGCGCGTAGTGCCAGTCCACCTCATCGGCGGCGATATAGTGGATCCGGGTTTCGCCGGTGAGTGGTTCCGCCGGTTCAGGGGTGGCGGCCGGAGATAAAGCCGACATGGCCAAGGTCAGGCCGGCGGCGCTGACGCGGCTCCAGCTCATCCGATCGTAATCTCAACGTAGAATTTCTGGGTCTGACCCGGAGCGACCGAATGGAGGCCGACTTTCGTCTCGGCGGCATTGGGCGGTCCCATCCAGGGCTCGATGCAATAATAGGGCGATTGCTCGTCCTGCGTCCACGTGACCACGGCAAGTTCCCCCGCCGGGCTGTTGGCCATGCCACTGCGGAAGTGCAGGCGGTTGCCGGTGGTCGTCTCGGTGACCGCGAAGACCTCGCGCCGCAGTCCGGCATGGATGAGATCGACGAGATTGGGGTTGGCGAGTGTCTCGCGCGGGCCGACCCGGGTGAAC
>JBKJRX010000121.1:0-3023 GCA_046593155.1 Lacunisphaera sp.
GTAGCCACAAAGGAACGCATAGATCGCAAAGAACAGCAGTCTGAATGGATTGTCTTTGTGCTCCTTGCGTTCCTTTGTGGCTAAAAACTGGCTCTAATCCCGCTACAGTTTTCTTTAAAATGCTCTAATACCCCTGGAGCTTGAGCCGTCGCCGGGCCTATGGCTGACAGGTGCTCCGGCTTGGGTTGGAGCAACAAGGCGGGGCTATCAGCCCCGCGTTTGGAGGAGAGGAGAGCGCGGCGCATGCCTCGCAGGACTGATAGTCTGCCTCCATTTCTGCAATGCCTCGGGGCAAGCCCCGAGGATCTTTATTTTTTCTCTGCGAACCCGCCGCTCCACTTGAGCTTGGCGCGCATGACCTCGAAGTGCGAATAGTCGCGACGCTGCGCCAGCGCGAGGGTGCGGGGCGAGATGGAGATCTCCACTGGCGTGCCTTCCGTGACCACCATGTTGCGCTGGCCGTCCATCGCCACCAGCAGGCGGGTGCCCGTGCTCCGGTTGACGACCGTGAGCTTCACGTCGTCGCGGAAAATGATGGTGCGGTTGCTCAGCGTGTGCGGGCAGATGGGCGTCATCGCAATCACCCCGGCCGCGGGATGGATGATCGGACCGCCGGCCGCGAGGTTGTAGGCGGTCGAGCCGGTGGGTGTGGAAAAGATGAGACCGTCGCAGGTGTAGTCGGTGACAAGCTTGTCGTTGGCAAAAACCTCGAGGCGGACGATGTGGGAGGGCTTGGCGTCCTTGATCAGCACGTCGTTCAGGGCGACGTCGCTGCGCCGCGGGCCGGTCTTGCAATCGAGCAGCGCGCGCCGGGCCAGGCGGTAATCGCCCTCGAGCAGCACGGCGAACTGCGCGCGCGCCTCGTCCGCGGAAAAAGTGGTGAGGAAGCCCAGACTACCCTGGTTGACGCCGATGATGGGAATATCCGCCGCCGCGGCGCCGCGCACGGTGCCGAGCAGCGTGCCGTCGCCACCGATGACGCAGCAGGCGTCGCAATCCTTGAAGAAGTCGCGCGGCAGCTTGCGATCACCGGACAACTTCACCCTTTTAGCGCCGCCCAGCCGGGCGATCTCCATCAGTTCCTGCGCCAGCTCGGCGGCGCCGGGTTTTTCCGAGTTGAAGACGAAGGCCAGTTTGCGGAAGGGCGGCATGGGATTCCCCGCTGATTACGCGGATAAACGCAGATATTGGAACACCAATTTCTTGTCGGGCGGGATCACCGTATCCCGCCTCGAACAGGATATCGTTTTTGAACGAAGGCGGGATACGGCGATCCCGCCCTACAGCTTGGTCAGCCCCAGCAGAAACTCGCGGTTGCCGTCGGCGCCGTGCACCGGGCTCTCCATCTCGCCGAACAGGTGCGCCCCGGCCAGTTCCCGCAAAGCGAATTCACGCACTTCCGTCATTACCCGGACGCGCACCGCGTCGTCCCGGATGATGCCCTGGCCCTTGTCCACCTCGGCCTTGCCGGCCTCGAACTGGGGTTTCACGAGGGCGATCAGGGTGCCGCCAGGACGCAGGAACGGCCACACCGCGGGCAGGACGCTTTTCAGCGAAATAAAAGACAGGTCCATGACGAGGGCGTCGTAACTGGGCCGTGGCAGGGTGCCGGGGGCAAGGTGGCGCGCATTGGTCTTCTCCAGGTTGGTCACGCGCGGGTCGCGGCGGATCTTGTCGTGCAACTGGCTGTGGCCGACATCCACGCAGGTGACGGAGGCGGCGCCCGCCTGCAATGAGCAATCGGTGAAGCCGCCGGTCGAGGCACCGATGTCGAGCACGTGCGTGCCGGTCAGGTTGACGGGGAATTTATCCATGAAGGCGGCGAGTTTCTCGCCGCCGCGACTGACGAAGCGCGGCGGCTGGTCGACGCTGAGTTCGAAACCGGCGGGGTATTCCTTGCCGGGCTTGTCGAGGCGCGCGGTGCCGTGGCGGACGCGGCCGGTCATGATGAGCGCCTTGGCTTGGGCGCGGGAAGGCGCCAGGCCGCGCGCTACCAGCAATTCGTCGAGTCGTTGTTTGGGGGCGGCCATCCCGGACAAGAAAAGGATGGCCGGGAGTGGCGTCGACGCCATAAAGTGAGTTGTGCCGGTGTTCAGCGCCGGTTGTTGCCATGAACCCCAGCCCCAAGCGATGGTGTCTCCGCTGGTGGCGATGGATACCAGGCATGTTATTGGTGATGTTACTGGCGGTGGGCGGGTGGCTGGCGCTGCAGGCGCAGCCCAAGCACGCCTACTTCGAGGTGCGGCGGGCGGCCATCAGCGGGATCGAGCCGCAGCCGGTGCAGGCCGAGGCCGGCGGTTTTGTCAGCCAGGCCGTGCGGGTGCGCGGGGACAACGGCCTGGTGGTTGATTTGCGGGTGTTGCGTCCCACTGACGACACGGTCCGGCGGCCACTGGTGGTGGTGCTGGGCGGGCACCGGACGGGGCGCGATGCGGTGGATTTGCTGGGTGCGCCCGGCCCGTTCGTGGTGGCGGCGCTGGATTATCCCTACGACGGGCCCGAGCGGCCGCGCGGCTTGCAACAATCACTCGCGACCATCCCGGCGGCGCGGCGCGCCCTGCTCGACACTCCGCCGGCGGTGCTGCTGGCGCTGGATTGGCTGGTGACGCAACCCGGCGTGGATCCGGCGCGGGTGGAGCTGGTCGGCGTGAGCCTGGGCGTGCCGTTCGCGGCCGTGGCGGGAGCACTCGACCCGCGGATCAGACGCGTATGGCTCATCCACGGCGGCGCCGGCATCCGTGAGTGGCTTGAGCATAACCTGCGGGGCAAGGTGAAGTCAGATTGGCTGCGCCGCCTCGCGGGCCGGTTGCTTTACCTGTTGGTCCACGGACCCACGCTGGAGGCGGAATACTGGACGCCGCGCATCGCCCCGCGGCCGGTGATCATCATCGGGGCACGCGCAGACCGCCGGTTACCGTCCGAACTCGTGGTGCGCCTGCATGCCGCGGCGGGCGAGCCCAAGGAATTGATCTGGATGGATGGCGGGCATGTGGACCGCCGGCCGGAAGCCGTGCGGCCGCTGC
>JBKJRX010000250.1:0-9246 GCA_046593155.1 Lacunisphaera sp.
CTCGGCCTGGTCGCAGATGGCGACCTTCTTGCCGGCGGCAAGGAGCTTGGTGACGTAATTGTCGGCCGCGTGGTGCGGAATGCCCGCCATGGGGGTCTCCTGGCGCTTGGTCAGGGTGATGCCCAGCAGGCGCGAGCCTATTTCGGCATCCTCGAAGAACATCTCGTAGAAATCGCCCAGACGGAAGAGCAGGAGCGTGTTCGCTGGAAGGCCGCGTTTGACCTCGAAATACTGGACCATCATAGGGGTCATAACTGATTATGCTCCAATATTATACCCAGCGGCAGAGATCAAGGTATGCAGCATGGCCGCAGGCCGGCATGAATTAGACGAGGTGGCGGTTGAATAGAACTTGGGCATTCCGGTCATTGAAGGCTGAATTGTTCACCGTCGCAAAGCTCAAACATCCCAAGAGCTAGGCGGACGTCGAGAGTCTCCGCCTGCGCGGCGTGAACTTCCCGACGGCCTCGTGCTGGCGGGCCATTCGGATGGGATAGCGCCCGCGGGCAGACTTGCTGAGTCGGCTGCAATGAAGGCGGACTTCAATGCTCTTCGCGGGGAATCCTGCCGTGGGTGGGGGTGGGGGCAAGGAACCTTGGAGGCCGCAGCGGCACCGTAACGTCCCGGCCCTGTTTTCGAACGCATCGCGACGGAGGACATCACGGAGATGTCATTTCTGATCGGAGACGATTCGAGGCGCCGCTTCCGTTGTAAATCCGACGGCGGAGTGGATCTGTATCTGAAACTCGCTTGAGAGTGCGGGATATCGGTAACTCGCCGATGCACTCTAATTACCCACCACAACATCCATGGCCAACACTTCGTTGATGATGTAGCCGCCACGGTCCGGATCGCGCTGCTCCGGCTGCGTGCGTCCTTTCGCATCGAAAGCGCGGACCATCAACGTCGCCTTCCCCGGATTCGTCGGCGTGAGCCATGCGTATTCCCACAATCTCCATGCATGCCGGTCGCGACGGTCGCCCAGGCGCGCAGCATGCCATTGGGTCCCACCATCCGTGCTCACCTCGACCTTAACGACTTCGGCTTCACCCGACCAAGCGGCACCGCGCACCAAATACGACTGACCGCGTGGCACCATTTCCAGTGGTCCCGGTCGCGCAATCTGCGCTTTGACCTGCATTTCGGTTATCGGCACCAGCGACGGTTCGCCCTTCGTGCGCTGCCAATATGCGTAGTCCACGGATTGATAATAACCGAGGAATGGACGGTCGGTGACGACGATGTCGCACAACCATTTAACCGAGGCCATGCCATACCAGCCAGGAACGATGGCCCGTAGGGGAAAACCGTGGGCAGGTGTAAGGTCCACCCCATTCATTTGCCACGCGAGCAACACGTCGTCGCAAGCTTTGGAGAGGGGAAGGCTGCGTGCGTAGTGAATCTTTCCCCCCGGCCCGGGCGCTTCTTCGATTTCGCCTTCGTCGCTCCCGGTCAAAATGATTTCCGCTGCCGCAGGAGTCATCGCTGCGCGCCCCAAAACGTGTTTGAGGAGGACGCCGGTCCACAAGGCATTGCCCACCGCTCCGCGCTCCCATTGCGCCCCGCTGACTTTTGGGGATAAAAATACCCGGCCGTTGCCGGCGCATTCTATCGTCGCGGTGATCGATGATTCGGGCATTTTGCGCAGTTCTGCCCAGTTCAGCTCGAACGGATGCGCGACCTCGCCGCTGATTCGGAGTCGCCACCGGTCACGCGATATTTCCGGAACAGGGAAATGGCAGCGGATGAAGAAATCCTCCGTGCGCGTGACGAATTGATCGAGAGCGCCAAAGGGCATTTCGACATTCAGCGGGTCCGTTTGGCGCACGATCATTCCGCCGTGCGCCGGCTCGGAGTCGTCGGGCACAACCGGTGGATGATCCCTCCCCGCGGTTTTTTTCGGAATCATGTCGGCGATTTCCACATCATCGGCACGGATGAACTCGCCACCGGTTTCATGCGACTCAGGACTCAACGAACGGTGAAGCGGGCAAGCCCCACCAGCACGCCAACGAGCAAGAGGGCGAAGACGGGGATGAAAACGGCGCGCGAGATATGCAGAGCCTCAGGCAGCATCAGCTTTCCCTTGTCGCCCCATTTTTCGACCGTCGCCTTCAGTGGTTTTGAAAACTCGGCGTAGACGAATGAGCCGATGACCAATCCAGCCATTGCAAAAAGGCCGTCGTAGTTCCCTTGGCCCAGCGCTGCCGCGACCGTGCCCGGGCAATAGCCAATCAGCGCAAACCCTGCACCGAAGATTAAACCTCCAATCGTGTTCGCACCAATCCTTGTGGGTTTAATGTGAAGATTCACCTTAGCGAAACGGTGCAAGATAAAGATGCCGATCATTCCGACGACGATCGCGGTGAGCATAACTTTTACCACGGTGAAGTCCTGCAGCAGTAGCTGCCCGATTAGGATGTGGTATTTTCCGACGCCGCCCTTTTGCAGGAGAAACCCAAAGGCGAGCCCGAAGATCACTGCACTAAGAATGCGTCCGCCGTTCTCGACCGCCGGTTGATCTGCGACGCTGGACGTCTTAACGATTTTGCCAGGATCGACCATGGGACTATTGAGCGTAGAGCAGCATTGCGACCGCGATGCCGCCGATGAAAAAACTCATCACCGCGATCCATGATCCAACACTCAGTTGAAGCGTCCCGCTAATGCCGTGTCCGCTCGTGCAGCCGCCCGCAAGCCGCGCGCCAAAAGCCATCAAAACTCCACCTGAAATGGCCATAGCAGCACGCAGCCCAACGGTGCCTTCGCCAAATCGTGCTTCCCACATCGGCGGAAGCCACTGGCCGGTGATTTCTACGCCGCTGAAAGCCGCGACGAACGCGCCTCCCACCGCCGCGAGGACGAAAGCAAACTGCCAATTTACCGCCGGAGGGTTTGTTTTATAATACGCGAGAGACTCGGTGTGTTTCTTGGCGAAGAGCTTTCCGAGCATTCCCGCGAGTGTCGCGTAGAACGAAGAGGCGCCGATTGATTTGTCGGAAAAGTAGAAGGTTAGCCATGAAAGGATGCCGAGCAACGCACCGACGAGATAGGGCGACCAGGCCGGACCCGGATAATGGCGCGCATCGACCATGATTTCCGCCGCCGCCAAGGTGACCGGCGCCAGGATGGCGAAGCAGGCAGTCCTGAGCATAGCAATCGGTCGAAAGGGCTTCATTTCTCTTTCTGCTCTTTCTTTCCCTCAATGGGAAACTTTGCCTTTTTCCACGCCTGCCAGCTGCCGGGAACGTTGCTCACGGTCTCGAAGCCTTCCTGTTTCAGCATGCTGGCACCCAGACTCGCCCGATAGCCGTTGTCGCAATACACGGCGACCGGCTTTCGTTTCGCGAGTTTCGCAGCCTTCTGGCGAAGCTCCGGCAGGAATATATGCACGGCCCCCGGCACGTGGCCCTCTTCCCATTCGCTGGGTGAACGCACGTCGATAACCTGGACACGGCCTTTCGCCGCTTTGATCTCATGCACCGTCATCTCACCGATATTATCCAGTTCGAAGCCCGCGTTGTCCCACGCCTTCATGCCTCCCGCCAGATACCCGGCAAACTTGGTGTAACCAGTCCGGAGAAACAGCTTCAGCACTTTTTCGATCTCGGCGTCCTCCTCCAACACAAGCAGCACGGGTTTTTCCGGGTCTAACAGCCAACCTGCCCAAATCGATAGCATGGGCGAACCGCCGATGTTCAGCGCTCCGGCAATGTGCCCGCCGCCAAAGCCCAGCATTGTTCGTGTATCGATCAACACCCCGGCTTTTTCTTCAATCGCCTGCTTGAATGTCTTCGGAGGGAGTGCCGGTATTTGCGGGAGATTGCCGAGAATATCCGGCCCCTTCGCGTTCACCTTTTTCATCCGCGGGTAATAGGTCGGAATCGGTGGCGCGGTGCGCAGCGCGTAGTCCTTGAACTCTTTGAAATCTGGATACTGGAGGAATTGGTTGAATTTCCTTTCGTAACCAATGGTGCTTTCCAGGCGGTCGCCGATGTCGGCCCCGCAAGGCGAGCCGGCGCCGTGGGCCGGATAGATGATCACCGAGTCCGGCAAACCCAGGTAAAACTCACGGAGCGTATGAAAGAGCTGTTCGGCCAGCTTGTCCGTCTTCCCACCCATGAGGTCCGGCCGCCCGGCCGAATTTACGAACAACGAATCTCCCGTCAGCACCCCCCAGGGAGTTTCCACGTGCTCTTTCTCTGCGAGAATGTAACTTATGTGCTCCGGAGTGTGGCCGGGGGTGTGTTTGGCGGTGACGACCAGCTCGCCGAATTCGAAGCGGTCGCCGTCACTCACGGCTTCCGTTTGGAAACCATAACGGGCTCCGCCCTCGTGGCTGACGAAGATCTTGGCGGAACCCAAGCGGGCGCAAAGCTCACGTGAGCCGCTGACGAGGTCCGCGTGGATATGAGTCTCGAAAATATGGGTGATCGAAACGGAGTATTCTCGGGCGAGTTGGACATACTTGTCCACGTCCGGGGTCGGATCGACCAGCGCCGCCACCCCCGCACTGTCGTCGCCAATGAGATAGGATAGCTCAGCAATACCTTCCGTTTGGATTCTTTCGAAAACGAGAGCCATGGTTGCAATAATTTAGGTTTTCTCTTTGCGCGAGGGGTGGCGTCGTTCGCCTACGAGGTTAGGGGACCAAATTCGTTTCCGCATGACCTTCATGCACGTTGGTTGATAAATGATAAGAAAGTTTGCGCCGGCCCGAGCTGTGCTCTTCCACGGACCCCCAACAGCGGGTGGCAGTTCCCCAATTCCAGACCACTTCTCTGGGGCTCATTGCTACTGGTCACGCGGTATATTCAGCAGTTCTCGGAATCCGCCTGGCAACGCCATCAGGTGTTACCCCAAGATGGTGAAATGATGCGCTGATGTTTAGTCGTTTTCGAGCTGCATCGCTCCTTCTCGTTTATTTGCGGTCCTAGAGTCATCATGTTTTCCCATCGCGCGCTCTTGATCGTTGACGTTCAGCGTGCAGGCGCTCCTCCCGACAGCTACATAGAACAACTCCGGTCGTATTCGACCCGTTTTCCCTGCCGTATATTCACACGCTTTATCAACCCTCCCGATTCAATGTTTCGGAGAATTCTCAAACAAACGTGTTGTTCGCCCGGAACTACCGACACCGAACTGCTACTCTCACCCGGGAAGCACGATATCGTCATCCGCAAGTCAACTTACGGGCTGACGGTGGCTCATATCCAGAGGATAAAAGCCCGCGGTATAAAAAGCGTCACCGTTTGCGGGTTGGATACCGATGCGTGCGTGCTTGGCGTAATGTTCTCTCTCTTTGACGGGGGAATTGAGTGTTCCTTAAAGGAGACAATGTGCTGGAGTTCTTCAGGGCTACACGCTCCCGCCTTGGCGATTGTCCGCGCTCAATTTCGAAAACCAAGATAACCCACGCTTTGCCATGCAGGAGTTCGATATCCAGACTGGATTGAGACCCGGCGGAATCTGAAACCCTATCTGAAGCCGGTTTCAGGTCGCGCTATTCGAAGGAGCATTTCTAGCGGAGTGCACAGCAGCCGAATGAGTGCCGCAAGCAATGCTGGAGGTCTCAGAGAGGAACGTGAACACCGCCGCTGGCATCGGTTTAGAGATAGCGGCCATTGGCCTGGGGTTTGCGCGGCGCGCCTCCCCACCTTCACCACCAGCTGGCGGTGGACGGCCGCGGCATTCAACAGTGTTACCTGGCCCACGCTGGAAACGGTCACGATAGCCCGCATCGTGGGGCGTCCCGCCATCTAAAGCGGAGAGTTCGGCCGGGGGTTCTGATCAGACATTTCCTGGATCGGCCCATCGGGCCCGCAGCCTAGCGCCTCCATCGCCTCGTGTGCGCTGAGGTGCAGCCGGTCCGGTCCGAGGCGCTCGATGAATCCCGCGCGAATCAAGCGCGTGAGCACAGGACCCTTCACATCGGCGAGATGAAACCGGACGTGCGCGCCGCCGAGTTCCCGGACGAGGCGTTCGAGGGTTTCCAACGCTGTTGCGTCGATGGCGTTCACCGCGCTGCAAACCAGCACGAGATCCTTGATTCCCGGTTGTGCGGCCGCGAGTCGCAGGATGTTTTCCTCGAGGAATCGGGCGTTCGCGAAAAACAGGCTCTCATCGATCCGGACCGCGACCACGTTCGGACATGTTTCGACCGGGTGATTCAGGATATCGCGAAAGTGTTCCGTGTGCGCGACGCGCCCCAGCACCGCGATATGGGGATGGCTGGCGCGCCAGAGGAAAAGCAGCACCGTCGCGACGAATCCCACCGCAACGCCGATCTGAACGCCAGCAGCGAAGACGACCACGCCGGTCAACAGGTAGGCCGCAAAATCTGCTTTGCTGTAGAGATAGAGTTTTCGAGCCGGAGCGAACCTTACCAAGCCACTGATCGTAACAACCACGATCGCCGCCAGCGTGGCTTTGGGCAGATAGGCGAAGAGCTGCGTGGCAAACAGAAGCGTGAGAGCCACACAGGCCGCGGTGACAAATGCGGCAAGGCCGGTGCGCGCGCCGGCGGTGTGACTGATCAGGGATCGGCTTAGTCCACTTGAAACCGGAAAGCCGCCGGTAAATGCCGCGGCGAGGTTGGCCGCTCCGAAAGCGCGCAATTCAAGATTTGGTTCGATTGCACGCCGATGCTGCCCCGCCAGTATCTTCCCGATGGAGAGGCTCTCCATGAAAGCCACGAACGTTATGGTGAGGGCGGCGAGCGTAAGTTGCCCGACTTCGTCAAAGCTCACGCGCGGAGGGCTCCAGTCGGGCAACCCTGCGGGGACGAAACCCACGACCGCGACACCATGATTTCCCACCAACTGGAATCCAGCTGTGGCGGCACCCGCCAGCAGGACCACCACAAGAGGACCGGTTTTGGCAACACCGCGCGCGACGCCCTCCCTTATCCCGCGACGGCGGAGGAAGGGGGTGAGCCACGCTTTAAAGGCCCACAGAACAATCACAGAAAGTGCGGCCACTCCGAGAGTGGCGGGATTGAAGTCCCGCCAGCGGCTCAGCACGTGCGGCAACAGCGAATAGACAGGTTCGTCAGCCCGTAGCGTTATCCCGACAAGATGCGCCACCTGTGTGAGACCGATCGCCACGGCGGCCGCTACGGTGAATCCGGCGACGACGGGCTGACTGAGAAAATTAATGACGAAGCCCAGCCGCAGAATGCCCATCCCCAATTGCAGTGTGCCCACGAGCATCGCCAGGATTCCGGCGACTGCGGCCGCATGAGCGCCGCCTTCGGGCGCGAAGCGGGTCACGGTGGCAGCCACAAGCAGCGAGACAAGCGCCGTGGGTCCGACCGACATGCTGCGACTTGCGCCAAACACGGCGTAAACGGCGAGCGGCAATACACTGGAATAGAGGCCGACCTCTGCCGGGAGTCCGGCCAGCAAGGCATAAGCCATGGCCTGCGGCACAATCATGACCGCCACCACCAAGCCGGCTATGAGATCGCCACCGAGATCAGCTCGCCGATAGCGCGGCAGCCAAGTCACAATTGGCAGCACGTCCCCTAGAATGTCTGGAAGGGCGACCTTGGTTGAAACTTTCATAGTTCGGCGGCGAAGTAGGGGGACTAACCACAGAGACACTGTTTATCCCAATATTCGCGCTTATTCTTAAGACTACTCGCGCCGCAGTGGATCGATTCACAGATCCGTAGAACTTCAATCCTTTCGATGTATCAGGAGCGACCGTGCGCCCATCAACGGCGATTCCACGGCGCTTTGGCAAGTAGTAAGCCCATACCGCACCAATCGGTGATTCCTGCAAAGACCAGCCCGGCGCCGACAAATCCCGAAAGCCCATAAAACGCGGGATGAACAAAGGATCCACCGACCCCCAAAATCAGCGTTTTTTTGGCGGTCATGGGCGAACCGCGTTTTTCGGTTTTCGCTCTAAAGAACATCGGCGAACAATGCTGCGAGCATCGCCGCAAAAAACTTTTTTCTCGACCTCGAAATACTGCTGCATCATCGGCGTGAGCTTTTCGGCGGCGGACATAATTAATTAACCACAGAGTCACAGAGGGCACAGAGGTTTGGGAAGCCAAAAGCAGCAGCCGGTCCATCAGCCGGGATATATTTGATTTGTCTCAAGCGTTTTCTCCGTGTCTCCGTGTCTCTGTGGTTCAACTATCTCACATCGACCTCGGCGGGGCGGGCAAACCGCCCATGCTCGTCCTGCACGGACTGCTGGGTTCGTCGCGCAACTGGCTGACCACCGGGCGCGACCTGGGGAAACATTTCCACGTGATGGCCCTCGACGCCCGCAACCATGGCAAGTCCCCGCACGCTCCCGAAATGACCTACGAGGCGATGATGAACGACATCATCGCCTGGATGGACACCCAAGGCCTGGCCAAGGCGACCATCGTCGGCCACAGCATGGGCGGGAAGACGGCCATGCTGCTGGCCTGCCGGCACCCGGAGCGGGTGGAGCGATTGGTCGTCGTGGACATCGCGCCCAAAGATTATTATTGGGTGGCGCACCGGGGTGAATTTCTCGCTATGACCGAACTGGACCTCGGCAGTCTGCAGACGCGGCAGGAAGCGGAGCTGCGCTTTGAAGCCCGGGTGGACAACCTGGGCATGAGGAAATTTCTCGCAACCAACCTGGCGCAGGATGCGGGGCAGTGGCGCTGGCAGATCAATGTGCCCGTGCTGACCGAGGCCCTGCCGGTGATGGAGAAAAACAGCCTGAAGCCGGAGGACCGCTTCGCCGGACTGACGTTGTTCATCCTCGGCGGCCGCTCACGCTACGCCGAACCGAGCGACCACGACCTGATCCGCCAGCATTTTCCCGCCGCGAAGATCGAGGTGATCGCCGACTCCGGCCACAATCCGCACATGGACAAGCGCGAGGACTTCGTGCGGCTGGTGCTGGACAGGTAGGGCGGTCACTCCGCTGACCGCCGGCGCGGATCCGACTTCGCCAAGGCTACGACGGACAAGACGGAGTCCGCGCCCTACCGCTTCGCCCACAGCCGCAGCGACGTGAGCAGGAAGTTCTCCAGCGCGGCGGATTCGTTTAGGTTGAGGCGGAGGAGGCCGACGTCGTGTTCGAGCTGGCCGACGGCGGCGACAAGCGAACGGCGGGCGGATTCGTCGCCCTCCAACAAACGTTTCTGGGCGAAATCGCGGGTGGCGTGCTCAAGCTCGGAAAAAAGTTTCAGGCGGATACCGTTGGCGATGCCGGTCTCGATGGCGGCCTGCTCGTCATCGTCGATGTCAT
>JBKJRX010000032.1:0-3835 GCA_046593155.1 Lacunisphaera sp.
CCGCGTGTTCGGCCATGCCGCGGGCAGTGATGCTGCGCGCGAACTGATTGGCTATTTGCCAGAGTCACCGTGCCTGGCACCGCACCTGACCGGCCGGGAATTTCTCGTCTATTGCGCGGGGCTCAGTGGCACGGTGGCCCATCGCGTGGAGGAGATGCTCACTTGGTGCGGATTGGACGGGGTGGCGGAGCGCCGGCTCTCCACTTATTCAAAAGGCATGGCCCAGCGGATCGGACTTGCGCAGGCGGTCCTGCATGATCCGGCCGTCGTGCTCCTTGACGAGCCGGCCAGTGGCCTCGATCCGGAAGGCCGCCTGGTGCTCGGCCGGCTGATCCGTGAGCTGGCTTCGCGGGGCAAGGCGGTCATGTTCAGCTCGCACCTGCTGGCCCAGACGGAGGAGTTGTGCGATCAGATTGCCATTCTCGGCCAGGGCCGGTTGCTCGTCGCCGGATCACCGGCCGAGCTGTTCGGCACCAATCCTGCCCAGGTCCCGCAGCCGTCGCGATTGGAGGGGCTGTATCTGGAAAAGCTGCGCGCCCATGAGTGAGTCCCGCCACACCAGGATCGCCGCTTCACTGCGCCGGCTTCGGCTCATCGCCGGCCACACGCTGGGCGAGGCCTTGCGGTTGCGGCTGACGGTGCTGCTGGGGGTGGTGGCGGCGCTGCTCGTGCTGGGCTCGCTGTGGTTGCGGGAGTTCAATTTTGGCACGGCGGAGTTGAAATTCATCGGTGATTTCGGCCTGAGCGCGATCGGGCTGCTGGGCACGTTGCTGGCGGCGCTGGCCACGGCGCAGTTATTTTTCAGCGACCTGACGGGTGGCGCGGCCGCCTGCGTGCTGACGCGCCCGGTGCGTCGCTGCGAGTATGTCGCCGGCAAGCTCGCGGGCGTGGCGGCTTTGCTGGCCTTGTTCACGACGGGACTGGGTGGATTACTCGGGGGAATGCTGCTGTGGCGCGGCAGCCAGCTGGGCGTCACCCCCGCGGCGCTGCCGGTCTTTCTGAGTGCTTGTGCGTTGCAGTGGATGAAGTTCACGGTGGTCGCGGCGATGACCCTGTTTATTTGCAGCTATGCCGGTTCGGCGCTGTTCGCCAGCTGTGCCGGCTTGCTACTGGCGATGATCGGGCACCTGCGGCCGTTTGCCCACGGTGGGGGAATGGACTGGCTGAGAATCTGGCCGAATCTTGGGTTGTTTGACGCCGAGGCACTGCTGGCGTCGGGACAGCCGCTCGCCGGTTCGCTGTTGCTCAGCCTGATTGGCTATTGGGCGGTGTGTGTCGTGCCGTTCGTGGCCCTGGCTTCCTATGCATTCAAGCAGCGTGAGTTTTAAGCCGGCGTTGGTGGTGCTGGCGTTGGTGTCGCTGGCCGCGGCGGGTGTTGGCTGGCGTTTGCTGGAGCGACAGGCCACGACGCCGGCACCATGGCGCACCGGGCAGTGGTTGGAACTGGCGGGGCGGGGTGATTGGCCGGCCGTGCTCGGGGGCTGGCGCGCGGCGATGGCCGGTGGTTTCTGGCTGCGGACCAACCTGGCATGGGAACGAAGGGATCGGGCGGCCACGGCCACGTTGCTCCAGCTGACGGTTGCGGTGGACGAACGACCGGCCTATTTCTGGCTTAATGGCGCGCGGATGCTCGCGTATGACATGCCCGAGTGGCTGCCGGCCACGGCGCCGGCCGCGGTCAGGCAGCAGGTCAACGAGGAACAGGCGCAGCAGGCGCTGCGGTTTTTGGAGAAAGGCATCAACTGGCACGGCGCTGATGCCGCGCTGTATGTCGAGATGGCCAACATTCATCTTCGGCGGCGAGGCGACCTGGAAAACGCGGCCCGTTGCTACCGGCTCGCAGCGGAACAGCCAGGCGTGCCCCATTACGCGGCCCGCATCCATGCCGAGCTGCTCCGCGAACTGGGCCGGCCGCAGGAGGCGCTGGCGTGGCTCCGGGCGATGTTGCCGACGCTGCCGGCCGGAGACCCGGCGGCGCGCCGGGACGTGGTGCTGGCGCGGATCCAGGCGCTGGAGGCGGAAGTGGCTGTAGGGCGGGATCGCTGATCCCGCCCTACAATTTCAAATCAGGACACCACCCGGGCGGTGACGATGCCTTTGACATGGCCGGCGGGGCCGCTTGGACTGACGGACCAACATGCCTGAACCACTGACGATTAACTGGCCTTATCTGCTCATTGCCGTGGCCATGCTCTGGTTTCCCCGGCAGTGGCTACGCACGGGGGTCCGGATCCTGAAAAAACGCCGCAAGCCTGACGGAGCGATGGAGCGCCTGGCCGGCATGGGGGCGCGCGACCCAGAGGACAAGTCCGTCCAGCCCGCTCGGGAGTTCGCCAATTTCCGCAATTATATCGATCTGTTCAGGGCCCTCGCCGGCGCCTACAGCCTCTCGCAATTCGCCTTCACCGCCGGCACCGAAGATGCCGAGCTGGGAGCGTTTATCATCCAGGCGGTGATCCTGCTGGTCGCGGTGCTGATCCAGGCGGTGCGCCATGACGGACGTTTCAGTTTCTTCGCGCCGATCTTCTATTTTCTGGGCCTGAGCGTGGGCACCAGCGGGCATTACACCGGTTTGTTCGCGTTTGCGCTCGTGCTGGCGATCAACCCGGTCATCCCCAATCCCCGGATGTTTCTCACCGCCTACGGGCTGCTCCTGCTGCCCTTCGGGCTGGTGTTCGATGCCCCCATGGAGCTGGTGGGGCTGAATGCGGCGCTGATCCTGCTGCCGCCCCTGCTGAGCCTGCTCTGCAAACGTCCTCTGGTCATCTTCACCAAGAAGGCGAAGACGACGGCCACTCCCTCCTGATGGGGTCGTTCGTCTGGCGTCACTGGACGGAAGCGGCACGGCCCAAGACGCTGCCCGCGGCGGTCATTCCGGTCCTGGTAGGCACGGCGCTGGCGGCCGCCCATCGCACGGCTGACTACGGTAAGGCCGCGCTCTGCCTGCTGTTTGCCCTGCTGGTGCAGATCGGAACAAATTTTGCCAACGACTACTTTGATTTCATGAAGGGCGCCGACACGCCGGCGCGCGTCGGGCCGCGCCGGGCCGTGGCGGCGGGATTGATCGCCCCGCGGACCATGCTCGTGGCCACGGGGGGCGTGCTGGGGGTGGCGTTTCTGGTGGGGCTGCTGCTGGTGCGCGAAGGCGGTTGGATCCTGCTGCCCATCGGCATCGTGAGCATTGTCTGTGCGATCGCCTACACGGGCGGACCATTTCCACTGGGCTATAACGGGCTGGGCGATGTGTTCGTGTTCGTTTTTTTCGGTCTCGTGGCGGTGGACACGACCTTTTACGTGCAGGCCGGGGGACTGGCCCCGGACGCGACCTCCTGTGGCGCGGCGATCGGGCTGCTGGCGGCAAATATCCTCGTCGCGAACAATTATCGCGACGCCGAGGCCGACGCCCGCGCCGGCAAGAAAACACTCGTTGTGCGTTTCGGAAAAAAATTCGCGGTCTGGCAATACGCCCTGTCACACCTCGTGGCCCTGCTCTGTCCTGCCGCCCTGATCATTTATGGTTATCGCTGGCCGGTCTTGCTGCCGCTGGTGCTGGCGCCGTGGGCGGCCAGCCTGACGCGCCGGTTGGCCGTATCGCGTGAACCGGCGGAGCAGATCGTGTTGCTCGGCCGCACGGCGAAATACCTGGCGGTGTTCGGGGTGTTGCTGAGCGTGGGGGTGGTGTGGGGAAGGTAGGGGCGCTTGCCCTCAAGCGCCCGGGCCGTTGAGGGCAACGGCCCCTACCAAAGAAAAAGGCGGGATCAGCGATCCCGCCCTACATTTAAAACTGGAATCGGCCCTCAGATCTTGCCGGCGAGCTTCGCCTTGAGCGAGGCCT
>JBKJRX010000081.1:0-3225 GCA_046593155.1 Lacunisphaera sp.
GAGAACTGGGTGAGCTGCTATTGGGGTTGGCAGCTGCGGTCTCTGCCTTGGCCAACCCCGCCCGCAGAGCTGGCCATGACAACGGCAGGACAGGGCCACGAGCAGGGGTAAACGCGAGTGAGACACCGCGCAGCATGGACTAGGCTAAGCGTGTCTTGTTGTCATCTTGAGTGCTTTGCCTTGATTTCAATTCCGGGGGGTGGATTCTCCACCCCCCGGAACTATTTTCAGACGAGCGACTTAAGGCACTACCAAAGCTGGATTTGCTCTGGCATATCCTCGGGTGGCACCTCTTTGGCGGGTGATCCATAGAGCACATAAGCACGTTCCCACTGAGCTCGCGTCACAAAGAAAGCCCTCACTTTGCCCTCGGGTGGGATGCTTTTTTTGATTCGGTCCAGGTGCGTTTCCTGTCGCGCGAAGCTGACACAAGGCCGGATATAGACGCTGAACTGCATCATCTGAAATCCGTCATCGAGAAGGAATTTCCGAAATCCTGTGGCAGTTTTACGCTGCAACGGGGATAGCACCGGCAGGTCGAACGCTACGACTAGCCAGCCCATTTTGAATTTTTCAAGATCCATGGCCGGTAGTAGCGGGCACTGCCCATTAGAACCCCCTGACGAAATCCACGCATTACGCCCTCGATGACACCCCGGATATCGAGGTCCAGTCCGAGATAATCGGTCCGCTCCAAAGAGAAGCCCGTGACCCAGCGACGGAATTCACCGTTCACCACAAACGCCTCTTCATGTGATCTTTCTTTCACCCATTGGTATACGCGCCAATCCACGCAGGGGCGAAACGGCTCCATGAGATCGTAGGCCAGAGGCGCGCTCCGCTCGCGGATGGCATGGGAAATGCCAACCGTGGGGTCGAGGCCGAAGCCGTAGAGTTTTTGCAGCACAGTCGAAAGGAGCACAGCATAGCCGTAGTTCAGCAGATCATTCAGGCCGCCTAGCTTTCGTCCGCGGGAAAATCCCTCCAAGCGCAGGCCCTCAGCCATCACATCCCAGAAAAGTTTCGCGCAGCCGCCTTCCTTGCGTGCACTGCGGGCTTGTGACGCCTTGGCCAGTTGTTGCGTGCTTGCTGCCTCAGGGGCGATGCGACGTGCAATCGCGAGCTGGTTGGCGCACTTGGCGTCGATGGACTTCTCCCACAGTCTCCGCCGAACCGTCTCTGGGAGAGTCAGGTGTTTTCGAGTGAGCAATGTGTCGGCCGAGCGACAAGCCGGGAGAAGGAGACTGACTGGCTGAAATCGATCACAGATCACGAGGGAGACGCCGTGTTTGGCTGCTTCCAGGAAAAGATGACTGTGGATGCGGGCCGAGAAACTCGTGATGACGATGGCGGCGATGTCCTCCAGTGGTAACTTCTTGTTGCCGCCCTCTGGCGTGGTGCAAACCAGCTGGCCGTCCCGGCATGTCAGATCGGCCTGCGGGGCGTCGATGCTGACGATGTGGTAGGACATGATTTGATATGCCGATTGACTACGTCGATACAGTCCTGCTGCCAGTGAGTTTTAGAGATTGGGCTTTCGCTCCATCGCGAAGCAGGCTTTTCAGAAGAACATTAATCCATGTAGCACTTGTCGACTCTACTGAACCAAGGTCGAGGGCCATACCACTCGAGTTGTTCTTGATGGAAAAAATGCGCCAACACCCTGGACGTCCCTTGGTTAATTCGAGAATCTGCCCATTGCGCCAGACTTGAGGTGCCTTGCCTCCGTTGCGCTCTTTCAAGGTCTTCAATTGCTCCCAAACACGAGCGAAGGGAATTATGCAAAAGCGCTCAGCATATGGGAGCTTTTCATCGTCTAGAATGGCTACGCCGAAATTATCGGCTACGACCCGCACTCCATTGATCGCCGCAAGCTTTCCGCTCTTGCCGTCTGCGCGCGGAAGGCCAATCACTTTCCCTTCAGGTTCATCGGTTTGGTTGAGGACAAGTCGCCCCTCAGAGTTGCGCTTTTGCTGACGCAGAAAAACACGGCCGTTCTCACGCTTGATCACACCTCGGGTGTTTTCCTCGACCCGGATACCGTTCATGTCGGCGGGAACGTGCTGAATGACGCGGCGCTCGGCGAGGCGCTGGCGAAGCTGCTTCTTCAATTCTTCCGGCAGGTCGTTTAGGCGGAATCCCCCGGAGGAATCGAACTCACCAAGACCGAGGGACTCAAGCTGGGCGCGCTGGGCGGATGAAGGACGGCGTTCAATGAGAGCACGCCAGATGTCACCCCGGTTGGGGAAGCGATCTGCGGCAAGGCCGAGCACGCAGGCATCCAGGGCGTGGTGTAGGTGAGTGATTCCGCGAATCTCCGTCTTATGTTTCACGGTGCGGTGATCCCGACCCTCGGTATCAGTGATTGTCTCCATCACGTCGGGTGCGGCGTCAGCCAGACAAGCCAGCACATCCCAAGCGGCGCGGGTGCGTGCAGTCAATTGACCTGGCAACGCAACGAACACCGGCGGCGCAGGCAAACTCTCGAAAGGCTTCCGAAGGACTTGCTGCCCAAGGCGAGAAAGCTGGGAGGTCTGGGTGAGTTGGCCAGGTGTGAACCCGCCGGATTTCTCCTCAAAACGTTCAAGCAGCAGCCGCTCAATACGTCGCTTCTTGCGGTTTTGGTCGTCGGGATGTCCTCGTTTGTCGAGGGCTTGGACGAATTTCTCGTAGCGTTTCAGCTCCATGATGTGGAGATTGGGCAGATCAGGCACCTGCTTGGTCTGCTCGTCATGGACGAATTGCCATGAGGTTCGTGCACCTTTCCACTTGTTAATAGCTGAAAACGTGACGACGAGCGAATCGAGGGAGTCGGACGGTCGAAGTGAACGGGGAATGATGTGGTCGAGATCAACCCGACGCGTGACAAGGTCGACTGGCTCAAACTCGTGCCCGGTATACGGGCAGGTCCAATCGAGGTCATCGGCAATGCGTGCTTTACGAATAAGGGAAGCGTTGATGCGGGTGCCCGGGGGCAGAGCACCTTCGGTTTCGAGTTTTTTGGAGACCTGACTGTGGTTGCGGAGGCGATCATTCATCTCCTTGACGATGTCTTGTGCGGTGAGGCCGGCCATCGTGCGGAGGTCGCGGTTGACCTCCAGGACAAGGCGCGAAACGCGGGCGGGATCGCCTGCACTGTAGGCCGGGTCGGCGATCAGTTGCTCGACGAGACGGCCAAGGAGCATGAGGCGGTGGCGAACGAGGTGGTTGTTGGTTTCTTGGTCG
>JBKJRX010000261.1:0-8865 GCA_046593155.1 Lacunisphaera sp.
ATGAACAATCTCGATCCCGAGGTCGCCGAGCGTCCGGCCGACCTCGTCGTCTACGGCGGCCGCGGCAAGGCCGCCCGCAACTGGCCGGCCTTCCACGCCATCATCGCCTCGTTGCAGAAACTCGCGCCCGACGAAACGCTCCTCGTCCAGTCCGGCAAACCGGTGGGCGTCGTCCGCACGCACCCCGACGCCCCGCGCGTGTTGCTGGCCAACAGCAATATCGTGCCCAAGTGGGCCACCCAGGAAATTTTCGACGATTACGAGAAGCGCGGCCTGATGATGTTCGGCCAGATGACGGCCGGTTCGTGGATCTACATCGGCACGCAAGGTATCCTGCAGGGCACCTATGAAACCTTTGCCGAGGCCGGCCGCCAGCATTTCGGCGGCACGCTCGCCGGCCGGCTGTGTGTCACCGCCGGCTGCGGCGGCATGGGCGGCGCGCAGCCGCTCGCCATCACCATGGCCGGCGGCACTTGTCTCATCGCCGACGTCGACAAGACCCGCCTGCAAAAGCGCGTCCACGACCGCTACCTTGACGAGATCGCGCCCTCGCTCGACGTCGCCATCGACCGCGCCGTGAGCCATGCCGCCGAAAAGAAAGCCCTCAGCGTCGGAGTCGTGGCCAACGCCATCGACCTGCTGGAGCGGCTGCTCGTCCGCCAGATCCATGTCGACTCACTCACCGACCAGACCAGCGCGCACGACCCGCTCGTCGGCTACGTGCCCGCGGGCTATGACCTCAAGGCCGCCGCCGTGCTGCGCAAAAAAGATCCGAAGAAATACCAGAAGCTCTCGCTCGCGTCGATGGGCCGGCACGTAAAGGCCATGCTCGCGCTGCAAAAGCGCGGCGCCAAGACCTTCGATTATGGCAACAACCTCCGCCAGCACGCCTTTGATCAGGGCGTGAAGCGGGCGTTCGACTTTCCCGGTTTTGTGCCGGCCTACATCCGCCCGCAGTTCTGCCTCGGGCGCGGTCCGTTCCGCTGGGTGGCGCTGTCCGGCGCCCCGGCCGACATCGCCGCCACCGACCGCGCGCTGCTGGAACTATTCCCGAAGGACGAAGGGTTGCACCGCTGGCTGAAGCTTGCCGGCGAACGGGTGGCCTTCCAAGGCCTGCCGGCCCGCATCTGCTGGCTCGGACTCGGCGAACGGCACCAAGCCGGACTGCTTTTCAACCAGATGGTCGCCGACGGTCGCGTGCAGGCGCCGATCGTTATCGGCCGCGATCACTTGGATTGCGGCTCCGTCGCCAGCCCGAACCGCGAGACGGAGGCGATGAAGGACGGCTCCGACGCCATCAGCGACTGGGCCATCCTCAACGCCATGGTCAACATCGCCAGCGGCGCCTCCTGGGTCAGTTTTCACCACGGCGGCGGCGTGGGCATCGGCTACAGCCAGCACGCGGGGCAGGTCATCGTCGCCGACGGCACGCCCGAGGCCGCGGCGCGGCTCGAACGCGTGCTGACCAACGATCCCATGATGGGCGTCTTCCGCCACGCCGACGCGGGCTATGGCCTTGCACAGGACTGCGCCGACCGGCTGAATGTGCCCGTGCCGATGCGCACGTGGAAGAATTCCAAACGTTGACCACGGATTGCACGGATGGATTCACAAAAACCCGTCATTCTAAGCGTAGTGGCATCAGTATGGAACGGTGGAACCCGGCCTCCGGACGGGTTTTCAGGAGGCACGCCAAACAAACCCGTCCAGAGGCCGGGTTCCACCTGATTCCAACGCATCGTTCCGGCTCAGAATGACGGGAAAGTGAATTTTATCCGTGTCGATCCGTGCGATCCGTGATTAAAAAATCCCCGTGACGCTCACCCCGAACACCTCCGCCCCACCCTGGCCGGGCGACGCCCCCGCGGGGCGCTTTGCGTCCACCATCCGCACCGATTCGTCCGACGGCTGCACCGTCGCTCTGATTGGCCTGCCCGACGACACCGGCGTGCGGATGAACAACGGCCGGACCGGTGCAGCCGGCGGCCCCAAGGCCTTTCGCGCCGCGTTGGCCCGTTACGGTGCGGCGGGCTCCGCCGCCGGACGGCTTCCCCAGGTGTTCGACGCCGGTGACGTCATGCCGACCGGTTCGCTTGAGAAGACCCACGAGCGCGTCACCGAGGTGACCGCCGCACTGCTGGAGCGCGGACTGTTTCCCATCGCCATCGGCGGGGGCCATGACTTGACCTTCCCGTTCGTCCGGGCCGTGGCGGCCAAATTCCCCAAGCTCGCCGGGGTTTACTTCGATGCCCATCTCGATGTCCGTGAGACCGCGGGCTCGGGTATGCCCTTCCGCCGTCTGCTGGAAGACTGCGGCGTGAGCGCCCTGCACCTGCACGGCTTCCAGTCGCTGGTGAATTCCCGCGAGCATCTCGAGTGGTTCCGCGCCCACGGCGGCCGGACCCATCCGGAAAACGCCAAGGTCGCCCTGCCCAAGGCCAGGGACTTTTTCGTCAGCTTCGACCTCGATGTGCTCGATGCGGCCCATGCCCCCGGCGTCAGTGCGCTCAATCCCGCCGGCTGGAGCGTCCGCGAAGCCGAAGCCTGGGTGCGCGCCTGCGGCGCCGACCCCCGGGTGCGCTGTTTCGACCTGATGGAATTAAATCCCGCCCACGATCCCGACGCCCGCACGGCGCGAGTGGCGGCGCATCTGTTCCTGACCTTCCTGCAAGGTTTCGCCCAGCGAAAGACCTAGGGCGTGTATTCAAACCCGGTTTGTCATTCTGAACGCAGTGAAGAATCCATCAGAATTTACTTCGCACCGCAGCGGAAACGATGATCCAACTGGATTCTTCGCTGCGCTCAGAATGACAGGAAATGGGTGTTTGGTGGGTTTGAATACACGCCCTAGACCCAATGGGAATAAAAACCCCTCAAGCCGCCGGCGGCTGATGCTCAAGCGGACGTTTGTTGCGGGTGGACAGCGCCTGTTGATAGGAAGCCATGAATTGTTGAGCGACGGCCGACCAAATCATGCCCCGCCCGATTTTGTAGGCCTCCTGTCGCATCGCTTGCAAACGCACCTTGTCGCGCAGCAGCGTGATGGCTCCCCGGGCAATGGCCGTGCTGTCGGCGAACGGCACGAGCACGCCGCGACCGTCGGCCAGAAGTTCTTCCGCATGCCAGTAGGGCGTGGAAATGACCGCCTTCCCGCAGCCAAAGGCGTAGGCCAGCGTGCCGGAGGTGATCTGCTCCCGGAAAAGGTAGGGGGTGACGTAAAGGTCCGCCGCCAGTAGAAATTCCTTGAGCTCCTCGATGCCGACAAACCGGTTGCAGAACCTCACGTTCCGCTCGACGCCCAGCCGCTTGACCTGCCGTTCCAGCTTCCGTCGGTAGGACTCGCCCTCCTCCCGTCGCACCGCCGGATGGGTCGCTCCGAGCACGATGTAGAGGACATCGGGCACCGCCGCGGCGATGGTCGGCAGCGCGGCAATGACATGCTCGATGCCCTTGACGGAATTGATGAGGCCGAAGGTCAGCATGACCGGGCGGCTGGCGGCGTCCAACTTCGCCTTCCCGGCTTCGGTGGCGACAAAGGGCACGTCGGGAATCCCGTGGGGGATCACATCAATGCGATCGGGTGCCACCTGGTGCACCTCTTCGAGGATCCGCCGGCCGCGCTGCGACATCACCACCAGCCGCTCGGAGCGGCGGATGATTTCGTCCAAGACCCGGCGGCGCGTGGGCGTGGGGCGTTCGAGCACGGTATGCAGATGGGTGACGACCGGGGCGCGCAACTCCCGCAAAAGCGCCAGCACGTGGCTGCCGGCCCGGCCGCCGAAGATGCCATACTCGTGCTGCAGGCAGACCACGTCGGCACCGCTGAAGTTGATGAATTCCGCGGCGCGCCGGTAGGAATCGATGCTGCCTTCCGTAATCTGGCAGCGCACCTCCGGCGGATAGACGTAGCCGCGGCGGTCGTTGACGGCGATCACGGGAATGTCGACTTCCGGAAACCGCCGGTGCAACGCCTGGCGCACGTCAGCCGAGAAGGTCGCGATCCCGCACTGGCGCGGCACATAGTCGCAGACAAGGGCGATCCGGGAGGGCGGGGCTGGAAAACTCATGACTTCACCGGGTTTTTCCTGAATTCGGCCAACAGGTCGTCGACCGGCACGTTGGCGAAGCCGGCGCACTGGTCGCTCATGGCGTAGGGAATGATCAGCCGGCCGGCATGGATGAGCCCGCCGCAGCTGTAGACCACGTTGGGCACATAACCCTCCCGCTCCTGCTCGGCCGGGGCCAGCAGCGGCTCGCGCAGGCGACCGATGACGCGCGTCGGGTCGACGCGGTCCAGCAGGACGGCGCTGATGACATAGCGCCGCATCGGTCCCACGCCATGGGTCAGCAGGATCCAGCCTGCCTCGGTCTCAATCGGCGAGCCGCAGTTGCCGAGCTGGATGAATTCCCAGGGCTCCGTGGGCCGGAGGAGGATCTTCCGTTCGTGCCAGAAGTGGAGCAGGTCGGAAGACATGATGAAGATGTTCTCGCCATCCTGCCGTGAAATCATCGCGTAATGCCCGTTGATGCGCCGCGGAAACAGCGCCATGCCCTTGTTGCGGATCGCCGGCCCGTTGAGCGTGCTGATGCGGAAGTTGACGAAATCCCGGGTCTCCACGATCTGTGGCAACACGATCTGGCCGTCGTAGGCCGAATAGGTCGCGTAATAGATCGTCCGGCCGTCCTCCTCCTGGAAGGTGACGAAGCGGGCGTCCTCGATGCCGCGGCTCTCCGCGGGCGTGTTGGGAAAGATCACGCGTTCGGACAGCCGCGAGGCCGGGTCGAAGTGCAGCTCGTAGTTGGAGCGGGCCAGGGCCACCACGCCGCTGGCGACATGCTGCTGCTGCTCGCGCTGGCCCGACCAGGACTGGCGCAAGGCTGCTTCCACGCGCCGCTGCAGCTGTTCCAGGGTGAAGGTATCGCCGAGCTGCGCCAGCACCGCCTCCGAGAATTCCCCGAGCAGGCCGAGTTCCTGCAGCTTCCGCACGAACAGCGGGCGCTCAAAGGAGGAATTCGGCGCGGGCGAAGCCGCCGTCACGAAACGCGTGGGCGGGTTGATCGTGATGGTCCCGTCGGGGCCGACATCCGCCGTGCGGAACACGATGGAGGAAAGATGCCCCTCCCCCGTGGCCCGCAGGCTGAGCACGAGGCGCAGGTGGCCCCGCCCCACGCCTGACTGGTCGGGATGCGCCACGATGGACGGATTGAACAATGCCGCCGCTTCAAGCGAATACTCCTGGGTGAGGTAGGCGCCAATGAGGAGACGGCGGCTCTCGGCCACAGGCTGGTCGGTGATCAGCTCATCGCGCACATCCTCGAAACGCCCCATCAGGAATTCGCGCAGCTTCTGATGGCGGTCCACGAACGCGCGCATGACCTGCCCGGCCTCCTGCTCGGCCGCCTCGTCCGACAGCGCCATCACGCGGGCGAGCACCCGGATCAGCCTTTCCCGGCTGGGCATCTCGAAAGGGCGGAAAAACACCCGGGAACTGTCAGGGCGGAGGACGGGGCCGGTGCGTTTGGCTTCAAGTGCGGACATGGCCCTTTGAAGTAACGCGATTAGCGTTTCGGTTCCCGTTTTGAAGCCACGTCCCGGGATTTCCCCGGTGGGAAAGATGGTTCGGGGGTGGAACCGGGCCTCTGGACCGGTTTTCTGCAATGCACCTTCAAGCAACCCGTCCGGCCTGTCCGCCATAGGCTCGGCGACGGCGGAAGGCCGGGTTCCACCTTCGAACGACGCTAGCCGCCCTACCGCCGCCCGCGGCGCTTGCGTTTGGCAGATTTGGCCGGGGCGACCGGTTTCTTCCGGACAACGCGCTTCTTGGGCTTTTTTTCCAGCGCGGCGGCCAACACATCGTCCATCGTCTCGACCAGGATCAGGTTGAGTTTGCCTTTCACCTCGGCGGGAACATCGAAAAGATCCTTCTCGTTGAGTTTCGGAATGATCACGTTCGGGATGCCTGCCCGGTGGGCGGCCAGCAGCTTCTCCTTGAGACCACCGACGGGCAGCACGAGGCCGCGCAACGTGATCTCGCCCGTCATGGCGACGTCCGCCCGCACGTTTACCCCGCTGAAAAGCGAGGCGATCGCCGTGAGCATGCCGACGCCGGCGGAGGGTCCGTCCTTGGAAATGCCCCCGGCCGGGAGATGGATGTGAATATCGTGGTTCCACAAGTCGTCCGACTTGATGCCCAGGCGAGCCGCGTTCGAACGCACCAGGCTGAGCGCCGCCTGCGCACTTTCGCGCATCACATTTCCCAACTGCCCCGTCAGCAGAATGCCGCCCTTGCCGGAATAACGCAGCGCTTCAATGTGCATGATTTCACCCCCGACGGGAGTCCAGGCGAGGCCCGTCACGATGCCCGGCGCGCCCACGGTGAGGCGGGTCTCCCGAATGAAGCGGACCGGGCCGAGCATGGGTTCGAGCGCGCTGCGGGTGACCGCCGGCTCGTAGGTTTTTCCTTCGGCCACCAAGGCGGCCTGATAACGGCAGACCGCGCCGATCTGTCGTTCCAAGCCGCGCACGCCGGCTTCCCGCGTATAATCCTCGATCAGCCGGCTGAGGGCGGCGGGGTCGAATGTTACCTGGTCCGGCTTCAGCCCGTTTTCCGCGAGTTGCCGCGGCACGATAAAGCGCCGGGCAATTTCCAGTTTTTCACCGTCGGTGTAGCCGGGGATGCGGATGACCTCCAGGCGGTCGCGCAACGCGGCCGGCACGTCGTCCATGTAATTGGCGGTGGCGATGAAGATGACCTGCGAAAGGTCGAAGGGCACGTCCAGGTAACGGTCGATAAAGGCGTGGTTCTGCCGGGGATCGAGCACCTCCAGCAACGCGCTGGCCGGATCGCCCGTCTGGTCCGAACCCAGCTTGTCCACCTCGTCCAGCATCATCACGGGGTTGCGCACCCCCGCCCGGCGAAGCTCCTGCATCACGCGGCCCGGCATGGCCCCGACATAAGTCCGGCGGTGGCCGCGAATCTCCGCCTCGTCGCTCACGCCGCCCAGGCTGAGGCGCGCGAACTTGCGGCCCAGGGCATCCGCGATGGACTGGCCGAGGCTCGTCTTGCCGACGCCCGGCGGCCCGGCCAGGCACAACACGGGCCCCTGCCGCGTCGGGTTCAGTTTGCACACGGCCAGATACTCGATGAGCCGCCGTTTGATCTTTTCCAAATCGAAGTGATCGCGGTCGAGGATCTGGCGCGCCCGCGCCAGGTCGAGGTTGTCCGCCGTCTGCTTCGCCCAAGGCAGCTCGGACAACAATTCGAGGTAGGAGATGGTCAGGGAAGACTCGCTGCTGTGCGGGGGCAGACGCGGCAGCCGGCGGAGTTCGCGCTCGGCCGTGGTCATCACGGCCGGTGGCACCCCGGCGGCTTGCAGGCGCCCGCGCAGTTCCACGGCCTGCTGTTCGTAAGTGTCCTCGCCCAGTTCCTTCCGGATGGTCTTCAGTTGCTCGCGCAGGTAATCGCGGCGCTGGGTGGCGCTGAAATGCGCGGCCACATCGCGGTCGATTTTCTGGCGCAGCCGGCTGATCTCGAGCTGGTCCGACAAAAGCACGAGCACTGCGCGCACCCGGCGGGGCACGTCCAGCGTCTCGAGCAAATCCTGTTTTTGCGGCGTGGCGAGCGGCAGGCTGGCCGCCATCAGGTCGGCGAGCTGGCCGGCATCCTCCAGGCTGCGCACCAGTCCGGCCGTGGGTGGCGGCAGATCGGGCGTGGCCTGCACATATTGCAGCGCGTGGTCCCGCAACTCCTGCACCACGGCCCGCCAGGCGTTGTCGTCCTGCTCCGGTCCGATCGGCGCCAGCACCTCCACCTCCGCCTTCAACAAGGGCGCCGACCCCACCAGTCCGCGCAGGGTGATGCGGGCGAGGATGCTGATCGTGGCCTTGAGCGTGCCGTTGTCCTCGCGATTCAGCTTCAGCACGCTGGCGGCGACGCCCACCTTGCACAGCCCGCGCACCCCGAGTTCATCGGGTTCGCCGGGCTTGCGGGTGAAAATACCGATGATGCGTTCCCTCGGCAGCGATTCCTCAAACAGCTGCCGCGCGGCGGCATCTTCCACCGTCAGGGTGATGACCAGCCCCGGAAACATCACGAGCCGGCGCACCGGCAGGATCGGGAGAATCGCGGGAATGTCCGGTGCCTGGGCGGCCGGCGGTGGCGGCAGTTGTTCCAGTGAGGGCATTCGGAGGGGTGGCTTGGTGGAACCGGCGCTCCGCGCCGGTTTGATTCAGCCCGCGAGGGACCGCGGGCTCCACTTCAGGCCTTCAAGCCGAGGGCAATGCGGAAGAGACCATCGCGGTATTCCGTCGTGACATCGTCGGGGTTCACCGCCTGCGGCAACTCCAGCACGCGCTCAAAAGTGCCATCGTCGATTTCAAGGGCGAGCAATTGCGTCATTTCGGTGAGCGCACCGGGCTCCGGGGCGAGCCGGGTGCCCCGGATGACGAGGCGCGCGGGTTGCACGGTCAGTTTGACGGATTCCGGCGGCACGCCGGCGAGATCCACGAAAACCAGGAATTTATCCTGGCAACGATAAGCGTTAACCGCCGGCCGCCAGCCCGTGGGCGCGGCAAACAGATTCATCCGCGTCTCGACGATGACAATCTCCGTATCGGTATCGTAGTCCGCGACGGAAACCGCGGGTTCAGCAGTGATGGGGCTCATGCCCGAGCTTATCGCCAGAGCTCGGGCCTGACTATCCGGCTCACTGCCCCACCCGGCATCGGGGAAATCCCCGTGGTGCTGCAATTGACGATGAAGCGTGCGGTGTCGTGACATGATGGGAGGAGGTTGGGTCGGGTAGGCGGTAGGGGCGCTTGCCCTCAAGCGCCTTCGGACGAGGGCCGTTGAGGGCAACGGCCCC
>JBKJRX010000216.1:0-2877 GCA_046593155.1 Lacunisphaera sp.
ATAAGAAGGGCCACGGCTTCTTCGTGCGCGAGGGGATGGCCCGCAAGTTCCAGGAGACCACCATCCTCGCCTTCTATGGCTCGGCCTTCAGCATCGAAACGGCCGACACCGAGCGCATCACGCGGCTCGTTGAGCAGCTCACCGGCTTCATCGGCCCCAATGTCGGTGTGCTTACCGGCGGCGGCGGCGGCGTCATGCGCCTCGCCACCGACCAGGCCCGCAGCAAGGGCGCGCTCACCGGCGCCTGCTTCCTTGAGCTTGAGGCCCAGCCGCCCGAACTCGGCGTGGACTTCTTCAACACCTTCCAGGAATCCTCCCGCCACTTCCGCCAGAAATGGTTCGAGGCGGCGGATTTTTGCATCTTCAACGTCGGCGGCGTTGGCACGCTTGAGGAGATCGGCATCGAGATGTGCAACCTGAAGCTCGGCATTCGCCCGCGCACACCCTACGTGTTCTTCAACGCCAAGTTCTGGACCGATCTCCGCCAGCAGGTGAAGACCATGATCGACACCAAACGCGCCCCGGCGTGGATGTCCGACTACCTCCTCTTCACCGACGATCCCGACAAGGTCGTCCGCTTCTATCGCAAGACGCTGCAGGTGCTCTGATCACCCATGCCACTGCCAAAATCTGTCCTCGTTGTCGGCGCCGGCGGACGCGAGCACGCGCTGATCAAGTCCCTCGCCGCTTCCCCGGTTAATCCCCGCCTGCTTTGCGCACCCGGCAACGCCGGCATCGCGTCGGAAGCCGCCTGCTTCCCCGTCCCGGTCGAGGACGTCCCCGGCCTTGTCGCGCTGGCGCGGAAGGAAAAAGTGGAATTCGTCGTCGTCGGCCCCGAGGTGCCGCTGTCACTCGGCCTGGTCGACGCCCTGCTGAAAGCCGGCATCCCCGCCTACGGCCCGAAGGCCGATGGCGCCCGCCTCGAGGCCTCGAAGGTCTTCACGAAGCAAATTCTGCTGAAGTATAAGATTCCAACCGCCGCCGCCGGCATCTTCACCGAGGTCGAGCCCGCGCTCGCCTACCTGCGCACACGATCAGTGCCCATCGTCATCAAAGCCGACGGCCTCGCCGCCGGCAAAGGTGTTGTCGTCGCCCAGACCTCCACCGAGGCCGAGGCCGCCGTCCGCGACATGCTCGCCGGCAACAGATTCGGCTCGGCCGGCAGCCAGATTCTCATTGAGGACTGTCTTTTTGGTGAAGAGACCTCCCTGCTGGTTGTCGTGTCCGGTCGCGACTACGTCATCCTGCCGACGTCGCAGGATCACAAGCGCATCGGCGACGGCGACACCGGGCCGAACACGGGCGGCATGGGCACCTACTCGCCCGCCGAGGTCGTCACCCCGGAGCTATGGGCGCGGATCGACCGCGAGATCGTGAAACCCTCGGTCGAGGCCATCGCGAGCGAGGGCATCGAGTTCCGCGGCACGCTTTTCATCGGCATCATGCTCACGCCGTCCGGCCCGAGCGTGCTGGAATACAATACGCGCTTCGGCGATCCTGAGACCCAGGTCGTGCTGCCGCGCCTCGCCACCGACCTGCTTGCCCTGCTCTGCACTGCCGCGCGCGGCGAACTGAAAAACTTCCAGCTGGAGGTAAAGCCCGGCTACGCGCTCTGCGTCGTCGTGGCCGCCAAGGGTTATCCCGACACCTACGCCAAGGGCGATGTCATCACGTTGCCGGCTGCCTTGCCGGCCCACACGGCAATCATTCACGCGGGCACCGCGCAGAACGCCGCCGGCCAGATCACGGCCAACGGTGGCCGTGTGCTGGGCATCACCTCTCTCGCCCCGACGCTGCGCGAGGCCGCCGCGCGCGCCTATGCCGCCTGTGAACAGATCCAGTGGCCCAACAAATATTACCGCCGCGACATCGGCGCCAAACAGCTCAACCGGAAATGAAATCCACGCAACCTGTCATCCGGCCTGTCCGCCATAGCCTCGGCGACGGCGGAAACGCAGTGAAGTATCCAGCAGCACAGCCGCTGCGTATATCATGCTGGATTCTTCGCTCCGCTCAGAATGACCTGCGGTGGTTATTGCTGGCTCTTTGCTCCCTGCTCCTCGCTCCGTGCTCAAAGGCGACCGAGCTGACCGACCTTGGCCAGGGCCTCGCCTACCTGCGCATCCATTCTGTCGCCGGCTCCGAGGTTGCCATTCGCAAAGCCGTGCCCGGGGCCGGCGCGCTGGTCCTCGACCTGCGTTATGCCACTGCCAGCGACGAATCAGCCGCTATCCTCAAGTCCGCTCTTACCGGCCGCCCGACCAACGTCGCGCTCTTCATCCTCGTCAGCCCGGAGACCCCGCCGGTCCTCACGCTGATGATCAATTCATCGGCGGCTCTCATCTTGGGGGCTCCAGGTTCCGTCCCCACCCCGAAGGTCGTGGTGCAAACCGACGCCACCACCGACCGCCACGCCTACGATGCCCTCGATGCCGGCACGGCGCTCGAAAAACTCATCTCCGGCAAAATTGAGAAGGAACGTTTTGACGAGGCGACCCTCGTGCAGGAGTTCAAAAATGGCCACCCCGACGCCGCCCCTTTGCCGGGCGGCCGGCCCGGGCCAACACCGGCCAACCCGCCGGCGGGAACGGTGTCACCCGACCCCACGGTCCCGAAACCGACCGGCACGCCGGAAAAACCAACCCCGCTAACCGATCGCGTGCTGCAACGCGCCGTGCACCTGCACCGTGCCCTGCTGGCGCTGAAAGCACGGTAAACCATGCTCGTGGGCTGATCTGAATGTAGGGCGGGTGCTTGTCGCCGGGCCGGCTTGCACGAGGCATGGCCTGCCCGACAAGCGGCAGCCCTACATTGTTTCAACGGGCCCGCCCCCGGCACCCCGGAAGTTGACGCAATCCCTGCTGCCGTCATGTTGAC
>JBKJRX010000154.1:0-3918 GCA_046593155.1 Lacunisphaera sp.
AGTGGTGCCGCGATAGGAAATGGGGGTGTCAAACATGCCGTCTCCACTTCGCACTACCGTTGAAGGGGTGTAAAGCTTACACTGCCGTTGACCGGGTGTTCCGGAATCGCGGGTGCGGCTATCTTCGCGCGTGGCAAACGACATCGCGAAGCGCTTACTGGCACGAGTCAGGGAACTCCGGGAGGCGCATGGCCTGACCCAAGAGGCTTTCGCCGAGCGCGCCGGACTGACCTACAAGCACTACCAGCAGGTCGAAGCGGGCCGGAAGTCCGACATCCGCCTTTCCACCCTGGTCAAGATGGCCGAGGGGTTGGGACTGAACCTGCGCGAACTGGTCGACTTCGATACCGCGCCCCTCGCCTTGGCCGAGTTCAAGGGCAACGAATTCACCGCGACACCCCGCAAGGGCACGCGCAAGCGGCCGAAGCCGTCAGCCTGAGCCGGATTTTTAGCCACAATAGAACACAAGGAGCGCAGAGATTCGATTCTGCCTGTCCGTCTTTGCGATCCATGTGGTCTTTCGTGGCTACAATTCTGATTAATCCGCCTTGGCCTTGGCGAAGGTTGCTGTCCTCAACGGTCCAATCAGGGCGCTTGAGGGCAAGCGCCCCTACCAGCCCGGCACAGCGGGCCCGTGGTGACCGGGCAGACTGTGCCGCTCGCCCGGCTCCACCCGGTTGACACGACCGGCGGCCTGACGCACTGTCCCGTCGTGAACAAGAAGCCGCACAAGATCGAGGAGCCCAAAGCCGCCTACCCCGCCAAAAAGCCAGCGAAGGCTGTGGCAGCGGACAAGACACCGCGCCAGTCGGACGATGCGACCTTCAAGCAGATCACGGAAAAAATATTCACTGAGCGCCAGGACCTGCTGAGGAAGTTGGCGCAATAACGGCATCGGGCCATGGATGACCCGATTTTCATGACACGTGAGCGGGTGGATGCGCTGCATCGCCTTTCACTCGAGCAGCACGGCGGCCAGGATGGCCTGCGAAACGAGCATGGCCTGGAATCCGCGCTCGCCCAGCCGATGAACGTGTTCGCCTACGGCCAAGGCGACCTATTCGACCTGGCCGCCGCCTACGCCTATCATTTGGCCGAGAACCAGCCTTTCATTGACGGCAACAAGCGCACCGCGATCACCACGGCGCTGTTCTTCCTCGAACAAAACGGCACCAACACTTCCGGCATCACCGACGCCGAACTCTACGACGCCATGATCGGCATCGCCGAAAAGCGTATCGACAAGGCCGGGCTCGCGGCACTGTTTCGCAGGGGTTTACAGGCTTAGGCTTCGCTCAACACCAAAGCATACCCGGAGCCAGAACCGAATTTTTAGCCGCAAAGGAACGCAAGGGCCACAAAGGCCATTCATTCAAATCACGCTTCCTTGCGATCCAAGCGTTCTTTCGCGGCTATACTTCAGGTAAAACCGTCCTAAACTGCCTTCATGAAGCTCATCCGCCACCTGACCCCCAGCGGCCCGGCCTACGCGGCCCTCCAACCCGACGGCTCGGCCCGCGCCATCGAGGGTGACATCCTCGGCGACTTCTGCGTCACCGACCAGGTGGTCAAACCCGGCAAGGTGCTCGCACCGCTGCAGCCGGCCAACCTGCTTTGCATCGGGCTTAATTACCGCAAGCACGCCGAGGAGGGCGGCAAGGGTCCGCCCGAGCGGCCCATCCTGTTTATCAAGAACACCGGCGCCGTGCAAAATCCCGACGATCCCATCGAGCTGCCCGTGAAGCAGCCGAGCACGATGGTCGACTACGAGTGCGAGTTGGCTGTCGTCATCGGCCGGAAGTGCAAGAACGTCAGCAAGGCGCAGGCCTTTGACTACGTGCTCGGCTACACCTGCGCCAACGATGTCTCGGCCCGCGACTGGCAGCGCACGCTCGGCGGCGGCCAGTGGTGCCACGCGAAGAGCTTCGATACGTTCTGCCCGCTCGGGCCGGTGCTGGTGACGAAGGACGAGATCCCCGAGCCGAATAACCTGCGCATCAAGACCGTGCTCAATGGGGCGGTCATGCAGGACTGGAACACCAGCGACATGATTTTCGACGTGCCGACGCTCATCTCGTTCCTGAGCTCGAGCAAAACGCTCCTGCCCGGCACGGTGATTCTCACCGGCACACCGCACGGCGTGGGCTTCGCCCGCAACCCGCCCGTCTGGCTCAAGGCCGGCGATACCGTGAGCATCGAGATAGAAAAGATCGGCACGCTGACCAACCCGGTGACCAACGAACCGGTTTGAACGGTAGGGCGCGGACTCCGTTCCGCGCCATCGATCCCCGGCGGTGAAGGGACTCACCGCCCTACCCTCTACCCCATGAAAAAGACCAACATCACCAAGCTGAAATGGGAGCATTGGAAATCCCCCAAGGGCAAATTCGCCCAGGCTTACAAGAACATCTCCGGCGCCATTGGCGACGTGCACAACGGCTGGCCGAAGAAGGGGCATCCATTCAATCTCGAGCTCGTCACCGTGCCGCCGGGCAAATCCCCGTGCCCGTTCCATGCCCACCTCCTGCAATGGGAAATGTATGTGATCGTCAGTGGCCGCGGCGAAGCCCGCGCCGGCAAACAGCGTTTCAAGGTGAGGGCGGGCGACGCTTTCATGCATCCCCCGGGCGAGGCCCACCAGCTGTTGAACACTGGCCGCAAGCCGCTCGTGTTTTATATCATCGCGGACAATCCACCCATGGATGTCTTCAACTATCCGGACTCAAACAAATGGGGCATCCGCCAGCCGCGAAAAATCTTCCGCGTGACCGAGGTGGATTACCACGACGGTGAGGAATAGGTAGGGCGCGGACTCCGCTCCGCGCCGTGCCGCCATTGGCGGTGAAGGCCCGGGCGCTTGGGGGCAAGCGCCCCTACCAACGCGGCAATTTCTCAAGCGGCCCGGCGGCGGCGGCGAATCATCACGCCAGCCAGAGCCAGCACGCCGAAGATCGCCGCATAAGTTGATGGTTCCGGTATGGCCTGGATCTGGAACGTATTTGAGATGGTGTAGCCGACATTGCCGTTGGCGCCGGCAAAGGGGTTGTTGTAGTTGATGAAATTATTATTGAAGCGCAGATCAGCCGTATAGATCTGGCCGGCCGTCAGGGTTCCAGCCGTGATCAGGAAAGTGGTGGTCTCGGCCGTGTTCCAAAAACCGCTGGTCACGGCGCTCTGGCCGGAATCCTCGATTTTTATGCCATAACTGTCGTCGCTCACAAAACTGGCAAACGACGAGAACGTCAGGGTGTAATTCTGGGTCGGATCGATTTGCAGCAATCCCCCCACCCAGGTGCCGCCGCTGATCAACGGCTCATCGGGATAAGCGTCAACCGCAGGAAAGGCTGGCAGCGTCGCGGTGTCGAACGCCGTGCTGTTGGGAATCGCCATGCCATAAGCACTGTTATTCCCGTAAGCGTTGTTAAGATCCAGCCCACTGGTGAAGGTTTGCTCGAATTGGGCGCTGGTGGCGCCACCGGTGATGGTGAGATTTTTCGCGATGCCGATCTCGGAACCGGAGGCTGGCGTGAAACTATACGTTCCCGCGAGTCCTGAGCCATTGACGTAGGCCGTGATGGCGTGAGGCTGGACAGAAGAGTCAATCAACCCGCTCACCGCTGAGGTCTGGGAGCCGTTATACACTTTAGTGACCCCATACCCGGTGATGGTCTGGGCGGAAACGCCGGCGGCCGCCGCCAGCGTGAGTAACAACAAGGCAGCGTGCGTGGCTTTCATCACTTGATAACCGACCAAACCCGACCTGACGCGATAGCAGCGATTGTAACGTCCCATCTAAAAATCCCGCTGCCCAACCCGTTTCGACGTAAAGATCCCCGGAGCGCCTGTCAGCCATAGGCTCGGCGACGGCTGAAGCTCCGGGGCATTGATCAAGGCCGTTGTGCGGTGAAGTAGCCGCAC
>JBKJRX010000192.1:0-4348 GCA_046593155.1 Lacunisphaera sp.
TTAAACTTCGCCGCCAAGGCCCGCGCCACCGCGCCCCACGCCACCGACGGCTACGTGAAAATCATCGCCGATGCCAAGACCGACAAGATCCTCGGCGCGCAGATTCTGGGCGCCAACGCCGGTGAACTCATCAGCGAGGTCGTCACCCACATGGAATACGGTGGCAGCGCCGAGGACCTCGGTCGCACCATCCACGCCCATCCCACGATGAGCGAGGCGATCAAGGAAGCTGGGTTGGCCGTCAGCAAGTCGGCGATACACGGCATGTGATTTTAACCTGCACAGCCTGACTGCCCTTGACCGCGCCCCCTGTGGCGCGGTCTTTTTTCACCCTCATGCCCGCTTCTCCTCACCGCCGCGCTGTCGCCCTCATGCTGCTGTCGGCCGCCAGCTTCACGGCCAACGTGCTGCTCGTCCGCGCGCTGGGCGAATTCGGCGAGGTCAACGTGTGGCTGATGGCCAGCAGCCGCGGGCTGGTCGGCCTCGCCATGCTCTGCTCGGTCTATTGGCGCGAGTTCCAGCCCACCCACCTCTGGCGTCGGCGCAAGGTGATCGAACGCGGGGTCATCGGTGGCATCGGCATCTATGTCACCTACCTGACCGTGGTGAAGCTCGGCGCCGGGCGCGCCGTTTTCATCAGCAACACCTACGTCATCTGGGGCGCCTTGCTCGCCGCCTGGATGCTGAAGGAAAGGCTCCGGCCCGCGGTTATCATTGGCGGCGTGGCGGCCCTCGCCGGCATCGGGCTGCTGACCAACGTTTTTTCCGCGAACGCTCATCCCGGCATCTACGATTTGCTCGCGGTCGTCGGCGCCCTGCTCTCCGCCTGGGTCGTGGTCACCATCCGGCAACTCCACGCCACCGAGCACACCTCCACCATCTTCGCGGCCCAGTGCGCCTATGCCCTGCTCATCTGCGGCGTGCCCGCCGCGCTCACCTTCGCGCCGCTGTCTCCCCTCGCCTGGGGGGTGATGTTCCTCATCGGCGTGACCGCCGGCGTGGGGCAGCTGAGCATGACCCGCGCGTTTCGCGACCTGCCCGTGGCGGAGGGCTCGCTCATCCAGATGCTGGTGCCACTCGGCACCGCCCTGGGCGGCATGCTGTTTTTCCGCGAACATTTCACCCCCCACGAGATGATCGGTGCCGCGTTGATCCTCGCTGGCACCACCTACACCGTCGTCCGCAATGCGACGACGGCCAACGCCGAGGCGGAGTGATTAGGGAGTGTTTTCAAAACCGGTTTGTCATCCTGAGCGGAGCGAAGGATCCACGGCATCGAAGGCCCTATCGCAAGCGAACGCATGGATTCTTCACTTCGTTCAGAATGACAGGAAATGAGCATTTGGCGGGTTTGAAAACACTCCCCAGCCTTTTTTCGTGTCTTTCGTGTGTTTCGTGGTCTCCTCCGTTTCGTGAAAAAACTCATCCTCTGGGACATCGACGGCACCATCATCGTCTCGCACGGCGCGGGTGTGCGCGCCATGGAGAAAGCGCTCACCAAGCGGTTCGGTGTGCAATGCGACCTCGGCCAGATTGACTGGGCCGGACGCACCGACAGTTGGATCACGGGCGAGGTTTTCCGCCATGTCGGTCTGCCCGACACTCCGCAGAATTCCCATGATTACCTCGAGGCCTACCTGGAACTGCTGCCGCAGGAACTGAGCGCTGGTCGCCAGGGACAGGTTCTCCCGGGCGTGCTGGAACTCCTCGAGACCCTGCACCACCGCCAGGACCTTGCGCAGGGATTGCTGACCGGAAATTTGCGACGCGGCGCGGAGTTCAAGCTGACCCACTACAAGGTCTGGCATTACTTCGAGTTCGGCGCCTTCGCCGACGACAGCCCGCGCCGTAACGACCTCGGCCCGCACGCCCTGCGTCGCGCCAAGGAGCGGCACGCCGTGGAATTCGACCCGGCGAACACCTTCATTATCGGCGACACGCCGCACGACATCGAATGCGGCAAGGTAATCGGCGCCCGCACCATTGGCGTCGCCACCGGCCGCTTCAGCGTGGCCGAGCTGGCGGCCCATACGCCGACGGCGGTGTTTGCCAATTTCGCCGACACTGCGGCGTTCCTGCGAGTGATCGACGCGGATTAAATGCAAGGTCGCCGCCCCTCGACAAGCTCGGGGCCTTGAGCCTGTCGAAACGGCTTGTCGGAGGACCGGCCCGGCGACGAGCGCCGGCCCTACATTCAGCGCTTCACGTATTCGACGGCCGTCACCCGGCCGTCACGGAATTCAACGCGCATTTTCTCCTCAGGATCATAGCCACCGGTCGAAGTGCTCACTCCGACGCTCGTGGCAGAATGACGGCCAAACGAACCCACCCCGATCCCGAAACTGAAGCGCGGACCCTTGTCGTGATAGACCCAGAGTTCGACCGTGCCCGTCTCGGTCTGGCGGTTGAATTCCCGGCTGGGCTCGCCCAACGCCAGGTGCACCATCTCAGGCGTGAAGCCGATATCCACTTCGCCCGCACGAATCTTCTGCTGCACGTCAGCCGGGTATTGGTTGAAGGCCGACTCGCTCTTGGTGATACGCGAGTCCGGGGTGGATGAACAGGCCGACAGGAAGGCAGCCGCAGCGAGACAGCAGGCGAGGCGAAGGATGTGCATGGCGGGATTTTGGTTTGCGCAAGGGTAGGGTGACCGGAATAAGGACAGTCGCAACCCTCGTGGGTTCGCCTTTCATCAAGACGTTATGAAAAAAATCACCATTGCCATCGGTTCCGACCACGCCGGCTACGCCTACAAGGAGAAGATCAAGGCCATGCTGCTCGCCGAGGGCCACACGGTGCAGGATTGTGGCACTAATTCCGACGCGTCGTGCGATTATCCCGACTTCATCCGCCCAGTGGCCGAAGCGGTCGCCCGCGGGGACGTCGAACGCGGCATTGTGCTCGGCGGCTCGGGCAACGGTGAGGCGATCGTCGCAAATCGCGTGAAGGGTGTCCGCTGCGGCCTATGCTGGAATGAGCAGGTCGCGGTCTGGAATCGCTCCCACAACGACGGTAATTGTCTTTCGCTGGGCCAACGCACGGTGAGTGAGGAAGAAGCCCTGAAAATCGTTAATGTCTGGCTTTCGACCGCCTTTGAAGGCGGGCGGCACCTCGCGAGGATTCAGAAAATCGACTCGATTTGATTTTCAGTCGCCGGTATCTGTTTGCAGGCAAATATCTGTATTTCCCTGATAAGCATTCATATCGATCGCATAGGCGATTCACTGGATAGTCACCATATATTCTTTTGACATAGTAATATATCGCATCAAAGTAATTGGCATGGGAACGAGGCACCGCGGCACAATCGATGAGATCCATGCGCTCAACGCATTCATCAAGCTGCAGCGCGCCGGTGAGTCAGTATCCGCCCGGGTTCATGCGGTTTTGCCCGAGGGGCTGACCGTCACGCAGTTTGGCGTGCTTGAGGCGCTCCATCACATCGGGCCGCTCTGCCAGAGCGAACTCGCCGAGAAACTCCTCAAGAGCGGTGGCAATCTCACTCTGGTAGTCGATAACCTGGAGAAGGCTGGCTATGTCGGGCGCGAGCGCGACCCGGCTGATCGTCGCTTCGTCGTGGTGACACTCACCGATAAAGGCCAGGATTTCATCGCTGCCCTTTTCCCCAAAGTGGTGGCCAACGTGACCCGCGAAATGAGTGCGCTTTCGGGCACCGAACTCTCCGATCTCGGCCGGCTCTGCAAAAAAATTGGTCTCCGCGGCTGATTTGCTTTTCTTAACCTATACTTTAATATCAAAGCTTATGAAAGCCCAAGTAACCGGACTCCATCACATCACTGCAATCGCTTCTGATCCGCGTCAGAATCTCGATTTCTACACCCGCGTCCTCGGGCTGCGCTTCGTGAAGAAGTCCGTGAACCAAGACGACCCTGGCACTTACCATCTTTACTACGGTGACTATGCTGCCTCACCAGGCTCCATCCTGACCTTCTTCCCGTGGGCCGGCCTGCGCCGCGGCCGCCCGGGCACCGGGCAGGCTTACGCCACGGCCTTCTCCGTGCCCGCCAGCTCCCTGCCCTTCTGGCAGGAGCGCTTCAAGAAACTCGGTGTGCCGCACCAAACCGTCGAGACGCGCTTCGCCGACGAGGTGCTGCCCTTCGCCGACCTCGACGGCCTGCGCCTTGAACTGGTCGCCACCAAGGAGGCTGACGCGCGCTCCGCGGCTCCGGCCAGGGATGTGCCGGCTGAATTCGCCATCCGTGGCTTCCACAGCTCCACGCTGGCCCTGATCGATGCCGCCGCCACCGCGCAGGTGCTCACGGGCAGCATGGGCTACACGCTGGCCAACCAATCGGGCCATCGCGCCCGCTACACCGCCGGTAACGGC
>JBKJRX010000254.1:0-6545 GCA_046593155.1 Lacunisphaera sp.
GTGGATACAGGCAACAAGCTGCGCTCCGCCGGTAATGGCGAGGCCGGGGTCATGGGCGGCGAGGCCGGCGATCTCTACATTGTGGTGCATGTGAAGAACCACGAGATCTTCGAGCGACAAGGCGATGACCTGCACTGCGAGATTCCGATCAAATTCACCCTGGCCTCACTCGGCGGCACGATCCATGTGCCGACGATGGAGGGCAAGGCGTCGCTGAAGATTCCGGCTGGCACCCAGTCCGGCACCACTTTCCGGCTCAAGGGGCGCGGCCTGCCGCATCTCCGGGGTGGGGCGCAGGGCGACCAACTTATTCGCGTGCAAGTCGAGGTGCCGACCAACCTGTCGTCCGAGCAAAGGAAAATTCTTGAGGAATTCGGCCGGGTCAGCGGCGATAGCGACGAGCCCATGGGCAAGGGCTTTTTTGAGAAGGCGAAGAAGTTTTTCTAAACCGGTCCATGCGCGTCGTCATCCTCGGTTCAGGTCGCGGCAGCAATGCCGGGGCGATTTTGCTGGCGCAGCAGGCGGGCCGGCTCGGCCTTGCGCGGGTGGTGCAGATCCTGTCTGATCGGCCTGATGCGGGCATCAGGGCGCTTGGCCCGCGGTTCGACGTGCCCGCGGCATTCGTGGACCCCGCGCCTTTCAAGACCAAGCTGGAGGGTCCGGGAGAGGAGCGCTTCATCGAGGCGATCCGGACCGCGCAGGCGGACCTGGTCGTGCTGGCTGGCTTCATGCGCGTGCTGAAGCCGAAGTTTCTCGAAGCCTTTGCCGGCAGGATCATCAATCTGCACCCGAGCCTGCTGCCGGCGTTTCCCGGACTGGATGGCATCGGCCAGGCGTTTCGCGCCGGGGTCAAGGTCACCGGTTGCACCGTGCACTATGTCACCCGGGAGGTCGATGCCGGCCAAATCATCGAGCAAACGAGAGTGTCCGTGTCGTCTGGCGACACGCTCGAGACCTTGACGACGAAGGTGCATGCCGCGGAGCACGAGCTATTGCCTGCGGTCATCGCGCGACTGAGCCAGCTGGCGAGGTAGGCATGGCAATCTTCGAGCTTAAAACCGAAGTGCCACTGGATGCCGCGCCGGCGCTGGCGGAGCTCCTGGCGGAACGCGAAGAGCAGCGGCTGATGGTAATCGAGGACAAGCCGACCGCCCGGGCATGGCTGACGGGCTATTTCGAATCGAGCGCTGCCGCGGGGGTGGCCTGGCAGGACTTGGTTGGAGCAACTGACGCCGTCTGGACCCGAACGGAACCCGTGGTGCGGGAATTGCCTGATGAGGACTGGAAGAACAGTTACAAGGCACACTTTAAGGCGTGGAAGTTCGGCCGGCTTAATTGGGTGCCGGTGTGGGAGCGCGCGACTTTCGTGCTGCCGGCGGGCGAGGAGGTGCTGTGGCTGGATCCGGGCATGGCCTTTGGGACGGGTAACCACGAGACGACCCGATTGTGTTGCGAGCGCCTGGCGCAGTTTGCCGGGTTATACGGCACTTCGATCCGGGTGATCGATGCCGGTTGCGGGTCGGGCATACTGGCGCTGTCGGCGGCGAAGCTGGGCTTTGAGAAATCGGCGGGCTTCGACAACGATCCGGAGGCCATTCGGGTGAGCGAAGAGAACGCGGCGCTCAACGGATTGGCCGGGCGGGTGAATTTTTATGCAGGTGACTTGGTGACCGGGCTGGCAGGGCGTTCGGCCGAACTCGTGCTGGCCAACATTCAGGCGGACGTCCTCATGCGTTTTGTTGATGAGCTTTGTGCGGTGGTGGCCCCTGGTGGCCAACTCGTGCTCAGCGGCATTCTCAGCCAGGAACTCGAGGCCGTGCGGGCGAAGTTCTCCGCGGCGGCCGCGGATTGGCGTGTGGAATCGCGCGTGCTCGGCGAGTGGGCGGACCTGGCGCTCAGTCGACCCGTTTGAATACATAGCCACCGTGGATTGAGCCCCAAACCTGAATGCCGGTGGCATTGTAGCCCCGCTCCCACGACACAATCTGCAAATTTGTGACCGCCATTTCGCAGGTGCTATAGCTCGCACCGCGTAAGTCGCTTGAGCAGCCCTTGCCTTCAGTTCCGCCTTTGAATGAACCACCCGCTTGACGAAGCAGGAGGGAGCAGCCTTGCCGTGATGTGAGATTTGCGGGCGACAGATTGGCGAGCCGGTCCGGGTCTTTCCAAGCCCCGGTCGCACTGATTGGATCGGGCAGGTCGAAGATTCTCAACTCCAAGGTGCCATCGTCGCGAGTGACCAGCTGGTAAATGAGTTGCCGGTGGGGATGGGCAGGTGCATCGGCCAGGGCCTGTTCGGCATAAAGCCAAGGCCCGTCCGCGCGATCGGCCCAGATGGGGGCGATGTGGAGGATGTGGTTGCGGAAGTTTTGATCATTCCGCGCCTGATCGGCATTCGAAAAACGTCCGCTCAGGAAAACCGTCAAGTGTTCGAGGGCAGATGGCTCGGCCGCCACGCGGCCGACGACCAGGAGGCTGACCAGAAATATCAGGATGGGGCGCATATTAGAGGAATCGCCAGACAGCGTGTAGCATGGTGATGTTGCCCAAAATCCATAGGGGCCAGAATGCGCGAGTGGCCGGCAGGAGCAAATTGAAGGCGATGGTCATGGGTAGAACGGCACGGCAAGTCGCCCAATAGCCCGACCAGACCCATGAACTGAGGAAAATGAGGAGGAACGAATAAGCGGCCCCGATGCGCCACCAAGGGGATTGCAGGCGTGGATTTCGCCACAAGATGCAGGCTTGGGTCAGCAGGCCCGCCATGGCGATAAGGCTGAAGCTATAGCGCCCATCGAAATTACCTAGGGAAACCTCGCACAAAGAATATTTGGCCTGGATTAGGAGGCCGTGCAACGGCCAGCTGAAGTTGCCCAAGCCGCCGCCGGCGGGCGCCCCAGAAAAGCGCTGTTGCAGATAAAGCGACCAGAGGGCGAGAGGGAGGGCACAAGCCAGGAGTGAAAGGGCCACGCGAGACCATGAGAATGGACGCGAGAAAACATCGCAATGCAGGGCGATTGCGCCGACCAGGCTGGTTTCCTTGGCCAGGTTGGCGAGGGCCAGCCAAAGCGCAGATTGGGCCGGGTGCGGTTTTGTATAAGCCGCCACGGCCATCGTGAGCAATACAAGTGCCGGCAGATCGACCAATGACTGCCGCACGCTATCGAGCACGCCCATGCTGAACATGCAGCCGAGCCAGCGGGCGAAGGCGAGGCCGCCACTTGTGCCGATCTGCCGATACAGGATCCAACCCAGCACAAACCAGCAAAAGACATTCAGCAGGGCATAAGCCTGCAGCGTCCACCATGGGTTGCCGAGGCCGAGCAAGGTGGCGGTAGCTGGAGTGAGTATGCGGCGAGCCCGGTATTCCGGTGTATCGAGGATCTTTTCAAACTCCTGACTGCGCAGGAGCGGGTCCAGGGCGATCTGGGCGTAGAACTGGCCATCGTAGCCGCTCGCGGCGGGCACCGCGGCGAGCGGAAGGCCTTGCAAGGCACTGTGCCGCCTTTCCGACCACGTTTCGCCAAACCGGATCAGGCTGGCGAAGCCGCTTTGAGGGTTGAATTTCGACAGCACCAAAATCACCAGCAGTGCCCCGGCAATCCAATAGGCGGCGGATTTGTTCATCGGACCGGACGGCAAAAAATTAACCGCGAGACGGGGGTTTCGCGGTTAAGGAACAAGCTGAGCGGTGAAAATGGTGGCTCAGAAAAGGTCGGTCGGGGTGCGGGACATGAAATCCTCCATGTAGGCCGTGGTCGCCTTGCCCTCGATGAAGATCGGATCGCTCATGATCGCCTTGTGAAGGGGGATTGTGGTCTTGATGCCGCGAATCAAATATTCGCTCAGGGCGCGGTAGGAACGCTGCAGTGCGATTTTGCGGGTGGCGCCGACACAGATCAGTTTGCCGATCATGCTATCGTAGTAAGGAGGGATGGTATAGCCGCTGTAAGCGTGCGAATCCACGCGGACGCCCAAGCCGCCCGGAGGATAATAGAGGCTGATGGTGCCCGGGGAAGGCGTGAAATTGCGGGCCGGATCCTCGGCATTGATGCGGCACTCGATGGCGTGCTTCTCGAATTTGATGTCACCCTGGTCGAAGGTGAGCTTTTCGCCGTTAGCCACGTTGATCTGCTGCTTAATCAGGTCGATACCGGTCACTTCCTCGGTGACGGGGTGCTCCACCTGGATGCGCGTGTTCATCTCGATGAAGAAATAATTCCCTTTGGCATCGACGAGGAACTCGATGGTGCCGGCATTCTGGTATTCAGCAGCCTCGGCGGCCTTGATCGCGGCCTTGCCCATTTTCTTACGCAAGTCAGCATTGAGGAAAGGGGAAGGTGATTCCTCGATCAGCTTTTGGTGCCGGCGCTGGACCGAACAGTCGCGTTCACCCAGATGCAAAACCTTGCCGTGGCTGTCAGCTAAGATCTGGAATTCAATGTGCCGCGGCTTTTCGATGTATTTCTCGATATAGACGGATCCATTGCCGAAAGCTTTTTCAGCCTCATTGCGTGCCACGTGAAACTCCTTCGCAAAGGAGACATCATTGTGAGCGATGCGCATGCCACGGCCGCCGCCGCCGGCCACCGCCTTGATGATGACGGGATAACCTATCTTGCGCGCTGTTTTGACCGCCTCGGTTTCGTTGTCGATCGGGCCATCGGAGCCCGGCACGGTGATTACGCCGGCCTTGCGCACGGTGTCCTTGGCGACGGCCTTGTCGCCCATGATACGGATGCTTTTCGATTTCGGGCCGATGAACTTTATATTACATGACTCGCACTGCTCCGCGAATTTTGCGTTCTCGGAGAGAAAACCGTAGCCTGGATGGATCGCATCCACGTCAGCGATTTCTGCGGCGCTGATGATGCGATCGGCGCGCAAGTAGCTGTCGGAACTTTTTGGTCCTCCGATGCAGATAGCCTCGTCGGCGAGTTGCACGTGAAGCGACTGGACGTCGGCCTCGGAATAGACGGCCAAGGTTTTAATGCCCATTTCGCGACAGGCGCGAATGATCCGGAGCGCGATTTCACCGCGGTTGGCGATGAGAACCTTTTGAATCATACTGGTAGAAAAATTAAGCCGGACAGAAACCTGCCCGGCGGAGAAGATAGTCGGTTAGCTGAGCTTAACCTTGAAGAGGCGCTGGCCGTATTCGACCGGTTGGCCGTTCTCCACCAAGAGCTCGACTATAGTGCCCTTGGTCTCCGCCTGAATCTCATTCATGATTTTCATGGCCTCGATGATGCAGACCACAGTCTTCTCCTCCACCTTGGCGTTAACATCGATGAAAGCCGGATTTTCAGGCGAAGGGGAACGATAAAAGGTGCCCACCATAGGTGATTTTACATAGGCGAACCCGATTTCATCACTTCCTGCCACAGGAAGTGATGCCGTCCGGGTAGACCCGGGAACCGCGGCCTCGGTCGGGGCGCTAGCGGCAGGGAAGGGGTGCGCCGAGTGGAGCGTGGAACTTATGATGGGCTGGCCACCCGAACCCCGTTTAATCTTAATTTTAAAACCTTCCTCTTCGAACTCGAACTCACTGAGTTCTGAGCGCTTCATCAAATCGATGATCTGCTTAATTTGTTTTAGGTCCAAGCATTCGCCTTCGTTGAGTTAATATCGGCACAGGTTAGTGCTATTCTTGAAGCCCGCGTTCAAAGATCTTTAAGTGAGCTTAGCAACTATTGAATTCCGGGAAGGCTGGGATTGTGTAAATATGCGTCTTTTCTCGAAGAAATCAGGAGAAAAGGCCTCAAATTATGTATTTACTAGCAAAATTCGGAATCGCTCTCTCAGAGTGTTTTTAGCAATCCCCCCTGGGTCGGTTGATTGCAGCGTGTTAACACTTTGCTTCTTCGCGTTATCTCCAGGTCCCGAGGAGGCATTGCGCGGCAGGCTTTAAGAGACGCTTTAGCGCCTGTTTGACTCAGGGTCTGGATCGGATGAATCGGGCTGTCGCAAAACCGCCCGGCAGGTATGATGTATCACTAATATAGATACATAGAACTTAGTGAGGCGTTCCCGAATATTGGCTTTCACCGCTAGTTGCTCTCTTCCGTCGAACACCGCTTTAAATGAATCTTAAGTATCTATTGATTAATGGTAAATGATAGCATTGGTTTTTATATCCAAAAAGGTCTTGATTAAGAAAATGCAATTCTCATGTTCCGCGTTCCTTTCGTTCCACACCTCGCGCGAAACGCGGGCGAGGCGAACGATGGGATCAAGAAAACAGTGTTCCTTCCCAAAACTTTTTTCGATTTTTTCGGGAAAAGGATTGACGGAGTAAAATGCGAATGTTCTCTTGGAAATCTTTCCCCTAGCGGGAGTAGTTCTTTGAAATTTACTTTGTGCGATTGATTGGGACCCCCAATCAACATATATTCCAAGTTAATACGGGGCGAGCCTTCGGGTTCGCCCCAATAAGTAGTTCATGAATCACTAGGATTCGTGACTCTCTTTTTTCGGAGAGTTTGATCCTGGCTCAGAATGAACGCTGGCGGCGTGGTTAAGACATGCAAGTCGAACGGTTTTTC